>CAITND010000184.1 GCA_903893625.1 uncultured Oscillatoriales cyanobacterium
ATACCCCTCTACCCCTCCCCCCCAAACCCCCCGTGCACGGGGGGCTTGGGGGGGGAAATATAAAGCCTAACTAAAAGTTAGGGGTTCGCACCCATTTTTCCAATGACTATAAACACAGTACAACCAAGTGATCCAACTTCTCCTGAAGCGGAAAAAGTCGTTACAGAGGTTCTTGATAAAATTCCTGAGGCTCTCCTTTCTGAATTGTTCCCAGACGGGAATACCGAAAATATTACCGTATACCAGGGAGATCCTGATAAACCCAATGATATAGTAATTACTCCTGATTCAACGGGTAACACAGCCTTTGTTAGTGGAGGTTCCAAAGAGGATCAAGTTACAGGAGACGGGAAACAAAATACTCTGATGAGCCTGAGCAAAGGTGCCGATAAGGTTGACATGGCAGATTCAGTTCCCAGTGGGCGACAAGGCCGAGCCTCAGTACCAACAGAAGGCCAAGATATAATCTTTGCCGGTCAAGGGGGTGACTCTATCAGTTCAGGGATGGGAAACGATACAGTTTATGGGGACAATGGAAATGATTTTCTCGATGGGGGAAGTGGCAACGACTTTCTCGTGGGCGGTTTAGGTAATGATACCCTGATTGGTGGTCTAGGCAATGACAGCTTATTTGGGCAAAGTGGAGATGATAGCCTCTCTGGAGATCAAGGCAACGATCTTTTATATGGAGGTCAAGGAAGTGATACCCTGTCGGGTGGAGATGGCCAAGACATCCTATATGGGGATATTGGCAATGACTCCTTAGCTGGAGATATCGGTAGTGATCTTCTCTATGGTGGGGAAGGAGATGATACCTTAGGAGGAGGAACAGGGAGTGACACTCTCTATGGTGGGCAAGGAAAAGATATTTTATTCGGGGATTCGGGCAATGACTTTCTCTCTGGAGATCAGGGAGACGATACGCTTACCGGAGGCGAAGGAGCCGACACCTTCTATATTGGTGGCTTAGGTGACGTTCCCGATACGCTGACTGACTTTACTCCAGGAGTGGATCTGATCGGCTTAAACGCTAATGTGTTTACGGCTTTGGGCGGTGTACCTGGCCCATTACCCAATGGGGAAGTACAGACTGTACAGAACTTTAACCCCTCCCAGTTAGGAGATATTGCTTCTGCTAACTTGATTTATGATCAGGCGACAGGACAACTGTATTATCTGGATGAGCAGAAACAACCTGTTGCTATCTTAAAAATGGGCGAAAATCTGACATTAGGTAGCAACGACTTTGATTTAATCTAAAAACCATTGATTTTGGTGCCTCTATCTCGATTGTTTTAACCTCCAGCCAGACTTCATGATCGATTTATCTTTTTTGAGGGAGAACTGCTATCCTCCATCTTCTCAACTCATGGCTCAGGACAATGACACTCCTACTGCTCAGATGTATTGTCAGCAGGGTGCCTCTCTACAACAACAGGGTCAGTTTAAACAAGCGATCCAATGTTATCAAGAAGCAATTGCCTTAGATCCTGATGGGAATGCCGATGTCTACTGTAACTTGGGATGTTTACTGGTTGCAGAAGCACAACTGGATGAAGCGGTTCTGATTTTTCAAACTGCCCTGACTCGATTTTCTAGGGAAGATAGTCATCTTTATAATAATTTAGCTTACAGTTACTTCAAACAAGGAAATTTGGATCAGGCGATTGCCAACTATTTGCGAGCGATTCAACTTCAACCAGATTTAGTACAAGCTCATTACAATCTGGGTAAGGCTTTTCAACAACAAGGGTATCATCAGGTTGCTCTGAGCTATTTTGAACGAGTTTTAGCACTGCAACCAGATTTTACAGAAGTCCATGGCAACTGTGTTTCCTCCTTAATTGAACAAAAACAATTTGAGCAAGCTTTGTATCATTGCCAAATGGTAATTATACAAAAGTTGCCTTGGATCACAGCCTATTGCCAAGGTGTAGGGGTGAGGCGCGACCCTAACCTACCAGCACTTCCGGCAATGGATCAAGCCAAAATTGCCTGTTGTCAGTTCCTGCAAAGGTTACAAACTGAAACGACTGACTTAACCCTAGCCTATCGATTCTTAGCTCAAACCTATCTTTATATCGGAGATTCCCAGGCTGAATATCGAAATTTTGCCCAAGCGGAACTTTATTATCAAAAGGCGAATCAGATTGATCCCAAGTGGTTTGAATCCTATTGTCGATTGGGGGATTGTGCAGTTGAGTCTCACTCCTGGGTGAAAGCAACCCGTTATTATTCTCAAGCTTTGAAATTAGATCCCCAAAATCCTATTCTGCATGAAAGACTAGAAAAGGTACTAGACAAACAACAACAAATTGAACGGGGAGAAATTATCTCGGATAGGCGTTTAATCGGCTCTGACCTTCGACTCCCCCTGGATTTAACCCCAAAAACCGCCTCAAAAACCGCCTGCCAAGGATTAGATTGTCTCCCTTGTCTCAAACAGATTGCTCGGCAGTTAGAACCGGTTAAATATGGCGAAGGGATTTATTATTTTCCACCGAGTTCTCAACCTTTACCTTGGATTATTCCCGAACCGACTGTGACGATAATTCCCCAAGGCGGAGCTTGGATTGCCCCGAAAAAAAATTGGTGGAATGTTTGTAATGCGATCGCTATTTTAAATCAACAAGGAGAATTACTAACAGAATTTTCCTGTTTTTACCCCACTCCCTTACCCAATTGTCAGCACTATGATTGGAGTCAACATCAGATTTTCTCTCTCAAAGAATTACCTCCTGTCAAAAAATTGGAAGGGCGTGTTGTCGTGTTGTCAGGATTATCGGGAAATGTTTATTTTCATTGGATGGTAGATATTTTACCTCGGTTAGAAATTCTGAAACAGCATGATATTGATTTAGAGTCCATTGATTGGTTTGTGGTGAATGCCTGTGAGACTGCTTTTCAACGGGAAACTCTGAAAAAATTAGGCATTCCTGAGACTAAAATTATTGAAAGCGATCGCAGTTCCTATCTACAAGCTTCCCATTTAATTGTGCCTTCTTTTCCGGCTCCGGTGGGTTGGGTTGTGCCTTGGGTGATGGACTTTTGGCGAAAGGTTTATGCCGCAGAACAAGCTACCTCGGCTTCCGGGAAGCAGCAACGAATTTATATTAGCCGGCGAGGGGCGAGATACCGTCAAGTTCTAAATGAGCCTGATGTCATGGCACTGTTGGGGGAATGGGGCTTTGTTTGCGTAGAACTGGAACAACTTTCCGTTTCTGAACAAGTTCGTTTATTTGCTCAGGCTGAAATAATTGTCGCACCCCATGGGGCGGGATTAACGAATTTAATGTTTTGTCAGCCCCAGACTTGCGTGATTGAATTAATTTCTCCCAACTATGTGCGTCATTACTATTGGCTAATGAGTCACTATTTGAATTTAAAGCACTATACGTTGGAAGGTGAAATCTTAGATTGTGCTTTTTTGCGACAATTAATGTATCCTAGTCCCCTCATAGAAGATATTTGGATTAATTTACAATCCTTAGCAAAAGTTTTAGAACTTTCTGGTATAATTAAAGATAAGGGATTATCTGATAATTCATCTGACCCTAAAGCAGATATGTTATTTTATGTTTCTGAAGAAAACACCTTAGAGGAATGGCTGGAACTGGCCAAGAGTGCTTTTGCCCAAAAGCAAGTTGAGGCGGGGATTCAAGCTTGTGAATCTGCGTTAAAACTTGATGCCAATTGTGCGGAAGCTTATGGAATTTTAGGTAATATTTACCAAATTCAGGGACGATGGGAGCCAGCTAAAGATTTATATGAAAAAGCTATTCAATTACAGCCAACTTATGCAGAAGCCTATGGAAATTTAGGCAGTTTATATGCTAAACAGCAACAGTGGGAGTTAGCGGTTCAATATTATCAAACCACGCTCCAGTATAAACCAAATGCTGATTTAATTTACCGAAACTTAGCCAAGGTTTGGACAAAGTTAAATCGTCCGGGTGAAGCGGCAGAATGTTGGTATCATAGCTATCGGTTGCAACCGGATCAGGCAAGGGCTCAGGAGTATTTAGAATTAGGAAACGTTTTATTAGAACAGGGAAAAATAGAGTTTGCGATCGCTTGTTTTCGTCATGCGTTAAACCAAGATCCGAATTTAGCAGCAGCCCAAACAGCCTTAGAACAAGCTCAAAGCGAGGAAGATAAGATGCTAGAGATGTGTCAGATTAAGCCTCCACAATTATTTCAGCCTTCAGCTATTATAAATGAGACTGAATTATTACAGCAGGCGGAAGAAAATTTTAAAAAGAAAGCTTTAAAACAGGCGATCACCCAATGTCAGCAGGTGATCGCCCAATCCCCGAACCAAGCCAAAGCCTATGAAATTTTAGGGAAAACGCTACATCAACTTGGACGTTTTGATCTAGCCATGAGAGCCTATCGAAAATTGGTCAAACTCAGCCCTCAAGATGCGATCGCCCATACAAATTTAGGGAATTTATACGCTAAACAACGACAATGGCAATCGGCAGTTCTCGCTTATCAAAGAGCGATCGCCATCAATCCTAACTTAGCTGTAGCCTATCGGAATTTAGCCCAAGTCTTAGACCGAATAGGAAAACAGGACATTGCTATCCAGTATTGGTATCAGGGATTTAGCTTAAAACCAGAAGCAGTGAAACCTACCGAACATTTAGCCTTGGGGAGTTTGTTACTGCGTCGGGGGAAATTAGTGGATGCTGCCACCTGCTACCGTCGAGCCTTATGGTTTGATCCAACTTGTGCGGAAGCGCACCATAACTTAGGGGAAGTGTTAGCCACTCAAGGACAGTGGGATGAGGCGATCGCTCATTATCAGCAAGCCCTAAAGATTAATCCCCATGCCTTTGAAACTTACAATAGCTTAGGCAAGGCCTTCGTTATCCAAGGTCGATGGCAAGAGGTTTTGACTTGTTATCATCAAGCTTTGGAATTGAATCCTCGATTGTTAATGGCCTGGCAAAATCTCACCCAAGCTTTAATTCACAGCAGTCAATCCTTACAGGGTAGCGGGAACTCTCACGAAATCTTGCAGATGTTGGCAGGAACGTTTCTGTCTGGACAAGCGCGGCTTGGGACATCCCTACCGAGACGGGAGTTGCCCGGCAGTGGTATTGGGGAAACCTGGACAACAACAGCCGTGTCAATGGGCGAACCCCTGGCGGAGTCGAGTCAGTATCAGCAAGCTCAGGCTCGGTTTGAGCAAGGAAACTACCTGGACTGTATTCGGGACTGTGAGCAACTGACTGTTGCTTACCCCCAAGAAGTCACCGTTTATTGGCTGTTAGGGAAAGCTTGGGCTGCTTTGGGAAATGGGGAAAAAGCCAAACAATGCTATAAACAGGGAATTAAGTTGCAACCCCAAGAGGGGGAAGGGTATGTGCGGATAGGAGAACTTTATGCACAGGAAGGCAACTGGAAACTCGCCATTGCTTGTTATCAAAAAGCGATTCAATTTCAGCCCTCCGCTCTTACCTATCGGCAGTTAAGTCAAGGATGGCAAGTGCTGGGAAATTGGGAAAATGTCGAGGATTGTTTGTATGAAGCGTTGCGGTTAGAACCGGAACAGGTTTCAGTACAGGACTGTTTGCAACTGGGGGATGCTCTATGGGAACGGGAACAAAGAACCCAGGCGATGATTTGTTATGGTCAGGCTTTAGTCAGAGATCCTCATTTCGCAATTCGCCACCCGCACTTAGGGGAACGGTTACAGGAACCGGAGTCAGAAAAACAGAAAACTTTACAACTGTCTTCGGGGAATCCCCTGATTTCTATTTATAATGGTAATGGCAACGGCAAACATTCCTTGACTCAAAAGAATCAAGGGGAATTACTGGAGCAAGCCTATCAGAAGTTGCAGTTAACTCAGTGGGAAGCTTGCATTAAAATTTGTAGTCAAGTGATAGAGCAGGAACCGCAACAGGTGGAAGCTTATCGATTGATGGCTCAGGCTTTATACAATCAAGGAGAAATTGCCCCTGCCTTGGCTGTTTATGAACAACTGCGACAACTTCAGCCAGAAGATCCGGAAATCTACGCGACGTTAGGGGATATCTATGCAGAACAGGAGCAATGGGACGCTGCTATCCAATCTTACCAAACGGCAGTTCAGTTAAACCCTCAATTGACTTCTGTTCAAGAAGCATTGGGGGATATCTGGTCACGTCAAGGACAGTGGCAAAAGGCAAGTGCTTGTTATCAGCAAATGCTTCAGGTAGAGCCTGAGTTATGGGAAGTGCATCATAAATTAGGTGATGTCCTCTGGCAACAGGGAGAAGTGGAAGCGGCCGTTGAAGCGTATCAACAGGCTGCGGAGTTATCAAAAGTGCCTTAATTTAATTCTTCGTATTCTGTCAAGTAATTATATGGTTATTCAGCAAAAACCCTCAATCCTTTCTGATCGTCCCAAGGGGTCTTCTATGGTTAAAAGTCGTCGTCGCTCCGTTTCTCCGGCCGAACCCCCTTATCGGTTAGCCCAGGCTTTAGTTGAGCAGGAAAAATGGCAAGAAGCGATCGCAGCCTATCAGCAAGCATTAAGAATAACACCGAATTGGGTTGAGGTGCAACGGGAGTTAGGGAATTTGTTCCTGAAGTTGGAACGTTGGGATGAGGCCGTTGAGGTTTATGAAACAGCGATCGGCTTGCGGTCGGATGGGGCTGAGGTTTATCATAATTTGGGGGATTCCTTACTGAAGTTGCAGCGCTGGGAAGATGCGGTTGCAGCGTATCAAAAAGCGATTGAATTGAATCCTGAGTTTTCTTGGTCTTATAATAATTTAGGGGATGGGTTGCGGGAGTTGCAACGCTGGGACGAGGCGGCGCAAGCTTATCAGAAAGCGATTGAGTTGAAACCCGATTTTGCTTTATCTCATCATAATTTAGGGGATATTTTAGTTAAAAAAGAAGATTGGAAAGGGGCGATCGCGGCTTATCAAAAAGCAGTTGATTTAGATCCAAATTTTGTTTGGTCATATTATAATTTAGGCGATGTTTTAGTTAAAAAAGAAGATTGGGAAGGGGCGATCGCAGCCTATCGTAATGTTATTAAACTCGATCCAAATTTGCCACAGGTTCATGAAAAGTTAGGGGATGCTCTACAACATCAAATTCAGAGTTATTCTGAAGAAATTTCTCAAGTTTATCACCGAGCCGTTGCAGATAATCCAACGGATTTACAGGTTTATTATAAGGCATTAGAAGTAAACCCCAAAGATGCTGAAATGTCTTTAAAATTAGCTGATATTTTGAAAAGTCAGGGCAAATTAGAGCAGGCTATTACTTTTTATAAAAGCACTTTACAAATTGAACCTAATAATCCTGAAATTCAGGCGGTAGCTTGGCAAAAGTTAGGCGATGTTTTGCGGAAGTTAGGAAAGGATGATGCGGTTGTTGGGGTTTACCGAACTGTAATCCCCCAGAATATCGTATTATTCACACCCTATTATAAAGCCAAGCAGCCCGAAAGACAGGATGAATTGATTTATTGCCTGAAAAAAAATATAGAGTGTCCTGAAATTGCAAAAATTGTCTTACTGATTGATGATGGTTATCAACCAGAACTAGAAAGTCCTAAAATTGAAATTATGCAACTATCTTCTAGGGCGACTTATTTGGACTGGATAGAATTAACAGAGAAAAAGTTTCCCGATAAAATTTCAGTTCTGGCTAACACCGATATTTACTTAGATGAATCTATTGCCGGGCTGAGAGAAATATTTTCGGCTAACCCCAATGGTCTTGTCGCCCTTAGTCGTCGCGAGCAAAAAGGGTCGGAGCAAATTTTGCACGAAAACCCCCATCAGTCTCAGGACGTTTGGGCGGTTTGTGGAGACTATAAGTTTACTGAATCTTTGAAAAAATCTTTGTCAGTTCCTTTGGGGTTGCCTCGTTGCGATGCAAAGATTGCCTACTTATTTTCAGTTCATGGTGCTAAAGTATATAATCCATGTAATCACATCAAGATAGTTCATGTTCATGAAACACAGTTAAGGTCTTACGATAAGTACGGTGATACTACGATTTTAGGTAGTACAGCATGGGTTTATCCAAGTGAAAATCTTAGTCAGCCGTCTAAGTTAAAAATGAATGTGTGGACTTTAAACCCAGATGAAGTAGAAAATATCCAAATCAATGATAGTTTGATTCGTTGGCGAGAAGAGCGAAAAGAAGAAGCTTTGGAGTCTTGGGAAACAGCATTAGACCCAGAAACGGTCAAGGCGATGCTGGAAAGATCTCAGGAAAAAATTAGGCCGTTCCATAATAAACATTTGGGTCAGCGCTGTGTAATTATTGGTAATGGCCCTAGTTTAAATGAAATGGATTTGTCGTTTCTGAAACATGAAATTTGTTTTGGAACCAATAAGATTTATTTGGGGTTTGAACGTTGGGAGTTTTCCCCGACCTATTATGTAGCAGTTAATCCCTATGTGATTGAACAAAGTTTTGATCAGATTCGCAAGATATCTTGTCCTAAGTTTATTGGTAATCGGGGGATTTCCTATTTTGATCCCTCGGATGATGTGATTTTTGTCAAAACCTTTCCATCTCCAGGGGAACCCTTTAGTAAGCATCCAGATGTAGGGTTAAATGAAGGCTCTACGGTAACTTATGTGGCGATGCAGTTGGCTTATTACATGGGGTTTAGTGAGGTGATTTTGATTGGGGTGGATCATCATTTTGTTACTCAAGGAACTCCATACAAAGCGGTTGTGTCTGATGGGGATGATCCAAATCATTTTGACCCTACTTATTTTGGCAAAGGATTAAAATGGCAGTTACCTGATTTGGAAAATTCGGAGAAAAGTTATCAGGTTGCCAAGCAAGTATTTGAGGAAAGTGGGCGGAAAATTATTGATGCTACTGTTAATGGTCGATGTCAGGTTTTTCCTAAGCAAGATTACCGACTTATATTTGAAGGTGTTTTGGCTAAGGATAAGATTCAGGGTGCAGAAAAGTTAGGTGTTAAGGCAGTTGAGATTGATCAGAAGTTGGCAAATTTGACAAGAAAATCACAAAATCACAAAAATACAGAATTGTTAATATCACCAGCACTTGAAAATACCAAAAATCAAAAAATTGACCATAACTCTTGTCCAAATAATCAATCTAATTTGGCTCAAAATCTGCATCATCGAGAAACCGATCTTCTTCAGATTTTACACGAAACTCAAGAACTGCTAGAGGAGTATTACTTTAAATATGAAAAACTTAAAAATCAAAAAGGTATATAAACTCGTTTTGTGTTAGTATAAGATTCATAACTGTAGATAAGGATTTTTATGAATAGCAAGCCGCCAATACCAACAAAGTTATCTGTTTTATCAAGATTAAAAGATCAAGTTCCGATTTCAAGCATAATTGATGTTGGAGTTCGCGAGTGTACATCTTCTTTAATCAAAGTTTTTCCAGAAAAGAAACATTATTTATTTGAACCAGTTAATCTTTTCTTTGAAACGATATATGAGAATTATGCAAAAGTAGATTATGAGCTATTTCCAATCGCTTTATCTAACAATAATTCGGAAATTTATCTGATCCTTACGTCATTGAATAAAAATGGTGTCGTTACTCATAGTAGAATATCAAATAATCCAATTTTGGTAGATGGTTCTGAAGTTTTAGCTTGTGAAACCGTTGATGTACGACGTTTTTGTGATATGGATATCTCAGCGAAGATTGATCGCAATTTTTTGCTGAAAGTAGATGTCGATGGGGAAGATTTAAATGTTATAAAAGGCTTTGGTAGCGTATTAAACTTAGCTTCAGTTATTATTATTGAAGCTACATGCTGGTCCGTACTTGAAAGATTTTCGTTTATTCAGAATAATGGTTTTCAGCTTTATGATATTGTTGATCTTGTCTATTATGGCTCTGCCCTCTACCAATTTGACCTTGTATTTGTCAGAACAGAATTAACTCAAATACCTGGCTTTAGGCCTGGATTTACGCCGTTTAATCCCAAGGTTTGGTTCCCTTTGGGGTTATAAATTACTAAAGTAGCGAAAATTATAGTATAAAAACATCTGAGGATTATGAATACAGTCAGTTTGACTCAGCTAATAAAAAAATACCAGCATTTAGAGTTGCTAGAATTTCAACCTAAAGTTGCTGTTATTCTAGGTAATGGCCCGTCCGCCAAGCTGTTAAATTTTGAACTCCTGGAAGGAGGTCATATAGCAACAGTTGGAATGAATGTAGCTTATCGTTATTGGAATGAAATAGATTTTAGACCAACACATTATATCTGCATGGATACAGTAGTTACTCAAAGTCATGCTGATGTCATTTACAAGCTAATTCACGAAGGTAGGATAAAAAAGTTTTTTCTTCGTGATGAAATTAAAGATATATATCCAGATATTACGGATTTAGATAATATTTTATGGTATAGTAAGGCATTAAAAGAATATGAAGTCTTCCAGACATATTATGTAACTACCGGAAGTTGGGCTATCCGTTGGATGGCTTATGAGCAGATGAAAATAATTGCTACTATCGGTATTGATACCAACTATGTTGAGCTATTGCCTGAGGCTAAAAAAATTGGAACAGATGATAATGACGTTCTCCTCCAAATCGAGCAAACTCCGAACTTTAATCCTAATTATTTTTTTAGCAAGTATCAGCAAGTAGGAGATAAATATAATATTCCAAATGATCCAAATTATGTCAAAGATAATAATGGTAATCTAGTTCATGTTGATGCACTTAAAAAGGTTTCAGAGTCTCTAAAGTGTTTTGAAATGGAATGTAAAATTTATGATCTTAGTCCAATTAGTTCCCACGGCATATTTGAGAAAATGCTGTTACAACAGTTTTTTGATCACCTCAAACTATTGGTTATCACTTCATTTCCTCAGGAATCTTCTATCTCTCCAGCCATTGAAATCAACATAGAAATGTTACTTCTAAACATTTCTAATCCTTTTGTTCGAGAGATTGTATTGCTGTTTGAAGGCTGTTGGTCTTCGTTTGAGTTGGCATTGCCTCTTGATCAGCAAATGTTTTTTAAACAAGCAATCAAAAACAAAAAATTATATGTTATTGAAACTTCCGAGCGTCCAAGTTATTGGCAGTTATTTAATTTGGCTAATCAGTTTGGTAGAGGTTTATGTGTAATCCAGAATTCTGACATATACCTTCCGGTTCTAAGTGCAGAAAAATTGATCATTGATAGTTTCTCTGTTACCAACCTATTCCATGTGTTAACACGATGGAATCTCACGATAAATGGAACTTTTTTACAATCGCTTACCCCACATCCACCTTGGTCTGAAATCGAATTTTCTAATTTTTCTTTGAAAGACAAAAATTATTTTAGTTATGATACGTATTGTTTCAATACACCGATTCTTGTTCCTGAGTCAACCCGAAAAGTTTTGTTAGGTAGTTTTGGTTGTGATACTGCTTTAGCAGCTATATTTAAATCTTCTGGCTTCACCGTAAGCAATCCATGTTTGCTCTACGAATTTATTCATGTTGATGATAAGCCCAGAAATTATAGTGATGATAAATCTCGTAATGACCGTATTGTAAATGTAGATGCTGTTGTCGAAACAATAAGAAAAAAATGGGATAAAAATCTGATTGGAAAAAGCCTAGAGTATTTGTCCTCTTTGCGACGTTATGTGGCTTGGATTGGACATATTGGTGCGATCAGTCCATGGCAAGCCATCTATCTCATTCTTGGTGCGACACCTTGGAGTGGAAGTATTTTTCCTAAAAGTCTGAACTTCAGGAAAATATGTTTAACGGCTCAACAGTTGAATAGTGAAAACTTTTCTTTTGATCCTGGGGAACTATTGAAAGAAATAGAAGATAGAGAAATTTTTTTGGAATGGGAACTATCAGGTTTCGAGACACCTGAACATATTGTAGAACTCTTATCAAAAACAAAGAGTTCCCGAACACTCTCAAATTTCTTATCAAAATATCCTAGGATATCGATGATCCACGTTGATAAAGCACAGCCTGAAGAAGTGTCTGCGGTTTTTGATGTTATAGTTCTAATTAAAGAGTGTCTCATGTATTATTCAGTACATACTGGTACTGGTCATAATGCAGTGGTTACTATTGAAGATTCCAGAAAAAATGAACTACTAACTCCATTAGTCAAGTCATGTTCGGTGAACTCACTGTTCAATCATATGTTAAATGAAAATATCAATGTATCTCAGCAATCATCACTGATCGAGAAAAGTTGTGGAAATACTAATAAAATGAATCTAACTGCTCATGGAACAAGCAAGAGGGTAACTATCGCATTATCTTGCTACAAAGCGGATAACTACATTGATGGATACATAGACTGCCTAAAAAGTCAGGAGAATATTAATGAGATTCAATTGGTTGTTTTTGACTACCCTTATTCTCATGCTGATCCACAGCAAGTTAAGGAAACCATACATCAACTTGACAAAACTACATTGCTCTACATGGATAGAGGCACGATTAAGGAAGATTTATACACAGCATGGAATCAGATATTCTCATTATCAAATACGGAATATATAGCCAACTTAAACGTTGATGATAGGGTAAGTCAAGACTACTTTAATCTAGCAGTAAAGACGTTAGATAGTCTTAACCTTGATGTATTCAGCACCAATGCGATCGCCCTAAGCATTGCGGGTGATTTATCGTCGGAGATATACAGACACAGACACTTCGACGAAGACGAATTTAATGAATCAATGGTTAAAATCTATGGACTGAAGGAGTTTGCACAAGTTCATGGAGGCTACTTTAAAAAAAGAAATCCACCCCATTGTGTTCCAGTATGGAGACTAGCTTGGCACAAATGTATTGGCGATTTTAATCCTAGCAAATTTGACTGGTGCAGTGATTATGAATATTGGCTGAGAATGGCAGCTGCTGGAGCAAAATTTGGGGTACACAATTCCTTCAAAACTTATTTTTTGAGTGCAACCGGAACGGCTTCGGATCGCTTGTATTTAGAAGACAACCAGAGTGTTATAGAGACGTGGAAAATATCTTTTCCGTTAGTGGGTTATAAGGAGACATCTCTCGGCAAGAATCATGATTTGATGCACCATTGCTTCAACTTACATACTTATTTTTCATCAAGAGAATACTTTTATAATCAAAAAGATCTTGTATCAATTGTAGTCCTGTACCATAAAATTGATAACTATCTTGCTGAGTGTATTAAATCTATCCAGTCCCAAGATTATCCACTGTTTGAGTGTGTTTTGGTATTTGATAACGATCCAGAATCAAAATTACAACACTACTGCCGATCTCTCGTTGGCGATGATTTGAGATTCCGATTTGTTAGTCTTGGACAAAAATGTGAACGAAACTATGCACGGAATGTCGGTATTGAATTGGCTATAGGGGATTATATTACTATTGTGGATGGGGATGATATGTTACCGAGAGATTCTCTATCAAAACGCCTAAATTATATCAGTACACTAGCACCTGAATCAAAAAAAATTGTCTTTGGTGGATTTCGATATTTCCGTCAAGATGGCGAGGAATCTATATGCAGAGGAAGACCATCATATACTTTTGAAACATTTCGACTAGAGGTAATTACTCATTGCGGAGTCTTATTTCCAGCAAACTTGCTAAAACAAAATCGATATCGAACTAACCCACAAGATTTTCTATTGCCTTCCTTTAAAATGGGTGGCGAAGATGTTGATTTTATGATTTCTTTCCTCAAAGAAAATCCAGGATCCGAGTACATAAATTGCAATAGCATCACCTACAATTATAGATACTTAATTGGAACTAGCCATGATAGACGTTGCTGGCCCGTATTTGGGATGTTAAATGTTCTCATCAAGCACTACAGTTTACCGAAACAAACAGATCAAGACTATAGAGTGTCGTTTGCACGAAGGCTACTTGAGTTTCGTCTATGGGCAGATTACTCCAAACACAGAGGGGAGGAAATACCTAATTTGCCTTTTTCTGAAGATCAGGAAAAGAGCTTGCTTGGATGTCTTAATCGCTCTCAAAAAGAATCTGTGTTTAAAAATTTTACAAACATGGTAGAAAATCATAGTAAGGATAATAATAATTTCTATCTTTCTATGGTAGCTGATTTACATAAAGCGTTGATTGAAGATGATCAATTACAACATACAATTTTGGTAGGGCCTTATAGTAGAGAACAGAAGGCTCATATTGATGAAACAGCTATTATTGCGGAGCTTACTAAACTGAAATCTTCTGAATCAGTCATGATTGATGTTGGTGCCCATATTGGAACGGCACTAGCTCCTTTTCTCGATCAGAATTGGAATATTTATGCGTTCGAGCCAGATGAAAAGAATCGTGAAAAATTAATTGAAAGGCTTGCATCCCACAAGAACAAAGAAATAGTCAAAATTGATAGTCGTTGTGTGAGTAATAAATCCGTTAAGAATGTCGCATTCTACCGATCCGATCAAAGTGGTGGTATCAGTGGTCTTTCGGCTTTTCATGAGAGCCATATTGAAGTTAATCGAGTTGATACTATTACTTTAAGAGAGTTTTTTCAAGATCAGCCACTACCAATGATTGATTTTCTCAAGATCGATACTGAGGGTTATGATTTATTTGTACTACAAGGATTTCCTTGGGAACGGGGGCAGCCAGCTATCATTGAATGTGAGTTTGAAGATACTAAAACTGTCCCTCTCGGTTATACTTTTCATGATCTTGCTCGATTTCTTGTCGAAAAAGGTTATACAGTTTGTGTCAGCGAGTGGCATCCTATCATTCGCTATGGCATTCGTCATGACTGGAATGGGCTCAGACTATATCCTTGTGAACTTGCTGATACAAAAGGTTGGGGTAATCTTCTTGCTTTTCTCGATCCTATTGATGAGAAAGATTTGATTTTGGCTGTGGACAAGGTTCTTACACTAGAATCGGATGAAAAAAAATCAAAATATCTGTTAGCATCACAATTGTCTAATATAGAGAATGTTGCATCCACAAATTCTATACGTTTTTATGAAATTTCTTTCAGTTCCTATTTCACCGCTGTGTCGGAAAAAACCTGGCGATATACCCATCCAGGCAAAGATGTTCCTCAAAACCAATGGCTAGTAACCTTCGATGTGTTTGATTCTACATTAGATCGAACCTATGTATCAGGTATCCGCTTAATGTCTAACAAGAAAATGACAGTTCGAGTTACATTGGGTCGTCATGGTAGTACAGAATGGGAAGGATCAGTACAGGAAATCTGCTTATTGCCAGATATCGAGCAGAGCGTTAAAGTAAACCATAAATTTGTAAAACAGCATGAGCAAGTTAAAGTCCAACTCCAAGTTTTGGAAGTGGAAGATGGCAATATTGCGGATTTAACTTTTGATGACATTTATGTTAATGAATCTCTCGATAGCCTTCATCAGCGTCTTACCGAAAATGAAATCAACTTATCTGAGGCAAATCGCCGATTCAGAGAAGGTGATTATGAAACTGCAATGGCTATTTATCTCCTACTCCACCAAAAGCATCCTTTGCCTTTTGATCTTTATTCTAAAAATGCGATGATGGCAGCCCAAAAACTAGGTATTGATTCTGTAAAAACAATAGATGAATTAATGAAAAGAGTTTCATTTCAGATTTGAACGATTAGTATTACAGGTTAGTACATTTACTCTGTACTTAACCTACAGGTTGCCCCCCCATCCACGACTAATGCTTGACCTGTCGTAAACGAAGATCGACTGTGATCCGCCATAAAATAAATCGCCTCAGCAATTTCTTGAGGTTGACCCACACGACCAATGACGTGCTTAGACCCCAACTGCTGGACTAAATCTACCATATTGTCTCCTTGTAAATGTCCCCGACTTAAACCCGAATGCAACATAGGTGTATCTACAGCACCTGGAAGCACAGCATTGACTCGAATATGATCAGGTGCTAACTCAATTGCCAAGGCTCTCGTCAACGCTAACATAGCACCTTTACTGGCTGCATAAGCCGCAATATTAGCAGAAGTAGCGATCGCCTTCAGATGGGTGAAGCCCATCGCATGAACCGAACTCACATTCACAATTGCTCCTCCTTACTATACCATCAAAGGGCATAGGGTAAACAAGTTAATTAAATATTAATCTCAATTTAAGTAGGTAGGCTCTATAAACCCCCCCTATGTAAACGATTGTAAATTGTTCTAACGCTCTCTAATGGCTGATCTAAGCCTCCTTTACATATTGTTACATGGAAAAGTTTAATCCCGCCTACCTACTTAATGCTCATTCAATGTTCAGCCAAGAGAACATTTCTATCACCGACAATTTCATATCTTTAACACTTTCTAAAACAGGTAAAATTTCTTGCTCTGATTTGATGTCAGGAAATTGATTAGGCTGAAATATCATGACTGATTCATCTTTAGGATCAATTAACCATCCCAATTCTGTTCCCTGCTTCAGACAAAAAATAATCTTTTTAATAACTTTGTTAGGAGATTGTTCGGGAGAGAGAATTTCAATGACCCAATCAGGATAAATTTCAAAGCGATTTTCAATTCTCCCTTGTTCTGTTTTTGGGATGCGCTTCCAAGTAAAAACGGCAAGATCAGGTACTAGAGAACGTCCACCAAAAGTACACCTTAATTCTGTAAAAGCTAAGGCTGCTTTATTTGCTTTTCCGACTTCATTAATCTTTGCAGATAAATAAGTTTGAATCAGACTATGTTCTCCCTGTGGCATGGGTTTTTGTTCTATTTGTCCATTAATATATTCACTAGAAGGTTTAGTTTCAGGAAATCCTAAAAAATCCTCTAAGGTGATTTTTGTTTTAATTTGATTAACCGCAACCATTTTTTACCTCCTAACAACGTTTGGTTAGTATAGTGCTTTATTTTTTACTCTGTACTTAACCTACAGGTTGCCCCCCCATCTACGACTAATAACTGACCCGTCATAAATGAAGATCGGCTGTTATCAGCCAGAAAATAAATCGCCTCCGCAATCTCCTCTGGCTGTCCCACCCTGCCGATAACGTGCTTAGATCCCAACTGTTCTACTAACTCTAGCACATTGTCTGCCTGCAAATGTCCCCGACTTAAACCTGAATGTAACATCGGCGTATCTACAGCACCCGGAAGCACAGCATTGACTCGAATCTGATCAGAAGCCAACTCAATTGCTAAGGCTCTTGTCAAAGCTAACATAGCACCTTTACTAGCTGCATAAGCCGCAATATTAGCAGAAGTAGCGATCGCATGAACCGAACTCACATTCACAATTGCCCCTCCTTGAGATTTCATAAACGGGTAAAGCTGACGTACTCCCAAATAAACAGATCGAACATTTACTGCCATTACCCGATCCCATTCCTCCGGTGTAGTCTCTACCAAAGGTTTACAAACTTGTATTGCTGCATTATTCACAATAGCTACTATATTTTGAACCTTTCCCGACAGTTGGTGGGCGATATTTTCCCAAGCCAAAGTATCAGAGACATCAGCCTGAATAAACAAATCAACCTCGGTTAAATCAGGGAGGATTTCACCCAGATCAACGCCTACCACATACCAGCCATTTTTTTGAAATAACTTAGCAGTAGCTCTGCCAATACCGCCTAAAACTCCTGTAATTAAGACAACTTTTTTCATAGCTTATACGCTATCATCCCCCAAAATATTTTCAATAAAATTAAGCACAGAGGAAGACAGAGTATATGATAATGAAGATTTCATGGCTTATTTAACAAATCAAAAAACTCTGTTTTCTCTAATCCAATATCCTTAATCATGCCCAACAAAGTTCCCGGTTTCAAATCTTTGCCTGAGTGGATCGGTACAACCACCCTTTGACCCGATGAATTTTTATAAATCGCATGACTTCCTTTCTGTCGGTGTAATTGATAACCCAAATCGACAAGTATGTAACGAAAAGTTAACTTTGTTGTTGCTCCGAGTGAAATTTCATCCGTTGTGTGCTGTAGTTTCCTCTTTCTGCCCTAGCTTGAATCCCATCCGTCCGGCTTTTTCAGCCTCTGTTGCTTCTTTTTCCATCATTTGGATATAACACTGGCGATTGACACCTCCAATTACCAAACCGTAAACAAAACTGATTTGCTGTTGTAGAAACCCAATGATGCTTAATCTTCGACCCCGACGACGAGTTTGTTCTAAACGTTTTTGTTCTCCTCTAAAATAATAGGTGTAGCCCGGTTCACTCCACAGGCAAAAACCTGATTCATCTAAATACTTTAAGTCAATTTCTCCGGTGGCGGCTGATAATTCTAACATCTCCAAATCCGCCTGTTTCTGAGCGCGGACTATCGGGTCTTGTTTTCCTTTGTGGCTGTTTCTGGCTCGCTTCCAATTCACCCCCTTTTTTTGAGCACCCGTCTTAATCTATCGGGACTCAATTTAACCGACCGTTCTTGTTCCAGCTTTTGGGCTAATTGCTGAGAGTTGTATGTCCGGGGTTCTCTTCTGAGACATTCTTCTAAAAATACTAAGTCCTCTTCTTTCCACTTGGCTTTCCCTCCACGACCCGGTTTTTCCCATAACCCTTCAAGCCCCAACTTTTCCCATTTGTGCAACACTTCTCTAACGGTCTGTGCCGTCCAATTGAAATAAGTTGCTATTTTTTCCACGTACCAACCTTGTGAGCTTAAGCGAATCACTTCGGCTCGGTCTTTGACTTTCTGTGGCACATCTGCCGTTCTGAGCTTAAACAGGGTTTTGTCTTGCTCACGAGTTAGAAATACCCTTAAACGAGCACCCATATTTTCATGACCTCGGTAGATTTCTTCTTCCTCTTCATTTATCTTTACATACTTTCGTTTCTTTCTGCCTACCTACTTATTCCTCTCAGCAGTAGCTCTACCAATACCACCTAAAACTCCAGTAATTAAGACAACTAATTTCCCCATCAGATTAATTCTAATATTACCCAATCAATAAGTCAAATATTGCTATGTTTTACGATTCCTAATCCGTTGAATATCTTGCCAAAAATCCTCCCGCGTTACCCTGCTGAGTTGATTTGCCCGTTCTTTCGTATAATCACCATTGCCCCATCCCACCTGTTGTAAAAAGCGAATGGCGTTAATTTGTCCTAGATTATTAACTAAAACCTGATACCCTTTCCTTCTAAGTTCAATGGGTGTCATTGTCAATTTCTCCTTCTTGCTCAAAAATACTCATTAACCAAGTCACAGGATTACTTAATGCTACTAGAAGCAGATTTTGAGAGCGAATGGCATTTTTAAGTAAGCGATCATCCGTCGTTAATAAAACATCTGCTTTCGCCCTTTCAGCACAAGCAATATGAAAAGAATCATAAAGTCCAAATCCCAAATTTTCTAATTCCTGTGAACGATGGTTAATTTCATCATCAATACTAACAAAAATTTTAGCCATTTGTAGAATTTCCCAGATATTTTCTAATTTCTCAATATTAGTCATTTTTTCTAGTTCTGCCGCGATCGCTTCACTCATAATAATCTGCCAGTCTTGAGAGCGACTTCGATTGATAATATTAAGAACTGCTTCTGCTTCCAAACAAATACGCTCCTGCGTCCAATCATCGAAAGGACGGTTTAAGCAGCAAACATCAAAATAAATTCTGTATTCAGACACCATTCAACACCCAAACTAACCCAAAAACTTTGTAATATTTGTAGTAAATGAGGTTGAAATGAAAATTCTATATACATCATGTCTATGCCTTGTGTAAGAGCGTGTTTAGCACCGTTTAGAACTAAAGGTTCAGCACCTTGAACATCCATCTTGAGAAAGTTGATTTTCCTGTCGGTAATTTCTTCATCAAGAGTTGTGCACTCCACATCTATTGCTGTCTTAGACTGATTCTCATTACCATAAAAAGTACCCACTGATGAGTAACCCATCATATCTTTAGCAAAAGATTGATTACCTTCACTAACAACTGATGAAACATAAAACTTTCTTGTTTCTTTCTTATCAGACAAAGCCTTCTTGATTATCTTTACAGTTTGATATTCTTGTAAGGTCTTGTCTAAATGAATCCAGTTTCCTGGAAATGGTTCATAGGCATATACTTCAGCTTTAGGATTAATGTCCAAAATTTTCTTTGAAAATATTCCAGCGGCAGCACCTGCGTCAACACACAAAGCCAAATCCCCCAAAATTTTATGCCGTAGTTGTAGTATCTTAAATATGTCTATATCCACTAACTGAATTATATTATTAATCATTTGTTAATTTCCTCCTTAATTTCTAACCCCTGTAACAAATTTTTAATCGCCATTTCATTTACCCGTAATACGGCTTCCTTTGTATGAGAACTATTATGGGTTCCGAAAATACATTGATTAAATTGACGTAAAGGACTCTCCATTGGTAAAGGTTCCTGCTCAAACACATCTAAAGCTGCCCCGGCAACTTTTCCAGACTCCAAGGCAGCAGCCAACGCAGTTTCATCAATTAATGGCCCTCTAGCAACATTCACCAAACGCACCCCCGGTTTCATTAACTCAAATTGCGAATGACTGAGTAAGTGATGGTTTTCCGGTGTCAAATTACAAGAGAGAGCGATAAAATCCGATTGTTGTAATAACTCCTCAAAGGATACTGACTTAACGCCTAATTCGATTTGAACAGTATCAGGAATCGACATCACATCATAACCCAGAATAGACATCCCCACCGCTACACCCCGTTTAATAATTCCCCGTCCAATACTCCCTACACCAATAATGCCCAAGGTTTTACCTCGAAGGGTTATCCCAGGAATTTGTAGCCATCCCCCTGAACGCACCGACTGATCCAATTTATGCAGGTGTCTGGCCAGAAGAATAATATAACCCAATGCCACATCCGCCACTTCATCAGAAAAGACATCCGGTGTATTCATCACCAAAATTCCTAACCGTTTTGCAGCTTCTTGGTCAATTCCATCAACACCAATACCCCATTTAGCAATGATTTTGAGACGCTTTCCCTGTTCCAAAACCTTAGCCGTAAAAGGATCATCGCCAGCAATTACCCCATCAAATTGATCAATAATTTCCAATAATTCAGCCTCACTCATTTGTTGCACAATAGGAGGAACAACAATCTCAATATCTCGTTCAGCAAAAAAGGAACGATATTGATCAATCGTTTTCTGTAGATGGGGACAAGTAATTAAAACATTTAAGCTCATATCAGGTTATTTTTGATTAACTTCTTTATACAATAATTCAGCCACTTTAAAATCTAATTCTTCATCAATATCAACCGCTTGTAACCTTTCAATTTCAAACATAAACGGTCTATCCCCAATTCGATTATGTTTAGATTCTAAAATCTCACGAGTAAAAATATATAAACAAGAATTTTCTTCATAAATAGGCGGTAAATCTTGGGTTCTCAGTAAAATAGCTGGATTATGATTAACCGCCCTGGCTAAACTATCCCACAAACGAGTTTGTAACCGAGTTACCCCAAATAACGAATCATACATGGGATAATTCTTTAAAAACTTTTCAACGGCATCTGTAATAGTTTCTGCCCGTAATAAAGGGTTTGTACTGTGGGTTTGTAGATAAAAATCAGCCTTGACTTGTTCGACACTATTGAGCAGAACATCATTCATCGGCGTAGTTCCGGCCCTTAGATGTTCTGGACGTTCTAAGAGTTTAACTTGAGGAAAATGTACGGCTGCATCTTCCTGAATGGTAGGGCTATCGGTATCAATAACCACTTCAGAAATTAAAGGACAAGCTAACAGATTCCTAACAACACAATGATATAACGGTTGACCCGCAAAATCTCGATAGTTTTTACCAGGAACTCGTTCACTGCTATGTCGCATCGGCACAAAGGCGACGATTTTGGGGGAGCTCATATTGATATCAATCCCAGAAATCAATGATCTTTTTCAATTAAAACGGCTCTGGCAGGGGCTCCATCAGACCCAACCAGTTTCAAAGGTAAACATACTAAATCATACAATCCAGGGGTAACATCTGTTAAATTTAGTCCCTCCACAATCACAACCCCAGCACCCAATAAGATTTGATGGGTTAAGGGACTATCATGATAGCGTTGTACGGAAAGGTAATCGACTCCGATTAACTGAATGCCCTGATTCACAACCCACTGGGCAGCATCAGCTGTTAACGCCACAAAATCGGTTTGAAATTCAGAGACTCCATTAGCCCATAGTTGGGAGTTACGAGTTCGTAATAGCAGGCGTTGGGTATGGGGGGGAAGTGCCAAGGTATCTAAATCTTCGGGCGTAACCATACTTACTTCTGGCAAATAGCCAACCACGGCAGTCCCGATCAAAACCTCTAAGGACAATTGTTCAATGGTTTTACCTCCAGAAACAAAATGCCAAGGAGCATCGACATGGGTGCCAATATGAACATCGGTTTCCAGTTGAGAAATATTAGCTATTTCTCCCGCATCCATTCGCATTGTTTGAAACAGACGAAATCCGGGACTTCCAGGCCAAACGGGAATTCCTGAGTGTAACGGAACTGAAATATCAATAATATTTGGCAACTTGTGTCTCCTTGGGCAAACTGCTGTAGTCAATCACACGCTGGGTTTGGGCGACATCGGTTTCTGAAAGTTGTGGACGCATTAACCCATTGGGATAATAAAACCTCTGTTTGAGTTGAATGCTGAGATGTCCTTGTTGTCTAAATCCTTGATAAGTTCCCCAAAATTGCATCAACCGGAAACTAAAAATTTCGTTGATTCTATCCCAAAGGTTATCATCATGCCAAGCATGATAGTAGTCACTCAAAAGATTACCAGTGAACAGACGCAAAAAATCAATCAAATGAAAATTTTCATGAGGGAAAATGTATTTCATGGCGATCGCTTCTCGACGATAGCGGTTATAAATTTTATCAGGTGTTTCCTCATGAACATGGACAATTTCTGCTTCTGCGACATAAGCTAATTGATACCCAAGTCCCAGAACTCGTTGAGCCCAATCCAAATCCTCTAAACCTGTCATGGTTTCATCATAGGGCAGTTGTTTCCACAGGGAACGTCGAATGGCGGCATTAGCATTATTACAAAAAGGATGGTCTTGATGCCAGTTAGATTGATCAGGAAACCACTTAGTAAAGACTTGATGTTCAGAATATTTAGTCTGTTCATTTCCCCGTTGTTTTCCATAAGTTAGGGCAATTTTGGGATCACGGAAAGGAACTAACAGTTGTTCAAGCCAGTCCCGATAAACGGGGTAAACATGGGCGCTGGCAATAACAATCACATCCCCTGTCGCCACTTCACAACCCAAATTGAGTGCTCTACCAAAGGAAAATTCTTGGGGTTGAATAGACAAAAGTTTGATAGGATAACGGGAGGCAATGGCAACGGTGGCATCTGTGGAGCCAGAGTCTACTAAGATAATTTCAACATCCTGTACACTTTGTTCTATGATACCACTGAGCAACCTTCCTATATGCTTTTCTTCGTTATAACATCGGATTACAAGAGAGCATTTCACCATAATCGTTATCTGTTCCAGGTTTTAGAGTTAGATAGGAGTATGTACAAACGGTGCGGGGCTAGTTTTTGTTTTTAGAGGAATGGCTTAATTTCGGAAAGTCAAGACTTAAAAGTTTCAAAATTAAGATCCTCTCAGTTTTCAATAATCCTAAACATAAGTTGTTGCCATTCAGGTAAATCAGTCAACAAACAAATATCCAAATTCAAGTGATTTTGAACTGAAAACTTTTTAAACTGCTCTACCCAATCTGAAATAGTTTCCGCCCTGTAGTAAGGAGTATATTCCAAAGACCCATCCAGAAATCGAGCCATTTCCCCATATAACCCCTGATCATAGTGATACCAAGCCAACCATACCAACGTATGATAACGCACCCGATGCTCCATACCTCGAATGTGTTCGGGTAAATTGCATTGAGCAAAAAACTTGTCCAACACCTTCACCACACATTCAGCTTGAGTTTTGGTGTTTCTAGTCGTGTTCCCCCCATACCTGCGATAACCCACCGCCACCCGACGCCACCAAGCCGCTTCACACCCCATCAACCCCAAACGCAACACCAAATCAACATCATGGGATTGGCGCAACTCCCCATCAAACCCCCCCACCTGTTCCAACCAGTGTTGACGAATCATCATTCCACTGGTTTTAACAGGTTTATACATTAACCAACTTTCCAAATTCAGATCAGGAACATCACGCCAAGGTTCCACATCAATAATTTTCTCACCTCCTCTATCCACAATTCGCCAGCCTGTATGTACACTCCCCAAACTAGGCTGTTGCTCAAACAAATTCACTTGTTCTGCTAACTTTTCTGGTAATAGCCAAAAATCATCTGCATCCAAAAAAGCAATAAATTCACCCTGAGCCTGTTTAATCCCTAAATTACGAGCGACAGCCGAACCTTGATTTTGTTGATAAAAATATCTAATTTGATTCTGGTAAGGTTCTAAAACTTGACGAGTTTCATCCGTTGAACCATCATCAACAACAATAATTTCATAATCTGGATAAGTCTGCATTAAAACACTGTCAATCGCTTCAGGAAGAAAGTGATCGCAATTGTACGTTGGAATAATTATACTGACTCTAGGCATTAAAATTGCTGTTGATTAATACAGTTTAAATTATTTTGTGGATACCAATTATCCTCTAATAATTGTTCAAAATTTTCTTATAAATGCGATCGCCCCAAAAGATAAACCCCCCTGACCAAAGTAGATTTAGGAAGATGTAGCTAACTAAATCAAGCCACTATTAACCATACAAATAATGATCGTGTTGATCTGCTAAATCAGGTATTCCCGTTTCCATTTGACACTCTTCTATAACCGATAACAACCTGTCCCACCCAGATTCAGATTGATCCGATGATACACCTACTGTTGTAGCAGTTGTCGGTGTATCCAAGAATATGATAATAACTGGGTGAAATTCGCCATAAGAAACTTGTTCACTGGGATGAACTACCCCATCTTTAAAAATACCCCTAATTGACTGCATAAAGCCCCCTCTCCCATTCGAGTTAGACCGAGAAACAATCCCCGCCCAGACTTAGACAGAGAATCCTATCCTTGATGTTAACATACAAACGCTTCACCGAAGAAAGCGATCGCAATTATAAGTCGGAATAATTACACTAACTCTAGGCATTAAAGTTGCTATTAATTAATACAGCTTAAATTATTTTTTGGATACCAGTTATCCTCTAATAATTGTTCAAAAGAATAAGGACAAATAGCCGGAAATATACTTTCAGATAAACCCGTTTTTTGACTAACAAAACTCACGGCAACCTTATAGATAGAATCTAATTCTGGAATTAGCTTGTTTTTTAAGGTAGTCGTTAACCCATGACTTAAATCATCTCGAAAAGCAATAATTTCTGCTTGCCAATGCCGATAGTTTTGCTCATACTCTTGCTCCCAGTATTCTAACAAAAGTAAATGAATAATAATCTGCCTTGAAAGACTTCTGACTTTGTTGAATTCACTTCTTCCCAAACTTTCTAACTCCTCAATCAAACTTTCTATATCTAAATTTTTAAAGTCTTTTATTTTTAATAATTCAATGGTTTGTTGCAACCATAAATAATCATCGCTTTGATACAATTCTTGAAGTTTATTTTTAGTTGAAATTGTCATATTTTTTAATCTTCCTATAAATTGTCACTAATTATTTGCGATCGCACCCCCTGATTTCTTTATATTAATCTATAATAGAGAGAACATTCATCAACTATTCGACTAGATATAATCAGTATCTGAGGAGATATTCATGAAAGCAGAGTTAACGGCTATCATTGAAACAGCAAAGGAAGGAGGATACTGGGCTATTTGTCCAGAAATACCTGGAGCCAATGGTCAGGGGGAAACTATAGAGGAAGCCAAAGAAAGCTTAAAAATGGCTATTCAACTAATTTTTGAAGATCGTTTGGCAGATATTCGCAGGGGGCTACCAGAAGACGCTATTGAAGCAACCATCTTAATCCATGAAACGTAAAGAATTGGAAAAAAAGTTGCGAAAAGCTGGTTGCTATCTGAAGCGAGAAGGAGCCTCTCATTCTCTTTGGATTAACCCTCAAACGGGGGTCATTGAAGCAGTACCCCGACATACAGAAATTAAAGAATTTTTAGCGAAGAAAATTCTCAAAAGCTTAAATGTAGAATAAGGCTACCATATTTTTGTAGTAAAAACTTATTTTTTTAGGAGACAAAACATGGTTGCTGTTACTCAAGTTAGACCGCAAATCACCCTAGAGGAGTTTTTAGAATATCCTGAAACGAAACCCTATAGTGAATATATTAATGGAAAAATAGAACAAAAACCCATGCCCCAAGGACAACATAGTGTTTTACAAGGTCGTTTAGGAACAGCTATTAATCAGGTTATTTTACCTAAAAAATTAGCCCATGCTTTTACTGAGTTGCAGTGTACTTTTGGGGGACTTTCTCTTGTCCCAGATATCAGTGTTTTTACTTGGGAGCGCATTCCTAAAACTGAACAAGGAAAAATAGCGAATCGTTTTGAAGTTCATCCTGATTGGGTAATCGAGATTTTATCTCCTGAACAATCGGCGAATAAAGTGATCAGAAAAATCATATTTTGTCTGAACCAAGGAACACAGTTGGGATGGTTAATTGATCCCGAAGATGAATCGGTAATGATATTTCAACCTAAGTTATTTCCAGAAGTTAAAATAGATGCAGAAATTTTACCTGTTTTAGATAGTCTTAAAGACCTACAATTGTCAGTAAAAGAAATGTTTACTTGGTTAAGTATTGAATAATCTTCAAGCCCTTGTAGTGCCAGTGTCCTCACTGGCTAGGATATACAGTTTAACTGCTTAACAGCTTACACTGACTCTAGGCATTAAAATTGCTGTTGATAATACGGTTAAAGGGATAAAATCTACCTGAAGCTAGATCTTATCCCTTTTCTGAAACACCGCTTGTTAAGCTATATTTTCTGAACGTTTCCGTTTCAGGAATAATCCTCCTAAAACACCCGAAGTTAATAATCCTAAAATTGTTCCAGGTTCAGGAACAACCGCATTAATAGTTGTGGTTCCACTGATTTCATTAGCAGTAACAATTAACGCTTGACCTGTAGGACTATCCTTGGCTGAAATAAACAATACTCCTTCGGTACCGAGATCGCCAACGGCTAATAATTGTTCAGGGGTGGGAACAGGATTACCATCCCCATCCACTCCTAACCAATCAGCTTCAGTGAAGGGAACATCGAAATTGCGATTATTAGAATAGTTAACAAAGAAAGGATGCAATGGATTGGTAACATCATAAATCATCACCCCACTGATGCGTTCCAAACCAATAAACGCATAGGTGCGACCATTGATTTTTCCAATTGTTACCCCTTCTGGTTCCGGCCCTTTGGCATCACTGCGACTATCAAAATTATTTTCTGTATTATCAGAGTTGAAATATTCTGGGTATGACTTCGCCGTGATTTCTTCAAATTGAGAGCCACTATCGAAGACTAAATTGCCTTTTTCATCCCAAATTGAAAAACTTCGAGCTCCAAAGGTATACAGTTTATCATAGTCTCCATCCCCATCCGTATCTCCCATTTGATTGGTTACAATCAAACGTCCTAGATTTTCATCTTTTTGCAGTTCTGCTGCATTGGGAAAAGCTGTCGGGTCAAGAACTAAATCTGCAACCCGGACTTCTTCACTAAACCCATTTTCATCAATACTAGAACCTTCATTGGCTGTGACTAAATAGGTTTTGTCACCCACGCTATAGGATTTGATTTCATCAGGTTGATACATACCGTAGAGATTGGAATAGTTGGTGATATTAATGGCATTATCTTTATCACTAACATCTAAACCATTTCCAGGTAAGCTGTAATCCTTGAATCCAAATCCGACAATCTCAGTAAATTCTTCAGTGACTAGATCTAATAAACCCAAGGCATTATTTTCTTGGAGTGTTACCCAAGCTTTGGTTCCATCGTCGGAAACTGTAATATATTCGGGTTCTAGGGACTGAGCAACCGTTATCCCCTCTGGCCCAAAAATCCGTACATCTTTACCGAGTTTATCGTGTTTCGATCCCCCGACATTAAAATCCGTTAAACCAATCAATTTCTGAGTCGGACTTTCTCCCAAAAATAGTTTTTCTAAGTCAATTAGGCTAACGGAACCTTCTGGATTAACGTTTGTTACATAGTTAGCTTCTCCTTCATTCGCTACTAATATTTTTTTACCATCTGGGGTAAAGGTTAGAGCATCGGGTAAAGCCCCAACCTGTACAGACGAATTACTCAAATTTCCGTTAAATAAAGTACCATCAGAATTAAAAAACAGTAGACTTCCAGGGGCTTGAGTATCTACATTTGAAACGGATACAGCAAATAAACTTCTATTATTGTAGCTGGTGTGGTTAACACTCAAAACAGTCCCAAACAAAGGATCAATCTTGGTGACATCAAGACTTTGCTGGAGTAAAGGATTGGTTGGATCTTGGATATTGAGAATGTCAATGGAATTGGTACTCTGATTCGTGACAAATAAATTGGCTGATTTGGGATCAAAGGCGGAGATTAATGAAGCTCCACTATTAAAAAGTCCGGTTGAGTAGGTTCCCAAGGGTTTTAATTCTATCGCCATTGCTGGGGTAGCCATCAAACTCAAAAAGAAAGTTGAGGGAAGAACTAAATTGCTCCAGCTAGGCATTTTGCTAAAACCTATGCCTTGACCCTGATTGTTTAACATAATTCTATTGTCTCCTGATATTAAATTCTTGGACAAAATAATGTTCAGTTTTTCTGGAAATATTCGGAATTCTCACATGACTTGAAAAAAAAGACAAGTTTTGATTAGAGAAAATACGGATGTTTTACCGAATCTTTAAAAAAAATCTTCAAAATTCCGATTATCTCCCGTAAATTTTCGGACTGCATGACTCCGTATTGATACAGACAATGGGTTCAGAGTTTGTTAAGATCACGGACAAAGTGCAATTTCAGGACAGGTTTCTGTTCAAGAGTTCTCTGATCACACCCGAAATTCATCACAGGATGATTCTATCTATTTAGGACTAAGCGACCCATCGGGAAGCTTTGGGGATCTACCCCAGGGTCAAATCTCGTCTTTTGGACTCAGGTGCAATCGTTCAGAAATACAGAGAACTTCCCCCCCTACTGGATCTCATTGGGAGAGTAACAGATAATGTTGAATAAAATTTTAGGAAACCTTTTCTTCCTAAGTGTTGCGACCCTAATGGTCAGTTGCACACAGACTCCATCGACTCCCTCGTCGACGACACCAACGGCTACCCCCACAGCCACAAAAACCATCGTTATTGGCGATGTTACGAACCAACCTGCTAAAAAAATCACCCGCTATCAACCTTTAGCGGACTATTTAGCAGCACGCTTACCCCAATTTGGGATTGGTGTAGGTGAAGTCAAAGTTGCACCAGACGTGGGAACAATGGCAGAATTTCTCAAGTCTGGCCAAGTCGATCTCTATTTTGATAGTCCTTATCCGGCAATGATTGCCACGAATAAATCGGGCGCTAAACCCATTCTGCGACGTTGGAAGGGAGGGGATGCCACCTATCATACGATTGTTTTTGCCTTAAAAGATACAGGGATTGAACGCCCTGAAGACTTGCAGGGAAAAATGATAGCTTTTGATGATGTCACTTCCACCTCTGGATTTGTTTTACCGTTTGTTTACCTCAAGGAAAAGGGTTTAAAACTCAAGGAGAAGGACTCTACCACTGATGAGGTGGCGAGTGATGAAGTGGGATATGTGTTTAGTAAAGATGATCAAAATAATATTCAATGGGTGATTAGCGGTAAAGTTGATGCGGCAGCAGTTGATAATCAGAGTTATTTGGATATTCCAGAGGAAAGCCGTAAGGCAATGGTGATTTTAGGCGAAACTGAAGAAGTAGCCAGACACGTTGTTTTAGTTCGATCCGGTTTACCGCCTGAACAAGTGGAAGCCATTAAACAGATTATGGTGGGCATGGATCAAACCCCTGAAGGAAAGGCTGTCTTAGAACAGTTTGAGAAAACAGCTAAGTTTGATACCTTCCCGACCCAGAAGGACATCACCAGAATGCAAGATTTATATGAACAGGTTCAAAACAGGTGAGTCGGTTGACACTCATCCCCTTGAAAGACGGGAAATTTTTCAGAGGAGGTAACTAACCCGTGTTAGCCATGGCTCGAAACACTCACATTGCCAGACCAGTGTGTACAACAAATACAACACTCTTACCCCAAAAAGAGAAGGATTTTCCCGCTTCCGTGAGGTTCTGATGATCCAATTCAGACACAAACGATTATCACTACCCACGAAACTTTCCCTCGCTATGACCAGCTTGGTGATCGTGGCGGTGGCGGGTGTGACTTGGCTGTCTCTCCACCGTCAACAACAAACTTTTCGTCTTGAACTGAAACAACAAGCTGAACTTTTACTCAATACTTTGGCTGTTACCACTTCCGATCCTCTCTACAATTTAGATGCGGATTTTTTAGAAGAAATTATGCAGCAATTGGGACGAAATAATATCTTAGTTGCGGGTCGAGTCTATGAAAAAGAGGGACGAGTGGTAGCGGATGCTTATAGTAATTCGGTTCTGACCTATGGGATTAAACCTGATCCCTTGGGTCAACGATTAATTCAGAGTCATAAACCCATTTTTCTGTGGGAGGCGGATCAATTAATCGCAGGTCGCGCCGTTGTCGTAGGTCATCAACTTTTGGGTGCGGTTAGTGTGGGGTTGCCAACGGCTCCTTTATACAAAAAAATGGAAGAAGTTCGCAATCAAGGTATCGTTGTTGCCTTGATCGCCGCAGGCGCAGGAACGTCTTTAGCATTATTAATTAGTCGCTCGATTACTGAACCGCTACAACAAATGACCGTGGCAACTCAACGATTGGCTGCGGGAGATTTAACCCAAAAAATTGAGATTAACAGCCAGGATGAATTACAGGTTTTGGCGGATTCGTTTAATAGCATGACGGAGCAATTACGGGATTTAATTCACAGTAAAGAACTGTTAATTAAAAGTTTAGAATTAAGAGCAGAAGATTTACGTCAAAGTGAAGCCAAAAACCAAGCCTTATTAGATGCTATGCCCGATTTAATGTTTCGCTTCAATCGAGATGGCTTGTTTTTAGATTTTAAGGCTCCTAGAGGGGATCATTTATTGCGATCGCTGGGTAAATTTATGAATCGGACGGTTTATGATTTACTGCCTGATTATATTGCCCAAACTTATATTCACTATGTTACTACTGCTTTAGAAACCCAAAACATACAAATTTTTGAGTATGAATGGTTTGTTCAGGGGAAACGCCGTCATTTTGAAGCCCGAATTGTGGTCAGTGGCAAGGAAGAAGTATTGGCAATTGTTCGGGATATTACCGAAAGTAAATTAGCCCAAATTAAATTGCAGCAAGCGATGGAAGTAGCCGAAGCAGCAAACCACGCTAAAAGTGAATTTTTAGCGCGCATGAGCCATGAATTACGCACACCTTTAAATGCAATTATTGGTTATAGTGATTTGCTTCAAGAAGATGCTAAAGATTTAGAGTATTTTGATTTAGTCCCCGATTTACAACAAATTAAAACATCGGGAATGCACTTATTGGCTATTATTCAAGATATTTTAGATATTTCTAAATTGGAATCGGGAGAGATGACCGTTCATTTAGAAACTTTTGATCTTTCTACATTAATTAATGAAATTCAATCTACAATTCAACCCTTAATTCTGCAAAATAATAATACTTTAATTATTAAGGCATATAATCATTTAGGAAAAATGGTTTCAGATCGCACAAAAGTTAAGCAAATTTTATTAAATTTATTGAGTAATGCTACTAAATTTACAGAAGCAGGAATTATTACCCTCAGCATCTCTAATTCTTCTGATCAGCAAATTTCTAGTCAACATCAGCCTAGCTTACTCCCTTCTTCTGTTAATCCGGCTCTCTCTTTCAAAGGGGAAGATTGGATCACTTTTAGTGTTTCTGATACGGGAATTGGTATGACACCTGAACAAATTGAAAAAGTGTTTAAACCTTTTATTCAAGCTGATAATTCCACAACTCGTAAGTATGGCGGTACAGGATTAGGATTATCCATTACTCAACGATTTTGTGAATTAATGGGTGGCAATATTATCGCTTCCAGTGAAATTAATATTGGCTCAACGTTTACTTTTTGTCTACCCAGAGTCCTTGAAGAAATTTCCCCAAAACAGGAGACAGAAGACAGGAAACAGGATATAAAAAATAGAACCTCAAGAGAAGTTCATAACTCCTGAATAATTAAAATTTTCCAGCGTCCATTCATCACTTTTAACGTGATTTCTGCGGGACAGGTTGATTTTTTTAAAGGCAATTCAGACCCTTGTATAGTTCCAAGTTCGGGCGTTACGAACGAAAAAGTGCGTACTTCCCATTCTACTGTTTTTTTTCTAAATTAAAAGGTGTAGGGTTCAAACCAGGAAAAATATGATTACAGTCCGCAAGTCTCAAGAGCGAGGACATATTAAAATTGATTGGCTAGAAAGTTATCATAGTTTTTCCTTTGGGAATTATTATGATCCTGAATACATGGGATGGAGATCACTACGAGTGATTAATGAAGATTGGGTACAACCAGGTAAAGGCTTCCCGACTCACCCCCATCGAGATATGGAAATTATCACCTATATTTTGCAGGGTTCGCTCGAACATAAAGATAGTCTAGGAACAGGCTCTATCATTCAACGAGGTGAAGTTCAACGTATGAGTGCAGGTACAGGAATTCGTCATAGTGAATTTAATCCCTCTACAACTGAGGCGGTGCATTTATTACAAATTTGGCTACTTCCTGATCCTGAAGGTTTATCGCCTAGCTATGAACAACAATCTTTTAATCTATTAGAACATCCAGGTCAATTGCAATTAATTGCCACATCCCATCACGTTGATAATGCGGTAAAAATCCATCAAGATGTTAATTTATATGCAGCCCTTTTGCAACCGGGCGATCGCATTTCCTATTCCTTTCCCCCCCAACGTTATGCTTGGATACAAGTTGCTCAAGGTCAAGTCAACTTGAATCAAGTTGACTTAACGGCGGGTGATGGTGCTGCGATCACTCAACAACCTGAAATTACAATCACCGCCACTAGCGATGCTGAAATCTTGCTGTTTGATTTAGCTTAAGTTCCGATCAGGAGTTAAGACTGTTATTTTTAACATCTTGACTCCTATTTGATATTTTTATAACCAAACACAAAATCCTAACCTATTTATTCCTAAAAAACTGTATTTTGAATAACCTTTTATTTTAAAAATTTATTTTCGATCAAAGTTAAGCTCTGCTTAAAATTAAACGGAGTCTAGGGTGGGATTTGTCCATTGTGCGATCGCACCCTCCCCAGAAAAACCATCATCCCTGAAATCTAACACCCCCCCAATCAACACACCGACCTTCAGCAATCAAATTTTAGTTCCTGGGGTAGCTTAGTTACAAAAATTCCTCTAAAATGATTAATTAAAATTCTATTGACTCGGATTTTACCTTTTCGCTTTAAAATCTTAAAATATTGTAAAACTATTTACCTCTGATAACCTAGTATTTCCATTAACTCCCTATGGCTATTGGCTATCTCGCCCTGGTTCTCCATGCCCATCTTCCCTTTGTCCGCCATCCTGAAAGTGACTATGTATTAGAGGAAGAATGGTTATTTGAAGCTATTACCGAAACCTACATCCCCTTAATCAAAATGTTTGAAGGGTTAAAGCGGGACGGTATTGACTTCAAAATCACCATGAGCTTAACCCCGCCTCTGGTGTCAATGTTGCGAGATCCTCTACTCCAAGAACGATACGACCAACACCTGACCCTACTCCAAGACTTAATAGAACAGGAAATTGATCGTCATCAAAAAAATGGACATCTTCGTTACCTGGCTGAACATTATGCCGAAGAATGGCAGGACGCCCGCAAACTTTGGGAACGCTACAATGGTGATTTAGTCACAGCTTTTAAGCAATTTCAAGATACCAATAATTTAGAAATCATCACCTGCGGTGCGACTCATGGCTATTTACCTCTGATGAATATGTATCCCCAAGCAGTTTGGGGACAAATAGAAGTCGCTTGTCAACATTATGAAGATACCTTTGGCCGTCGTCCCCGTGGGATTTGGTTGCCCGAATGTGCCTACTATAATGGCTTAGAACGAATGTTAGCCGATGCCGGAATTCGGTATTTTCTCACCGATGGTCATGGAATTCTCTATGCACGTCCCCGTCCCCGTTTTGGCACCTATTCCCCCGTCTATACAGAATCCGGTGTGGCGGTGTTTGCACGGGATAATGAATCTTCTCAGCAAGTTTGGTCTTCAGAAGTGGGTTATCCAGGGGCGTCGGAATACCGAGAATTTTACAAGGATTTGGGCTGGGAAGCCGAATATGAGTATATTAAGCCCTATATTATGCCTAATGGTCAGCGCAAAAATACGGGCATTAAGTATTACAAAATCACAGGTCGGGGTCTAGGACTGGGAGACAAGGATCTCTATGACCCCTATTGGGCTAGGTTGAAAACGGCTGAACACGCGGCGAACTTTGTATTGAACCGCGAGCGCCAAGTGGAACATCTGCATGGAATTATGCAGCGTCCCCCGATTATTGTTTCTCCCTACGATGCGGAATTATTCGGACATTGGTGGTATGAGGGGCCTTGGTTCCTCGATCAATTATTCCGCAAAACTTGGCAAAATCAAAAGGTTTATGCCATGACCCATTTAGCCGATTATCTCCAAGCCTATCCCACCCAACAAGTTTGTCATCCAGCCCAGTCCAGTTGGGGATATAAAGGATTTCATGAATATTGGTTGAATCATACCAACGCTTGGATTTATCCCCATCTCCACAAAGCCGCCGAACGGATGATTAAAATGGCGGGTCGAGAACCCCGCAGTGACATAGAATTACGGGCACTCAATCAAGCGGCGCGAGAATTATTATTAGCACAGTCCTCTGACTGGGCATTTATTATGAGTTCAGGAACCATGACCCCCTACGCCGTGCGTCGTACCCGTTCCCATCTAATGCGATTTAACAAAATCTACGAAGATATCAAAATTGGCAAAGTTGACGACCGTTGGTTGGAAAAGGTCGAAGCCATTGACAATATCTTCCCCAATATCGATTTTCGTGTCTATCGACCGTTGATGTAGAAATTGTTGACGGTTGACTGTTGACGGTTGACTGTTGGCTGGTATGCGCGTAGCTCTATAATCTGTATTTGTTTCAAACAGTGGAGGTAAATCGTGACAGCAAATAGGCTCGATCACCCAAGCCAAAATGATAATAAACAAGCCACAGAGCAGGATAAAAACTACTTTGCACCGCCCCAGGCTGTATCCTTACCCAAGGGGGGAGGCGCAATCAAAGGGATGGGTGAGAAGTTTGCGGCTAACCCCGTGACTGGAACTGGCTCCATGAGTGTACCCATTGCCACCAGTCCCGGTCGTTCTGGGTTGGCTCCGCAGCTTTCGCTTTCCTACGACTCTGGGGCAGGTAATGGGGTATTTGGTCTGGGTTGGAGTCTATCACTGCCTTCGATCACACGAAAGACCGACAAAGGCTTACCCCGCTACTGGGATGCTGAGGAGTCAGATATTTTTATTCTTTCTAGTGCAGAAGACTTGGTGCCGGTGCTGAAGTTGGATGGCACAGTGGATGAAACGGTGCGGGATGGCTACCGGATTCGCAAATATCGTCCCCGAATCGAGGGCTTGTTTGCTCGGATTGAACGCTGGACAAAATTAGATTCGGGAGAAGTACACTGGCGATCGCTGTCAAAAGATAATATCACAACGCTTTACGGAAAAACGGCAGAGAGCCGTATTAGTGATCCGAATGATTCAAACCGTGTCTTTAGTTGGCTAATTTGTGAGAGTTATGACGATAAAGGTAATGCCATTCGCTATGGATACAAAGCGGAAAATTCAGAGAATGTCGTTATTGCCCATGCCCATGAATGCAATCGTACAGCTATTAGCCGATCAGCAAACCGTTATTTAAAGCATATTCAATATGGTAATCTGACTCCTCATCAACCGACAGAATATCTAAGTCAACGGAAAGATTGGTTATTTGAAGTGGTTTTTGACTATGGAGAACATGACCAAAACAATCCTAAGCCTGATGATTCTAAACCTTGGGCGGTTCGTTGTGATCCCTTTTCTTCCTATCGTTCTGGTTTTGAGGTGCGAACTTATCGCCTGTGTCAACGGGTATTGATGTTTCATCATTTTTCCAATGAATCAGAGGTCGGACAAAATTGTTTAGTGCGATCGCTGGATTTAGCCTATTCCTACGAGCAAGATGCTAATAATATTCGCAATCCGATTTATTCTTTCTTACTAACAGCAACTCAGACAGGTTACAAGCGCAAGACCACAGAGGGTTATCTTAAAAAATCTTTACCATCTCTTGAGTTTACCTATAGCGAACCCAACATTGATGAAACGGTACGAGAAGTTGATCCTGAAAGTCTCAAAAATCTACCCAATGGATTAGACGGTAATCGTTATCAGTGGATTGATTTAGATGGAGAAGGCTTATCAGGGATTTTGACCGAGCAGGGCGATGGATGGTTTTACAAACGCAATCTCAGTCCAATTAATGCTGTCCCCAAAGGATCGAAACATCTTGAACCTCAATTTGCCTCCGTTGAACTCGTTAGCAGTAAGCCAGCTAGTGGTTTAGCAAACGGTGCTCAATTCTTGGATCTGGCGGGAGATGGACAACCAGATGTAGTGACACTTAGGGGGGCGGTGCCAGGATTTTATGAACGGACTCAGGATGAAGGTTGGGAGTCGTTTGTCACTTTTAAGTCCTTGCCTGTTTTAGATTGGAATAATCCAAATCTTAAGTTTATTGACCTGAATGGGGATGGACACAGCGATATTCTCATTACCGAGGGTGATTATTTAATTTGGTATCCCTCCTTAGCTCTTGATGGATTTGGAGAAGCGGTACGAGTATCCCTCCCTTTAGATGAAAAGCAGGGGCCAAGGGTAATTTTTGCGGATAGTACCCAATCCATTCACTTAGCGGATATGTCGGGGGACGGATTGACGGATATTGTCCGTATTTCTAATACAGGAATCTGTTACTGGCCTAATTTGGGATATGGAAAGTTTGGGGCGCAGATGATCATGGACAATTCGCCATGCTTTGATTTCTGCGACATCTTTAATCAGCAACGGATTCAACTAGCGGATATTGATGGTTCTGGAACGACCGATATTCTTTATTTAAGTGGAGAAGGGATACAAGTCTATTTCAACCAATCTGGGAATAGTTGGTCAGCCAAGTGCGTCTTGAAGCATTTTCCTCAGATTGACAACAGTGCCTCAGTAACAGTGATCGATTTGCTAGGTAATGGAACAGCTTGTTTAGTCTGGTCTTCTCCTCTGCCTAGTTATACTCGCTATCCGATGCGCTATATCAACTTAATGGGGGAACAAAAGCCTCATTTGCTGATTAAAACCACCAACAATATGGGGGCAGAAACGGTTATTGATTATGTACCTTCTACAAAGTTTTACTTAGAAGATAAGCTGGCGGGTACACCTTGGGTGACAAAACTACCGTTTCCTGTTCATGTTGTAGAGCGGGTGGAAACCTACGATCGCGTTAGTGGTAATCGGTTTGTGACTCGCTATGCTTATCATCATGGTTATTTTGATGGGATAGAGCGAGAATTTCGCGGTTTTGGTCGAGTGGATCAATGGGATACAGAAGAAATTGGCACGATTCCTCCTGGAGATACAACCTCAGACAGCACCAACCTAGACGTGGCTTCGTTTGTTCCCCCTGTGTTAACAAAAACCTGGTTTCACACGGGAGCGTATTTTGATCAAGACAAGATTTCTCGTTATTTTGAGCATGAATATTATCGAGAACCCAACCAGTCTGAGCAAGCCTTTCAAGCGTCTTTGCTGCCCGATACAATATTGCCCGATGGCTTAACGGCGGATGAGGAAAGAGAAGCAGCCCGATCGCTGAAAGGTAGAATTTTGCGGCAGGAAATTTACGCCCTGGACGGTTCGGAAAAAGAACCCTTCCCCTATAGTGTGTCGGAGCGCAATTATGAGATTCGCGTTGAGCAAAGATTGTTCAGTAATCGTCACGGGGTTTTCTTTGCCCACGATTGCGAAACCATTGATTATCACTATGAGCGGAGTTTTATTCTTGATCCTACTGATCTAGAACCTGATCCAAAGAAGAAACGGAAAATTTTCGATCCGCGTATTACCCATGCCATTACCTTAGAAGTGGACGAGTTTGGTAATGGTTTAAAATCGGTGGCGATCGCCTATCCCCGTCACAATTCCACTTATCCTGAGCAGAAAAAAACCTATATTACCTATACCGAAAATCGGGTGACAAATATCTCCGATAAAGTAGACTGGTATCGGATTAGTGTACCGATTGAAACTCGCACTTATGAATTAACGGGCTATGCCAAAAACGGCGATCGCCTACAACTATCGGATTTTGTTCAACCTGATCCTGCTCAACCCGATCAACGAATCTTGCTTTTTGATCAGGAAATTAATTACGAAGATCAACCGACTACAGGCAAACAGCGTCGTCTCATTGAACAGGTGCGATCGCTTTATCGTCCTAACAGCCAAGCCAATACTATCGATCCCACTTGTCTAGCATTGGGAGAAATAGAGTCCCTTGCTTTGCCCTGTGAGAGTTTTAAATTGGCTTTTACCCCTGGCTTACTCAATCAGGTTTACGGTAGCAAGATTCCTCAAAGTGATTTGGATACACTGCTTAATAGTGAAGGGAAATATCTAAAGCAGGATGGCAACTGGTGGATTTCATCGGGGCGACAATCTTTTGATGCGAGTAACTTTTATTTGCCGATTCAAACTAAAGACCCCTTTGGCAATATTTACACTAGCAATTATGACCTCTATCATCTTTTGGTTGTTCAGACAGTTGATCCACTAAATAATACTGTCCAAATTCGGAATAATTATCGTACTCTCCAACCTGAACAAATCACTGACCCCAATGGCAATCGTTCTCAAGTGTTGTTTGATGCCCTAGGAATGGTGGCAGGGACTGCGGTAATGGGTAAGGCGAGCGAGAACCAGGGGGATTCTTTTGATCAATTCAATGCTGACCTGAGTGTAGAGGAAATCAAGGCATTCTTTGATGCTGATAATCCGCGATCGCTTGCAATTCAACATTTAGGAACAGCAACGACCCGAATTATTTATGACCTTGAGCAAATTCCCGTTTGTGCGGCGGCGATCGCCCGTGAGACCCATGTTAGTGATCTGGGTGGTGGGCAAACTAAGGTACAACTCAGTTTTGTTTATTCCGATGGTTTTGGACGCGAGGCACAGAGCAAAGTACAGGCCGAACCTGGCTCCCTTGATCCCACTGTTTCCAACTCTCCTATTCTCAATCCGCGTTGGGTAGGTACGGGAGCTAAGGTTTACAACAATAAGGGTAAACCCGTCCGACAATATGAACCATTTTTCAGTCCTACTCATCACTTTGGTATTGAACAATGGGGAGTGAGTAGTACGCTTTTTTATGACCCAGTGGAGCGGGTGGTGGCGACTCTTCATCCTAACCACACTTGGGAAAAGGTCGTTTTTGACCCCTGGCAACAGATAACTTTTGATGTTAACGATACTGTTCTCAATGCTGACGGGACAACCGATCCAAAGCTCGATCAAGATGTGAAAGGCTTTTTCTCACGACTCCCTCAATCAGACTATTTGCCCACTTGGTACGAACAGCGTATTAACGGAAGTCTCGGAACTGAGGAAAAAAGTGCAGCAGAAAAAGCTGTCAGTCATGCTAATACGCCAACCATTGCTCACTTGGATACCTTGGGACGAACTTTTTTGACCATTGCTGATAATGGTACAGCAGGCAAGTATGAGACACGGGTAGAACTGGATATTGAGGGCAATCAGCGATCGGTAACGGATGCCAAGGGTCGCAAGGTGATGATTTACCAATACGATTTATTGGGACATCGCCTTTATCAAGCCAGTATGGAAGCGGGTAGCCGTTGGATGTTGAATAATGTGGCGGGTAAACCCATACGGATGTGGGATAGTCGTGGCCATGTTCTACGGACAACCTATGATGTTTTGCAGCGTCCGACGCAGTTATTTGTTAAAACTGGCAATGATCCAGAGATTTTAGTAGAAAAGACTGTCTATGGAGAAGGACAGGGGGATATTAAAAATCATCGAGGCAGAATTTACCAGCATTTTGACAGTGCCGGGGTAGCTACCAATGAGGAATTTGATTTTAAAGGCAATTTATTACACAGCACGAGAAAACTGGTTAAGGATTACAAAACCCTTCCTGATTGGAATCATAATCCTGTGTTGGAAACGGAAGTTTTTCAGAGTCGAAGTTGGTTTGACGCGCTGAACCGTCCCCTTCAGTTAGTTGCTCCCCACAGTGACCAATCCCAGGCAAAAATAAATGTTATTCGCCCTGGTTACAATGAGGCGAATTTATTGGAACGGATGGATATTTGGTTAGAGGCTACGGAAGAACCGAAAACCTTGCTTGATTTTGCCTCGGCAAATTTTCAGGCTGTCACCAATATTGATTACGATGCTAAGGGTCAGCGTACACAGATTGAGTACGGAAACGGAGCTAAAACAGAATACACCTACGATAAGGATACGTTCCGATTAGTTCATTTAAAAACGATGCGGGGCGACTCTCTTTTCCAAGATTTGTCTTATTTTTATGACCCAGTGGGCAATATTACCCGGATTCGGGATGATGCTCAACAGCCGATCTTTTTCAATAATCAGGTGGTTTTCCCCCATTGTGACTATACCTACGACTCGATTTACCGATTGATTGAGGCATCAGGACGGGAGCATATTGGCCAAGTGTCCCAGCCTGAAAGTAAGTGGGATGATGAGTTTCGGGTGAATTTGTCCCATCCTGGCGACGGGCAGGCGATGCGGAATTATACCGAGCAATACTTCTATGATGCGGTGGGGAATTTTGAGAAGTTGATCCATCAGGCAGCCAACGGGAGTTGGACTCGTGCCTATGCCTATAACGAAGCGAGTTTGCTGGAGTCGGGGAAACTAAGTAATCGCTTAAGCAGCACTGCGGTTGGTCAACGGACTGATTCCTATGGTTATGATGCTCACGGCAATATGGTGAGTATGCCCCATTTAACGTTGATGCAATGGGATTACAAGGATCAGTTAAATACGACGGCGCGGCAAGCGGTTAATGAGACACAGCCTCCGAATACAGTGCCAGAGACGACTTTCTATGTTTATGATGCCAGTGGTGAACGGATTCGCAAGGTGACGGAACGGCAAAACGGGACGCGCAAATGTGAGCGCATTTATCTGGGCGGGTTTGAGATTTACCGCGAGTTTAAGGCTAATGGTGATGAGGTTAAGTTGGAGCGGGAGACGTTGCACGTTATGGATGATAAGCAGCGTATTGTTTTGGTGGAGACAAAGACCGTTACTAACTCTGATGATGAGTCACCAAGACAATTGATCCGTTTTCAGTTTGGTAATCATTTGGGTTCAGCTAGTCTGGAATTGGATGATCAGGCTAAGGTTATTTCCTATGAGGAGTATTATCCCTACGGCAGTACGTCTTATCAGGCGGTGGATAAGGGTATTAAGGCAGCAGCGAAAAGATACCGATATACGGGCAAGGAGCGGGATGAGGAGACGGGATTTAGTTATCACGGGGCGCGGTATTATGCGTCGTGGTTGGGGAGGTGGGTAAGTTGCGATCCTATGGGAATAAAAGGCGGATTTAATTTGTTCGCTTATGTAAAAAATAACCCTATCAAGTCTATTGATCTTACGGGGACTGAGGACATTCCAGCACCAGCAAAAAAAGAACTTGGGATAACAGATTGGATAGGTGTGGGATTTAGGGTTACTTTTTTAATGACAACTCATCAAACTCCTGAGCAGTTTGGACAAGGGATTGTTGATAAAGCCAAATCTTTAACCGTAGATCCCCTAATGACTCTATATGGGCCAGGTGGAATGCTTGATAAAGCTGCACAAAAAGCAGTTGATCGTATGCAAGGAATACAAAAGCCTGATGATTACTACGTTTCCCAGGAAGAACATACAAAGCAATTGCAAGCAATTATTCATGTTGGGGGAGCACTATTTCCTGGAATCGGCGAAGTCCCGATTGACATTCCTGGACCACCAAAAGTCGCACCAGGAGTAGGTATTGTCAGCTTATCGACAACGAAGGTTGTGCTGCCTGGGGCGGTCACACAGGTTCCTGCCATTTTGATGTCTAACGCCGGAGGATCAGATCAATCACCCCCTAAAGCACCAGAGAAACCTGCTACCCCACAAGTAAAAAAAATTCCAGAAGGACAGTCTGGAACTACTCCACCAACGCCGACGCGAGTTAAACCTTCAACAATCACCGCAAAGCCTAAAGGAGGCACCGCACCCACAAGATACAACGAAAGCGCTTTGGCTGATGTTGGGATGAATGCTCGCGAAGCATTTAAAACATTCGATGAGCAACATCACCTGCTCATCCAACAAAAGAAAACGTGGTTCTCTTCAAAAGGAATAAATATCGATGACTATACCGTCACACTGACTTGGGGCGAGCATTCTGCTGTCCATTCTACCAAATGGAACGAAACGTGGACGAAATGGATAAATGCGAATCAGGAAGCGAGTCCAGAAGTAATTATGAACAAGATGAATGAAATGAGGAAACAATTTGGGCTTGAAGGGAACCCGATCCATCCATATAAGCGATAAAGGGGTAAGCCCGCTATAGCGCCCTGGAAACGATTGCCCGTTCTTATAGAGTCCATTACCAACACACCAAATCCCAAAAAAATAACCAAACAAGGAGAAAACAAATGCCAATCACATCAGGATGTACAGTGCGCTCGCCCACTCCTTTACAGTCCATTATCAACTCACCAAATTCTCAAAACAAAACCAAAAAAATCATAAGGACAAATCACCAATGAACACTCACCCCCAACCCCCACTAATGACTCCCCAAAAGTACCCAATAGAGGAAAAACAACATCTTGATGGCATGGTTACTGGTAACAGCCGCGATCCAACTGCTTGCCCAATTTTCTATGCCAAAATCTTCCAAAATTTCCCTGTCAGGCGATTGTGATCATCAAATCCCTAGTGCGATCACCCGATCTTGTAGGGTGCGTTAGCGAATCAGCGTAACGCACCAAATACCCAAAAAATAACCAAACAAGGAGAAAACAAATGCGATCAGAATTACGGATTGAGACTAAAGTTTTACCAGGCAACAAGATTGAGATCAACTTGCCTGCCGATATGCTCTCAAGTTCTGTGGGACAAACCATTGAGGTGATTGTTCTGCTGCCTGAGCAGAATTCACCTCTGGAAAGCCAATCGATTTTGCAATTACTTGAACAAATCCATCATGAACGTCCCGTTGGCAGGAGTGTAGAAGAAATTAATCGAGACCTACAGGCAGAGCGCAACGCATGGGACAACTAACGCTGCCAAATGCTGCTCGTGTATACATTGATACAGTAACAGTGATTTACGCCGTTGAACAGGCTCCAACCTATGGGGTGTTGCTGAATTCTTTGTGGAATAACCTTCAGGCAGGAAACCTTGAGGTCTTGACCAGTGAACTTACTCTGATGGAAACCCTGATTATGCCAATTAGAAACTCAGATACATTTCTGGTTAATGCTTACGAGCGACTGCTGCGATCGCCCAAAATGCAGTTGATACCCATTAGTCAGACTGTCTTGAGGGAAGCAGCAAGACTACGCGCTATCATGTCTTCCTTGAGAACACCCGATGCCATTCATGCCGCCACCGCGATCACTTCAGGCTGCACTCAGTTTCTCACCAACGATCGACAACTACGAACAGTCGCAAATTTGCCCGTTGTAATCCTAGATGAGGTACTGACATCATGAGCGATCGCCCGAATAACAGTTGCTTTAATTCTTAAACCTAATGGAGAAAACCATCATGAAAATTAGCACTAATGGACAAATCACCATTCCCCCTGACCTAAGACCTAAGACCCCCAGTGGTTTGAGTGGTCAGCCAAAACGCTGGCAGAACAATCTCGTCAGGGGAATTTAGTCATTATCCCAAAAAATAACCAAACAAGGAGAAAACAAATGCCAATCACATCAGGATGTACAGCGCGATCGCCTACTCCCTTACAGTTCATTACCAACTCACCAAATTCTCAAAACAAACCCCCAAAAATCATAAAGATTTATCTTTAATTCCCAAAACCCAATTAACCATCTTAATGAGGTATCAGCCATGTCATCCCAACCCATTAACCCCGAAACCCGCATCAATCTCTTAAGCTCTCTGTTAACGCAAGAAGACCAACAACAATTGATGAAAAATGCTCTTGAAGAAACTCAGGGCGATTGGCAAAAAGCTTCAGAAATTTTAAAAGGTATTTTGTCAGAAAATGACCTAAAAAAATTAGATCTGGGATACACCCTTGCTGAATGGTCTGGCGATAATAGCTCAATTGTTGAACAATTGGTTAACAATACTGAAGTCAATAACCTGCGGGATGTCGCATTAAATTTCAACGTTGAAAAACTGACAGAATTAGTAACGCCTGAAAATATACCAGAAACATTTATTTCTGCCCGCACTCTTACGGTAGCTTCACGCCCAATATCATTAAACACAGACTCCACTGAGGTAATAGCAGAAGGTGCAGAGACTCCTGTTAACCAAGACGATGAGAAAAAACGCAATTTTGCAATAGCTCTACGCCAGAAACTATTTACCGCAGAACCAACTGCTGTACTGCAACGGATGGTGGAAGACACAGAGATTCCCATTGCTGATACTAACATCGGCGCAGGTATCGTAAATTTCCTCAACAATCAACCCGATTTTAATATCCGCACCACTTCCGTTTATACCGCATTCAATCACCCTGAAGCATTCAAAGATATTGCCGAAGAACACCGCCCAGGGGTAATGGAGCAGCTTAAAACCCTGCAACGGACACAAGCCCTTACGCCTATTCCAGAAGCATTGCCAGTCTTAATGAATGCCAATTTAACCTCAGCTTTTCACGTTGCTGAGATGCCCGAATCCACATTTTTAAGGGCTTATAGTGCCAATTTAGGAGAAGAAACCGCCCGACAAATCTATACCAACGCCATCAATAATCGCCTCCGTAATGAACAGGCATTAATGATGATCCGCGAAAATATGCGAGGGACAGGTTTGGCGATTATAGACGCGCAACAAACGATGGAAACACGCATGGCGCGGATGCGAGCAATGGCTGATGAACGGCAAGTTCCCATTCCCCTAAACCTTGAACAATTGTTCGGTGATATGGACTACTGCGAATGCGATGATTGCCTCTCGGTTTATAGCCCCGCTTCCTATTTTGTGGAATTACTGCAATATCTACGCAATAACAATCTTGATTCCGATTCGACTAATCCCGAAGCTATTAAACCAAAAACAGATCCCAAAAATATTAAAGGTACTCCCTTAGAAAAACTGTTTCGTCGTCGTCCCGATTTAGGCTGTTTAGAATTAACCTGCGAAAATACCTTTACTGTTCTTCCTTACATTGATCTCGTCAACGAAGTTATGGAAAGCTTTGTTGTGCATTTGGAAAAATATAAAAAAGACACAAATAGTCCAAAACAAGCCTATTTAGATATTTTTAATGTTGAAGATGAAACCACTAGCGAACTATTAGCCCAACCACAACATACTAACTATGAAGCTTACTGCATTCTGAAAAGTGCGGTTTATCCCTTCACTTTGCCCTATCATCAACCCATTGACGCTATCCGAATTTTTCTAAAATATTTAGGAACGAGTCGTTACGAACTGTTAGATATTTACCGAGCAGCCGACGAAAATTGTACCAAACTTTCCCTAACGGACGCGGCACAAAAAGAGCTAAAAGAGATACATCACACTGTTCTGGAACGGGCAGTTGATGCTGAATTTTTAGGAATAACCCAGGAGGAATATATCATCCTTACCAAAGAAGCTTTCTGGGAAAAACGCTATTTTGAGATCACCCTGAAAAAGACCCCTTCTGTTGACCAATACCAAACGAATATCGGGGTCAAGCCCATCTATGAATACTACGGCTATAAAAATCAAGGTAAAATGCTCAGTACCGACGAAGCCCAACAATCGGGACTGACTTTTGTTAAAAAGCAATTTCTGCCCCGTACAGGCATTGACTATGTGGATTTAGTTGAATTACTAAAAACGCAATTTATCAATCCGAATTATCCCCAAGGTCAGGCCTTGACCATCCTTGAAAGTATCCGCTTTAGTTATAAGTTTTTGCAAGATAACTATGTCAATCCTGATAAAAATCTACCTCCAAAACAGCGTTTTACTAAACTAATTGAATTTCTCCAAAAAGCCCAGCCTCTAGTTCCTTTACTAGATGCAAGGCTACATCCTAATCCTTGTCAGCAACACAAACCCAATTGGTGTTTGAAAAGCAAAGATTTAGAGCGATGGGTTTACTGTTACTTTGAAAAAATTGGTCAATTGATAGTGCTGGAAGCGGGGGAAGGACTGAGACTTCCAATTGAAGGTCAGTTATTTACAGAGCGTTTTACAGAAGGTTTTCAGCCAGAATTTGTTGGTACTTTACGCAAAGATGGAACGATTGTTGATCAAAATGGACAAATTATTGGGAATGTCACAATTGATAGTAAAGTCGTGGATGTCAATAAGAAGCCATTCATCGATCAATTTGGGGAAGATACTTGGTTGCAAGTTAGAGATCTAAAGTCTCCCAACAATCCGATGGGCTTCGTCGATTCACGTAGCATTTTGGTTGACAAAGGGCGAGAGGAACTCGTGAACTGGCTCCCTGCTCAGGATACCTGTGATCTCGATAAAGTTCGGTTAGTACATTTAGATGGCTCCGTTCTGACGGTCGAAGAATACGATCGCCTCCACCGTTTTATTCGACTCTGGCGAAAACTAGGCTGGACAATTGATGAAACCGATAAAGCCTTAGTGGGATTGTCTGTTGCTTCCACACCTGTTACTAATGGGCAATCCCCAGAAGACTCCGAAGATTGCGAAGTAGTTGGCTTTGATAACTTTATTGACGAAGACTGTAGCCGTAAAACTCAACCAGAGGATGATAATTGTGGCTGTGATGATGATGATCACGAAGACCCTGATCAATGGCATTGCCCCGATATTCCTCAAATTAAAGCGGAAATTACGCCTCATTTCTTACATCAGTTAGTCGCAGTCTGTAAATTGTTAGATCGAACAGGATTACCCTTACCTAAACTGCTCACTTTTTGGGCAGATATTACCACAGTTGGGAAAAAATCTCTTTATTCGCGCTTATTTTTAACCCATAATCTCTTGGGAATTGACAAGGTATTTAAAGCTGATGCTGATGGTAATTATTTAACCCAACAGCCGAAACCCAAAATTACCGAACATTTACCCATCTTAATGGCGGTACTCAACCTAAAAATTGATGACATTACCAAACTGATAGCTGTTGCTAAAAAGATCGATCCATTAATGTCCGATGATCTAACCTTACACAATGTATCGGTACTTTATCGTCACAGCTTATTGGCTAAAATTTTACATATCAAAATCTCAGAATTAGAAGACGCGATTAAATTATTTAATTCCCCCTTAGCAAATGCCTGGAGTACCCTATCTTTATTGGAAATTTGGGAGAAAATGGAAAATGCGGGCTTTACCTTCCGCCAATTAAATTACATTATCCAAGATAAGGATGATCAACTGCGTCCCATTGGCCCATCTAACCAGGCTATTTTACAAATTACCAAGGTTCTTTATGACGGATTAAACGCTATTGAGCGGGATCATAAAGACATTGATTTGCCAAAAGAGAAAAAGGAAAAAGAAGAAACTACTGCGGCTCAAAAAGAAGAGATTCCAGACGAGAAAAAACAAGAGGCTACATCTGAATTAGTCCGAACCAAAGCGGGTTTATTCTTTGAATCTTCAGTAGTAGAGAAAATTATGGGGCTACTGGAAGGGACAACAGTTTATTCCACAAATGCCCCTTTGAATCTGACAATTACTATCCCTGAATCTCAAAAGAGCCTAACTAAAAAACTCAAATACAGTTACCAAAAAGAAGCCACTCCTCCCAAAGCAGGATTGCAAGTAACGGGGATTCTGACTGATAAGGAAAAAGCCCAAGCTAAGGCACTTTCTACCGATCCAGGATGGGCAAAAGCAATTGATCGGGTCGGCAAACAAGCCCAAAATATTTTGAGTGATGCACTATCAGGAATTTTCCCAAAATCAGAGAAGGAAAAAACTGATGTTAACTCAACAAATCACTGTCCTCTTACACCAGAAGAAAATGAACTGAAAAATATCCTACTGAGTGGTGACGATGAAAATTCGGCGGCTGAAAAACGTTTTTATTTTCTAAAATATTTTCTGCCATTCCTGCGAAAATTCCTGGCTCATCGGTTTATTGTTGATACGGTAGCTGGGGCAACCAGTTTGCCAAGTGCGACCACCGATGTTTTATTGTCGGACTTACTAAAGATTGATTCTACCAAAGAACCCGCGATTAATGTATTAGCAAATATCAAAGTTCAACCCAATCAAGATTCAGGCGTTTGGCAAGGATTTTTGATTCCTCCCACTGACGAAGCTTTTACTTTTGTGGCAATAAGCGAGACTAAGCCACAACCATTAGAACTTGAAAACGAACTGATTCAGTTCACAGTTCAACAGGAAGATCCGTCTAATGTTTGGTCAACGGAGTCAACCTCGAAAAAACTCAAAAATGGTAAGTTATACTCCTTCAAAGTTAATGGGTTGCCTATGAATCAACTGCAATGGAAAACAGCCACGTTATCTGTTGCCACGATTCCCACGTCTGCTCTATTACCTGACTATACAAATGGGAACGAATCTATTGAGTTAGAAATCCTAAAGAAACTGTCGAAAGCGTCCTTAGTGATCAATGGCTTTAACCTGAGTGCTGATGAAATTACCTATTGGCAAGAACATTCAGCGTATTTTGATCAATTTAATATTAACAAAATTGGTCTTCAATCTTGGTTACGGCTAGAGGCTTATGCAAACCTCCGTAACAGCTTACCTAAGACTGAAAACAATTTATTGGACTTATTTGCCTGGGCTTCTGGCAAGGCTGATGTAAAAGAACTCAGTCAACAAATTGCGGATGTAACCCTTTGGGATAAAGACAATATTGAAAAATTAATTCGAGCTAAACATTTTGACCTGAAACACCCCCAAGCGTTTGGGAATGAAATCAATTTGATTAAGTTGCAAAAAGCCTTGGTTATCGCTGACAAAATTGGGGTTGATATTGATTCTTTATTTGATTGGGCTAAACCTGGCTCGAAGTTTTGGGCTTGTCACGATATTGCCGAAAAAATTCGTAAAGCGATTCGCGCTCGTTACGATCAAGAAGATTGGGAACAAGTAGTCAAACCCCTTAATGATGAACTGCGGGAACACCAGAAACTCGCTTTAATTAGCTATTTATTAGTGCAAGAGGAGTTGATTAAATGGGCTGCACCAGGGGTGTTAGATGCGGATAGTTTGTTTGAGTTTTTCCTGATTGATGTGCAAATGGATGCCTGCATGGAAACTTCTCGCATCAAGCAGGCAATTTCCAGTGTTCAGTTGTTTATTCAACGCTGTTTTCTAGGGTTGGAAGCTAAATATGATGGTGTTGAAAATCATATATTAGACCGCGATCGCTGGGACTGGATGCAGCGTTACCGCGTTTGGGAAGCCAACCTTAAGGTCTTTTGCTATCCCGAAAACTTGACTGAACCCACTCTCCGCGATGATAAAAGTCCATTCTATAAGGAACTGGAATCAGAATTATTGCAAAAGGATATTAATGAACAAACCGTTCAAGATGCCTTGAAAAACTACTTATTTAAAGTAGATGAGGTAGCAAATTTAAAGGTAGTAGGTTTATTTCTTGACACCGAAGGGAATAAATTACATATCTTCTCGCGGACACGGAATGCGCCTTACTTTTTTTATTACCGTTATTTCGACATCACAGAAAAAAATTGGTATCCCTGGGAAAAAGTACAAGTGGATATTCCCAGTTATGACTGGGAAGAAGACGGAAAAATCACAAAAAATGGAACTTATTTAATTCCAGTGGTTTGGAATAAGCGGCTCTTGATTTTCTTTCCTCAATTTATGAAGAAAACGAAATCTCAATCAAAACAAAATGAGAAAAGTTTTCAAACGATTGGAAGCGAACCTCTATCTGCAAATCAGCCTATTGAATATTGGGAAATCAAAATGGGATGGAGTGAATATCGGAATGGAAAGTGGACACAAAAACAGCTTTCTGCTGAGGCTGTTTATGATGATCCTAATCCTACTCCTCCTATTTCTACTCCACCAAAAGAATTATCAAATATAAGTTCTTACGAATTTCTGCCCAGTATAGTTAATGTTCAAGAACCAAAACAAGAACCAAAAATCGTAATTACTGTTTGGAATTTCTCAAGTTCATTAGGGGGGTTTAACTTAACTGGTAGTCAAGTATTTAAAAGTGAGGCATTAAGTTTTCCAGTAGGAAATACTGTAAATTTCCACTATTTTGATAATGATGCAAAAATATACTCCTTACAAAGTGCAACGTCAAATCCAAACATTGCCAACCCAGATTTAGTTGGGAAGGCTCCTTATTCAAATGATCAAAAAGTAAGTCTTACAATCAAGGTCTCTGACGATTCCAATGAATTGAAATTCAATCATCCTTTTGCTCATGAACTATTAGGTAAACTAACAAGTGGTAATCTTGATGACTTGTTTAAGTATTACCATGAAAATGTATCCATTTCTTCAACATTAGCAGAAGATGCCTATGGACAATATAACGATGATGATCCAATTACTGATAATTCAAAACTTTATGATGAGCTAAAACGTCCTTATTCCCTATACAACTGGGAGGTTGCTTTCCACGCGCCCATGCAATTGGTTGACAGTTTACTTAAATCCAACCAATTTGAACAAGCTTTAAAGATGTGCCATTACGTTTTTAATCCATACGCAGAAGGCACTGGTAAAGAACGTTTTTGGCAATTTCCGCCCTTTCAAGTTGTTGACACTGAAGATGTTTTAGAGAAATTCTTCATTGGACTACAACCAAATACTTCCAATGATCGAATTAATGAATGGCGCAATAAACCCTTTCAACCCCATGTCATTGCGCGATCGCGTCCCGTAGCCTACATGAAATGGGTGGTAATGAAATATATCGAAATTCTCATTGCTTGGGGTGACTATTTATTTAAGCAAGATACGATCGAAACCCTTAACCAAGCGACCCAACTTTATGTATTAGCTGCCCATATCTATGGGCCGCGAGGACAAAAAATTCCTAAACGCGGAAAAATTGAACCCCAAACCTATCTGTCACTGTTGGACAAATGGGACGCATTTGGGAATGCAATGGTTGAGTTAGAACTAGCATTTCCCTTTAGTAATCAAACTCCCTTTGGAGTAGGAGTCAGCAACGGCGTGGTGGGATTCGCTAATATCTTTGGCTTTGCAACAAGTCTTTATTTCTGCATTCCCGATAACCCCAAATTACGCGCTCTGCGAGATACCATTGATGATCGTCTCTTCAAAATCCGCCACTGTCAAAACATCGAAGGCGTGTTCCGTAAACTACCTCTATTTGAGCCGCCCATTGATCCCGCCTTATTAGTCCAAGCGGCTGCTCAAGGACTGAGTTTAGCCAGCGTACTAAACGACCTAAACAGTCCCATGCCCAACTATCGTTTTGCTTATTTAGTGCAAAAAGCCCTAGAACTCTGTGGCAAACTCGAATCAATGGGTAGTGCTTTCCTGTCCGTCAAAGAAAAACAAGATGGAGAAGCTTTATCTAAACTGCGAGCAATCCACGAAACCACGATGCAAAACTTGATTATGGAGGTGAAAAAACAGCAGTTAGAAGAAGCCCAAAAATCCGTAGAAGCCTTACAACAAAATCGAAAAGGGCCATACTACCGCTTACAGCATTACCTGAAACTCATTGGTGAAGATTTAGGTAAAGTCCCTAATAAAAATACCGATTTTAGCGAATTACCCGATGCAATTGAAACCCTTGATGAAGGTGGCTTAAAGCTAATTCAGTCCGAAAAAAACGAAATGGAAAAAGCTAGTGCAGCCGCAGACTGGCAAATTGGAATTGGGACTGTAGAGACACTTGCAAGTGTATTCCATGCCTTACCTAATGTAAATGCTGATGGAAAACCATTAGGTGTTGGAGTAACTGTAAGATGGGGCCCAGGAAACTTAGCTCAAGCAACTCAAGCTGTAGCTCGTGGTTTGAAGGTATATGCTGATAATCTCTCTTACCAATCCACAGATGCTGGTCGAAAAGGAGGTTTCTTGCGTCGCGCTCAAGAGTGGGTACAACAAGCCAACGTCGCTGGCTATGAAATCAAAAACATTGACAAACAGATATTAACCCAACAAATTCGGATCAATATTGCCAACCAAGAAATTACCAATCAGCAGAAACAAATTGATCATCTTCAAGAGGTGGAGGAATTTATCAAAAATAAATATACCAACATCGAACTCTATCTTTGGATGGAAGGGCAAATAAAAACTTTGTTTTATCAGACCTATACCCTAGCCTACGAAATAGCCAAAAAAGCCGAACAAGTTTTCCGTTTCGAGCGGGGACTAACTACCTCTAACTTCATCCAATTTGGTTACTGGGATGTTGCCCACGATGGCTTATTAGCAGGTGAAAAATTATATGTCGGGTTAAAACAACTCGAATCTGCCTACAACGAAAAACGGGGCCATGATTACGAAATTACCAAACAGATTTCCCTACGACAAATTAATCCCCTAGCTTTAATCGAGTTAAAAGAAACGGGAACTTGCGAATTTGCTCTACCCGAAGTGCTATTCGATATGGATTATCCTGGCCACTATATGCGCCGTATTAAATCCGTAGCCCTAACCATTCCCTGCGTCGCTGGCCCCTATACTAGCATCAACTCTACCCTGCGGTTACTAGAACATAAATTCCGTATTAATGCGATCGCCAAAGACAAAAATGACTATCTCGAGAAGACAGAAGAAACCGATGAGCGTTTTAGCACAGTGAATGTCCCGATTGTGGCGATCGCTACTAGCTCTGGTCAAAATGATAGTGGCGTTTTTGAACTCAACTTCAAAGACGAACGCTATATGCCCTTTGAAGGAGCCGGTATTATTAGTAAATGGCGGCTTGAATTACCAAAAGAGTTCCGACAATTCGACTATGACACGATCTCAGATGCGATCGTACATATACGTTATACAGCTTTAGAGGGCGGAGATAAGCTCAAGAAGCCTGCTGCTGAATCCGTGATGGCTTACATCAAAAGTGTCGAAGAATTGAGTCGAGATGAAGGTCTATTTGCCGCTTTTGACCTGAAACATGACTTTCCAAACGAGTGGTACAAGGCTATGAATCCTCCGGCTGGCAGCACTGAGCGAGTGCTAATGCTTAACAATCTAAACGAGCGGTTGCCGATTTTTACTAAAGGAAAAGATCCAAAGCAGATTCAAGCCATTGATGTGTATTTAGTTACACCCACGAAACTGTCAGCTTCGCTGATGCAGGACACCGAGATGATTCCTTTCATAGATGGATCGCCAGTAGGAGAAACAATGAAAGCATTCGTGATTAAAGATAATAATCTCCCGATGAATAGCTGGCAATTGAAGATTCAAGATGTAAAAACTAAGATTGATAAGCTCTGGTTACTCGTCAGGTATGTATTGAAGTGAAGCATTGACACTCTCAGGTCTGAAGACGCTGAGATTCTTGGTTCAACGAAACCACTTAATTAAAGTACCTTGCAGTGCTTTAACCAGAGGTGGGATTCTCCCCAAGCGTAAATTTGGGTATGCCCTACCCTATTCGCATTGCTGC
>CAITND010000185.1 GCA_903893625.1 uncultured Oscillatoriales cyanobacterium
AAGAAGGGGAGAAGGGGGAGAAGGGGAGCAGGGGGAGCAGGGGAGCAGGGGGAGCAGGGGGAGCAGGGGGAGCAGGGGGAGCAGGGGGAGCAGGGGGAGCAGGGGGAGCAGGGGGAGCAGGGGGAGCAGGGGGAGCAGGGGGAGAAGAGGAGCAGGGGGAGTGTGAGCGTCCCGCTCGCTAACAGCAAACCGTTAACCGTCAACAGCTAACCGTCAACCGCCAACCGTCAACTGTCAACTAACTTCCTAATTCCTTTGACCGTTGAGTTGCGGCTTTGACGGCTTCTATTAAAGCCGAACGAAATCCTGCTTTTTCCAGTTGGGAGACTCCGGCGATGGTAGTTCCTCCTGGACTGGTTACACGGTCTTTGAGTTCGGCTGGATGTAACTTAGATTCTGATAGGAGTTGGGCCGTTCCCAATACGGTTGATAAGGCTAATTGACTCGCAATGGGTCGAGGGAGTCCGGCGGCGACCCCTCCATCCGCTAAGGCTTCAATTAAAATCGCCACATAAGCGGGGCCAGAACCCGATAATCCGGTGACGGCATCCATCATGGTTTCAGGCACGTCTACCACGTCTCCAACAGCTTGAAAAATGCGTCTGGTGAGATCTAAATGGGGGGGTTGCACCAATTTTCCAGAGGCGATCGCACTGACTCCAGCCCCCACCGTAGCGGGAGTATTGGGCATAATTCTAATCACCGGATGTTTGGGAAAGGCGGTTTCTAATTTCTTGAGGGGAACGCCTGCCAAAATAGACAAAATAACGGTATCGGTTCCTAATGTTATACTCCCAGATAATTCCGTTGCGATCGCTGCAAAAATTTGGGGTTTAATCGCTAATAAAAGGGCTTCCGTTGCCTGGGTTGTTTCCTGATTATTACCCGTCACAACAACGCCATACTGTTGCGCTAAACTATTGCGACGCTGTTCTTGGGGGTCACTAATAATAATTTCAGAAGCTTGATAAATCTGAGCAGAAATTAAGCGGGAGATGAGAGCTTCTCCCATCACCCCGCCACCAATTACACCTAATTTAAACATAAATTAAACTTGTAAAATAATTTTTGGGTGTCGGGAGAAAAAGGGTGTCAGGTTTGGGGTTTCGGATCTCAGGTTTTAGGTTTTGGGTTTCAATGATTTCTCCATCTTCCCCTACTCCCCCTGCTCCCCCTGCCTCCCCTGCTCCCCTTGCTCCCCCTGCCTCCCCTGCTTAATTTATTGAATGGCCTGCGTTCTTTCCGGTTGCCATACGGGGGTCGTTGGGGTACTCATGCGGGGGTTACGCGCTTGAGGAATACCTTCGTGGACAACGTTACCACCTTGAGTTCTGACTTGAACACAACTGGGGGTAAACAGGAAAATGCTTTCACCGATGCGTTCTTGATGACCATCGAGGGCAAAGGTTCCACCCGCCACAAAGTCAACGGCTCTTTGGGCTTGATCCGGGTCCATTAAGGTTAAATTTAAAACCACAGATTTACGTTCTTTGAGAGCGCGAATGGCCGTCGGCATTTCTTCAAAGGTGCGGGGTTCCATAACCACCACTTCAGAAATTCCATTCAGAGCACCGGGCATTCCAATTACATTATTCATGGTTGATCCCATTCCAACTTCAGACATTACACCACTACCCATAGATCCAACAGATCGTTGTGAACGACGAGACGCACGAGGTTCCTCTGCCACTACTTGCTGAGGGACAGGTTGTTCCTGTCGGGGGGGATAGTTACCTGGGTAACGCTCTCCCTCCATTTCATCGTATTCGTAATCGTATTCTACAGAGTCATTGAACCCTACAAAATCTTTTAGTCTAGTAAAAAGTCTGTTCACGGTCTAGTCTCCATCACGACTTTAGAATTTTAACTCCCATTTTCGATAACTTGAGGGAGTCGGCTATATTGAATTTTATGACTTGCCTATTTTACAGTAATTTTTTGGTTTAATTCCTCCTCTGCCCAAAAATTATCCGTCCTAGTCGGATCATGGTAGCACCTTTTTGAACGGCCAGAGAATAATCTTCTGACATTCCCATTGATAATTGTTGCATCTCAATATTAGTCCAATTCTGGTGTTGAATTGTTTCCGCTAACTCACGGGTGCGTTCAAAGACATCAAGGGTTTCTGACTCGCTTAACCCTAAAGGGGGAATGGTCATTAAACCTTTAATTTTAAGATGTTGACATTCGTTTAATTGGGGTAATTCTGCTAAAAGTTCGGGGATAGTCCAGCCAAATTTATTAGGATCGGGTAAAATCTTAACCTGAAGACAAACTTGAGGTTGACACCCTAACTCCCCGGCGAGGCGATCTAAACGTAAGGCCAATTTCAAACTATCTATAGATTGAATCCATTGAAATAGTTGTAATGCTTTTGGGGCTTTATTGGTTTGCAAATGACCAATTAAATGCCAAGTCATATCACTGAGATCTTGTAATTGAGGATATTTTTCCGCCGCCTCTTGGACTCGATTTTCAGCAAAATCTCGAATTCCGGCTTGATATGCTATCCGCATTGCTTCAACGGAAACCGTTTTTGTAACAGCAATCAGTCGAACAGAATCAGGAATAGAATCTCGAATTTTAATAATTTGTTCTGTAATGAAATCAGTCATAATCAGTTTTTTTGTCTGTTGGCGGTTGTCGGTCGTTTGTTAACAGTCAGTAGAGACGTGCCATGGCACGTCTCTACACATTCAACAGACAACACTCTAATTATTGAAAGGTATTTTGATGGGCAACTTGGAGTTTTTTGTATTCCTCCGTTTGTGCGGTTCGGCGAAGCATTCTTAAGCGAATTTCAACTAAAAGTTTGGCATCAGAACGACTAATGGGTTCAAATTTTAATCCCGTTGGCCCCTGGGTCACTAAGAAAAATAGACGCTGGGCGTAAAGGGTTGTGAACAATTCTTGATGATCCTCAACGGGGCATATTTTGAACAATAGCCCGAAGTTGGGATGATTCATGTAAGTTTCTGTAGTCATTAAATTTCAAAATTAACAAATAATGGCTTTATTTTAAGATACAGAACTATTTTAACTTGATTTGGTCAACTCATCAATCTCAAATTTCTCCTCCCCAAATTAAACGGACACCCCAGAACAATGTTAAACCAATGAGGGCGATGCTATCCCAGCGTTTAAAACGGAGTTGATGCCATTCCACCCGATGCTCGTTAGGACTGGTAAATCCTCGCACTTGCATCGCGCTGGAAATCTGTTCTGCGCGTAATAATAAGTTTTGGAGTAACCGTTCCGCAATGGTTAACCAAACCTGAATGGTTCGTTTTAACCCTAGTTTTTTCCAATTAATAGCACGGGTTCGCACGGAACGGATTAAATTTTGTATTTCTTCTAAAACTAGGGGAAAAAATCGTAATGATAGGGTAAGAGTTAAGGCAATTTCTGTAACGGGTAACTTTAACCATCGTAACGGTTCCATTAAGCTTTCTAAAGCCATCGCAATTTCTTCAGAAGCGGTGGTCAGCAAATACAAATTTGTACTATAAACTAGGGTAAACAATAAGGTACTGGTTCTAATCCCTAAGTCTACAGAATAGCGAGTAATTTCTAACGGCCCTTGATTAAATAATACATACTGATAGGAGGTGGGTTGAGGTAAATTTGCTGCTGAGTTAGATGGCTGATTGGGTTGTTTTTGCTCTTGTTTATTGGCGAATAAATCAAAGGTTAATTCATTTTCAGGAAGTCGAGGTTGATGGTCTACGGCTAAACCATCGGGCATAATACAACTGACCAGAAATAATAACCCACAAAACATCAGTAACCACCCCATTTGTCGCTTCCAAACTCGCAGGGGAATTCGAGCTAATAAGGTAATTAAAATTAACAACCCAACTAATAATAATCGCCACCAAGGGTTTGCTAAAAGAGGAGCCACTAAAAAGCTCATCAACCACACTAACTTAACCCTGGCATCTAAACGATGTAACCAAGTAATCGGTTGTTCTAAATATAATCCAATGGGAAGCGATCGCAGTAAATCCATAGAAGAGGAAGGCAGGGGGAGAAGAGGAGCAGGGGGAGCAGGGGGAGAAGAGGAGCAGGGGGTTTAGTGTTTGAGTAACCAAGGAGAGGGGTTGTTAATCATATTGACAAGACCCGCTAAGACTTGGTTATAAGTTCCATAAAGTTCTCTGCCTGTTTCAGTATTCATATAATTGCATCTCACTGCAAATTGAATCCAAGTTTGGGTTTCTGATGCTTCAGATTCGCAATCATTAAGTTTAGCAATAAAAGCGGCTTCATACCGACGTTTTCGCCATGCTTCAGCAAAATTAGCACAAGCAGAACGAGATGAACGACGAATCTGATCTGTGAGTGAGTATCGTTCTTCAACCGGAAATTTCTTGGAGAGTTCAAAAATCTGCATAGCAACTTCAAATGCCTTCTTGTAGATCTCCAAATCCCTATGATCTTTCAACGGTTCTCTATTCATCTGCTTCATTCCCTCAAATTTCATCCCATCCATCACTCCCCCTGCTCCTCTTCTCCCCCTGCTTCCCCTGCTCCTCTTCTCCCCCTGCTCCCCCTGCTCCCCCTGCTTTTATTATTTAACGCGGGTGGCTCGGTTAGCGGGATGGCGTTCAATTTCTCTGGCGGATTTTCCACGCCAAATTAATTTAATTGGTGTCCCTTTAAAGCCCAATTGTTTACGGAATTGGCTGTCAATATAACGACGGTAATTGTCATTAAATCGTTTAGGATCATTGACGAATAAAACCAAAGTTGGGGGTTTACTACTAACCTGGGTTCCATAATAGATTTTACCTTGTTTTCCTTGACGAGTAACGGGGGGAGAATGCCAACTTACTGCTTCTTCGATGACTTCATTAATAACAGCCGTTGTCACTCGTCGTTCGTGACCTTCAGCAGCCGTATCCACTAAAGTCAGAATTTTTTCAACCCGTTGACCTGTTTTGGCGCTGATAAAAATTAATTCCGCCCAATCCATAAAATAGAGTTTGGCTCGAACGTCTTTTTCATAGTCTAAAATGGTATAGGTATCCTTCTCAACCGCATCCCATTTATTAACAACAATCACACAAGATCGACCTTCTTCTATAATCCGATCGGCTAATTTTTGATCTTGATCGGTAACTTGATCAATAGCATCAATTACTAATAACACCACATCCGCCCGATTAATCGCTTTAAAGGCTCGATTAATTCCAAAAAATTCGGCTCCATATTCAACATTTTTCTTCCGCCGAATCCCTGCGGTATCAATTAACCGATAGGTTTTTCCATCCCGTTCAATAACAGTATCAATCGCATCCCGTGTTGTGCCGGAAATCGGACTAACAATAGCGCGATTTTCTCCTAGAAAGGCATTTAATAAACTCGATTTTCCAACATTGGGACGACCAATAATCGCTACTTTAATTTCTTTTTCGGTTTCGATTTGATCAATCGGGGGTAAATATTGAATTAAATCATCTAATAATTCCCCAGTTCCTGATCCATGAATGCTTGAAACCGGATAGGGTTCTCCGAGTCCGAGTTCCCAAAATTGTGCGGCTTGAATCAATCCCGTTGTCGGAGATTCGCATTTATTTACTGCTAATAAAATCGGTATTGATTGTTCTCGTAACCAAGTTGCGATCGCTTCATCCCCTCCCGTTACCCCCATTTGACCATCTACCACAAAAATCGCGGCGGTGGCTTCGTTTAAAGCGATCATTGCTTGTTCTCGAATTAGAGGCAAAAATTCCGTATCATCATCAAAGACTAATCCCCCCGTATCCACCACCTGAAATTCTCGATCTTGCCAAAACGCAGGTCGATAGGTGCGATCGCGGGTAATACCGGGTTGATCATGGACAATCGCATCGGGACTTCCCGCCAAACGATTCACCAGGGTTGATTTTCCGACATTAGGACGACCAATAATAGCAACAATAGGTAAAGACATAAGCACTCTTGTTAAGCCGTAATTAGTGGTAAGAGAGCAGTTGCTGTTCCCCTACCCGTGCTTCAGTTAACAGTAATTTGCAAAAGGTTTATTTTGGATTCTGACTGAAAAATGCACAATACTCTCATTGTACATTGAAAATCTACAAGATTGAGCAAATTATGGAAAGTGTGATTTCACTTTTGGGATTATTTGTTTTTGTAGGAATTTCCTACCTCTTCTCTGTGAATCGAAAAGCTATTCGTTGGCGTCCGGTATTATGGGGAATTGCTTTACAGTTAATTTTTGCCGTTCTCATCCTCAAAACTAAGCCTGGTTTTGCTGTATTTGAGTTTCTAGGAAATTGTGTAACTCAGTTTTTGAATTTTTCTGATCAAGGGGCTAAATTTGTCTTTGGTGAAAACTTCCAAGACCATTTGATCGCCTTTAAAGTTTTGCCGACAATTATCTTCTTTTCGTCTTTTATTTCAATTTTATATCACTATGGAATTCTACAAAAAGTTGTAGAAACTGTTGCTTGGGTGATGATGCGAACTTTGAAAACATCGGGTTCAGAAACGCTATCCTGTTCGGCTAATATTTTTATCGGACAAACGGAGGCTCCGTTATTAATTAAACCCTATATTTCGACCTTAACAAACTCCGAACTTCATGCAGTCATGACGGGAGGATTTGCTACTATTGCCGGGGGAGTAATGGCGGCTTATATTTCCTTTGGAATTCCTGCACAACATATTTTGGCTGCTTCGGTAATGTCTGCTCCTGCTGCTTTAGCTATTTCTAAAATATTCTATCCTGAAACGGAAATATCTTTAACCAAAGGAAAAGTTAAAATAGAAGTAAAACCCACTTCAGCTAATGGTATTGACGCGGCAGCAACCGGAGCTAGTGAAGGGATGAAATTAGCCTTAAATGTGGCAGCGATGTTAATTGCTTTTTTAGGATTATTAGCGTTAATCAATGGAGTTTTACAATGGGTTGGGAGTCTTTGGGGTTTGCCTTCCTTATCTTTAGAAGGGATTTTTGCTTATTTATTTGCTCCTGTGGCTTGGTTAATGGGAGTTCCTATTTCAGATTGTTTACAGGTGGGAATATTATTAGGTAAAAAAACAATTTTAAATGAATTTATTGCCTATTTAGATTTAAAGGTATTGATTGAAAATGGAGTAAAAATAGCCCAAGGTAAAATAGCTGCTAACACCGCTCCAACGATTTCAGAAAGAGCGGTTATTATTTCGACCTATGCCCTATGTGGTTTTTCTAATATTGGTTCTATTGCCATACAAATTGGCGGAATTTCAGCAATGGCTCCCGAACGACAACAGGACGTTGCTCGATTAGGAATTAGAGCCATGATCGCGGGTTCAATCGCTTGTTTTATGACCGCTTGTATTGCCGGAATAATTCTATAATTTTTTTCAATTTATTGACATTATCAAGTACAATAGAGAAGTTAACAAACTCCAACAATGTTTCTATGAAAGTTAGTGCACGCAATACCCTAAAAGGAATAGTTAAGTCTGTGGTGACAGGGGCTGTCAACGATGAAGTGACACTCGAATTGTCTCCTGGTGTGGAAGTTACAGCCGTTATTACCAAAACCTCGGCTGAGAATCTGGGACTGGCCGCAGGTAAGGAAGTTTACGCAGTGATCAAGGCATCGGATGTCATAATCGCCATTGATTAGATGATCAGATCGTCATAAATACTTTTAACAACCCCCGGTCAGGAGTACGTCCACCCCCCCTAGCCCCCCTGCAGGGGGGTTTGGGGGGCGGGGGTTTAGTTAACCATCAAAATCAGACGCAGGGGATCAAACCGCACATACCAGGGAAAGGGATGATTCTTGATTGCTTCCCACTTCTCTTTGAAAATTTCCGCCTCGACATGGTAATCCTGTGAGTCTTGAGATGCCACATTCAATTTGAGGAAAAGCGTCATTCGGTGCGGTGTTTCAATGGTTGAGGCTAACCAACAGGGAAATGTATTATTCAGACTGGGATTAGGATTAGGCATGATACTGATTTGATGGGCACGAATTCCCACATCTGCCAGGTGATCGGGAATCGCTTCTACGACTTGCAAGGTAACGCCCCAATCCCTTGCTTCAAGGGTATTCTCGCCGATGACAGTAGCACGAGAAAAGTTTTTACATCCCGTCAGTTGAGCCACACGAATCGTGCCCGGATGCTCAAAAATACGATGTTTGGAATCGAAGGCGATCGCTTTTCCCCCCGACATCACCATTAATTTCTCACATACCCGATAGGCTTCCTCTAGGTTATGGGTGACAAATAAGGTGACACCCGAATAAGTAGATAAGGTTTCGATCAATTGACGCTCGACTTGAGCGCGAAGATAGGTATCCAGAGCCGAAAACGGTTCATCTAATAATAGGGCTTCCGGTTCCGTTGCTAGGGCTCTTGCCAATGCAACTCGCTGCTGTTGTCCGCCCGAAAGTTGATGGGGATAGCGATCGCCTAATCCCTTTAATTGTAATCTTCCTAGCTGTTGTTTTACCCGTTGCGATCGCGTTTCCTTCGGTAAATGTTGCAAGCCAAAAGCAATATTTTGGGAAACAGTCATCAGGGGAAAGAGTGCATAGTTTTGAAATACTAAACTCACTTTTCGTTGATGACTGGGAATATTAATCTGCTTTTCTGAATCAAATAAAGTTTGACCATTCAGAACAATTCGCCCTTGGGTCGGGGTTTCAACTCCAGCGATACAACGCAGCGTCATACTCTTACCAGATCCAGATCCCCCCAGCAAACCTAACGTTTCTTGCCCAGACGTAAAAGCCGTATTCAGGGTAAAGTTGGCAAGTTGTTTTTCAATATTAACCAGTAGTCCTTGCTCAAGGTGGGATAAGTGGCCCCCCCTGCCCCCCGTGGACGGGGGGTTTTGGGGGGATTCAGTTTTTCTATCCCGGTCATGCACAGATTCATTGGCTTCAATACTGCCAAACTGCTGGCCTCGAATCTTGCGCTCATATTGTTTCTGCCAGAGATTGACCGCAATAATACCCGATAATGAGATTGTCATAATTACAGTCACCCACAGCCAAGCCTCATTCATTGCTCCCGCTTCCACTGCAAAGTAAATTGCCATCGGGATCGTTTGGGTTTGACCGGGAATATTCCCCGCTAACATTAGAGTTGCACCGAATTCGCCTAAAGCTCGTGCAAATGCCAACATTGTTCCAGCTAGAATTCCAGGGGCGGATAGTGGAAGCAACACACGCCAGAAAATACGCCCCTTCGATGCACCCAGAGTTTGAGCAACTTGTAATAGACTGCGATCGACTTGTTCAAATGCTCCTAATGCAGTTTTGTACATTAAGGGAAAAGCCACGACTGTCGCCGAGATCACTGCTGCATACCAGGTAAAAATCACCGTAAAATCAAATAGAGCCGTTAATTGACCCAAGGGGCCATTTTTGCCAAATAATAGCAGCAGCAAAAAGCCCACAACCGTCGGTGGCAGAATCAACGGTGAGACAAAAATACCTTCAATCACAGATTTCCATCGTCCCCGATAACCTAACATCCAATGGGCGGCGGCAATTCCTGTAAAGAATGTGACAAGGGTTGCCAGTCCTGCGGTTTTAAGCGAAATCCATAACGGGGAGAGATCGGTAGTCATATTAGTTATCAGTTATCAGTTATCAGTTATCAGTTATCAGTTATCAGTTATCAGATGTAGGGCGGGAACATCGGCGATTTAGTTAATTAGCAAATATCTAATAGAACCCTCCCCTACAACTGATGGCTATTTAGCAATGCCAAAACCGTATTTCTTGAAGATGCTCGTAGCTCTCTGACCCGTGAGAAATTGGGCGTAGGCACGGGCGGCTGGCTGATTTTTACTAGCTGTAATCACTGCTATGGGGTAAACAATTGGAGAGTGTAAATTATTGGGGGCCGTTGCGACTTGTTTGACTTTGTTTGAAATTTTGGCATCGGTTGCATACACAACTCCTGCATCAGCGTTACCACTCTCGACAGTTCCTAAAACGTTGCGAACTGAGTTTCCATAGACAAATTTGGGTTTTAGTTGATCCAGAATGCCTAGATTCTTAAACACTTCTTCAGCGTATTGTCCCGCCGGGACGCTACGCGGTTCTCCCACCGAGATTTTTTTGACGTTGGAATTGGTTAATTGCTTGAAGCTTGTTAATCCCAGGGTGGAGTTACTCGGCACTACTAAAACCAGGCTATTAGTGAGTATGTTGTGGCGAGTATCGGCCAGAATTAGATTTTTCGCCTGTAAAGCATCCATTTGTTTGGTTGCAGCCGCAATGAATAGGTCAATGGGTGCACCCTGCTCAATTTGTTGTTGAAGTGGCCCGGATGCGGCAAAGTTGTAGTTGACTGTAATCCCTGGATTGGCAGATTTAAACAGTGGATCGACTTCTTTGATGGCATCTTGCAAACTTGCTGCGGCTCCAATTAGCAGCGTTGTAGATTGGGCATTGGCTGGGGTAGGCATAACCCCTTTAAAGCTGATCGCCAGCAGCAATGTTGCTAAGAATCCACCTAGAAAGGCGAGAATGCGTTTTCGTTTCATAAGACTTGAATTGAGAAAGTAGGGTTGGTAGGGTTGGTTCAGAGCGAGTAGATGATTGATTTACCGCTAGAATGGTAGTCAACGATCAATTATACCAACTTCATACCAACATATTTGGTATCTAAAATGCCAAGAAAAGATCAAGGCTGGATTACGTTCCAATCCTCCGATGAAGAAAGGCGGATTCTGGAACAGATTTGTCAACAGACCCAGCGCACCAAAACCGAAATCTTGCGAGAAATGATTCGACAGTTGGGGCCATCGTCCTCCACTGCCGAACTTGATGTCAACTCGATTGAATTTTCCGAAGATTTAGAGGTGGAAGCAGAAGAAGCGATATCTTCGGCGAACTTCACTAACGAATCAATCAATACAGCAACGTCACAGGGGGTACAAATCAGTGCCCGCAACATTTTGAGAGCCAAAGTTAAACGAATTGTTAAAGGGACAGTGAATGCGGAAGTCACCCTAGAGATCGCACCGTCGGTAGAGTTAGTGTCGATTGTGACTCGGACATCGGCGGACAAACTGGGGTTAAAAAAAGGGAAAGAAGTTTTCGCGGTGATTAAATCCAGTAGTGTAATGATTGCGGCGGGTTGATATTCCGTTAGGGATATATAGCAATCCCAAATAGGTTGTAATAATTTACAACTGATATGAAACAGCCAGAAGTATTATCCCTGTTCCCTGTTCCCTATTCCCTATTCCCTATTCCCTATTCCCTATTCCCTGTTCCCTGATTTGGTGTTTTTTTCCATCCGATAACCCGGTAAATATCAACCATTTCTTGTCTTCCCTTAAGTGGCATTGGCCCCCAAGATTCTACTTCAAAACTCTCCGCAATATATTGTAAAGTTTGGTAAGCAATTAAAATTCGGCAAATCCCAGATTGTCGATCTTTTTGACAACTTTCTAAACGAGAAGCAATATTAACACTATCTCCTAATAAACCATATTCTAAGCGTTCTTTCCCTCCCAAACTTCCGGCGACAATGGGGCCAGTAAAAATGCCAACCCGCATGGCAATTTCTGGAAAATGTTGCTTATTCCACTCTTGATTTAACTGTTTTAAACGGTCTTCAATGGTTAAAGCACAGGCTACCGCATTATAAGCATCCTCAGCAATGGCTTCTTCGGTTTTACGAGGAAGGGGAACCCCAAAAGCTGCCATAATTCCGTCCCCAGTAAACTTATTAATAATCCCATGATGGGTTTGTACACATTGAGTCAAAATTGATAGATATTCATTTAACCATTCCATTAAAGTTTCTGGGGGCATTTGTTCGGAAACCGTACTAAAATTTTTAATATCACTAAACAGAATTGTAGCAATTAATTTTTCACCGGGTAACTTGCCATCAGCTAATAAACGATCCCGACTATTCCACAGAGCATTCGCAATTTCGGGTGAGGTATTTTGTCCTAATAATCGCATCACAATTTGTTGCTGACGTTGCGCTTGAAATGCACGATAACCAATTACAGTCCCACTGGTAAATAGAAAGGCTAAACCCGGAGTTGCGGTGGGAACCCAACGCTGATGTAGGAATAGAAAAAAACTTAATCCGCATAAAAGACTGATTAAAAATGGATTTCCGAGGGTAATAATCCAGGCATTTCGACTTGACCAAGCTAAGGTTGCTCCAATTAAACCCCAACTGCAAATCCATAAAAATTCTCCCCATTGTGACCAAAAAATAAATAAAGCACGCTTTCCTAAAACCGCATCTAAAATTTGGCTGACCATTTGAGCATGGACGAAAACACCGGGCATTTTCAGAGCTTTTTTTGCCGCCGGACTAAAGGGAGTAAAAAATAAATCTTTGGCACTCGGTGCTACCGTTCCAATCAAAATAATTTTATCTTTAATCCAACTTTGAGGAATGGTTCCATATAAAAATTTTGTTAAGCTAATCATTCTGGCTCCATCATTGGGGGAGCGATAATTCAATAGAATTTGATATCCTTGATCATCAATGGTTTGATACCCCCCCGAATGACTCGATAAGGGAACAAATTCAGCCTTTCCCCATTGAATAAAATTAGGATTTAGGGGACTATTATCGGGTTGAATCCCTTGAGCTAATAAATAGTGCAATGCTATTCTTAAGGAAAAGGAATAAAAGGTGGTATCGGAGGTATTAGCAAACATTAAATTCCGCCGAACAATATTATCTGGATCAAGCAGTAAATCATTAAAACCTACTCGTTCAGGAGGAATATTAGGAGGTGCAGGAGTTCCTTTTGTTTCACTATATCCTAAACTATTAATCACAACAATATGCTCAGAAGATCGAAGTTGCTGGCGGAGTTCTTCATGTCCAGGTTCATATCGAATATCCCGATATAGATCTAAACCAATGACTTTCGGTTGATATTTCGATAATTTTTCTAATAATCGGGCAATGACTTCATCGGAAAGGGGCCAACGGTTGAAGGCTTGAATATCTTCTTCGGTAATTCCAATGACCACTAATCGAGGATCAGCCATTAAAGTAGGACGTAATCGTACCATTTGATCATAAGCAGCCAATTCTAAGGGTTGTAACCAACCTAAATAATAAATTCCTAAAACTAAAGACAACGCCAGAATGGTGGCTAGGATAACAGCAGAGATCTCTGATAGATCAAGCCACTTATTGTTCAATTTATTGATCCCTAGAATACTCACAGCGGCTCTCAATTATTAGCCTAATTCGTACTAGAATAACATGAAATTATTGATAGAGAAATAGTAGTAAAGGCAAAGAAAGAGAGTTCAATATTGCCGATTTTCCGATATTCCCACCCAATTATCTTGGTTCTGATCATAATCTAGCAACAAGAGGAGAACAGTTGCAGTAGTATGGAACAGGGTGGGTAAAGAGTAAGCGCAGGCGATTACGGACTCGATCCGAGTCTGAGGAAAGTCCGGGCTCCCGAAAGGCCAAACTTGCTGGATAACTCCCAGTACGAGCGATCGTGAGGATAGTGCCACAGAAAGATACCGCCTTTGACAGTCAACAGTCAACAGTGAATCTTTTGATAACTGATAACTGATTACTGATAACTGAAAAGGGTAAGGGTGCAAAGGTGCGGTAAGAGCGCACCAGCAACGTCGTGAGGCGTTGGCTCGGTAAACCCCGGTTGGGAGCAAGGTCGGAGGAACTAGGGTTGGTCTTTTTCCCGTTCCGTTCAATAGTGGTACCGCTAGAGGTGTTTGGTAACAGACATCCCAGATAGATAATTGCCATCCTATCGCTGGTTTCAGCAATAGGATAACAGAACCCGGCTTATGTCTAACTCTTTCCCCCCTTTTTTTGAAGAAGCAGGGGAGGCAGGGGGAGCAGGGGGAGCAGGGGGAGCAGGGGGAGCA
>CAITND010000186.1 GCA_903893625.1 uncultured Oscillatoriales cyanobacterium
CTTTGCAATCCCCTTTCCGGCAACCTTGATGTGGGGGTCGCGACAACCGATGACCACGCACCCAATCCCCCGGCATCTTCCGGTGCTACCATGACATTTATAGCAAATGCAGGTACTTAAGAAATATGCACCTAAGCGAAATTACTCATCCAAATCAACTACATGGTTTGTCGATCCATCAACTCGAACAAATTGCCCGCCAGATCCGCGAGAAACACCTAGAAACCGTTGCCGCCACCGGAGGGCATTTAGGGCCAGGGTTGGGAGTTGTAGAACTGACATTAGGTTTATATCAAACCCTTGATCTTGATCGAGATAAAGTGATTTGGGATGTCGGACATCAAGCCTATCCCCATAAATTAATCACCGGACGTTACCACAATTTCCACACTTTAAGACAAAAAGATGGCGTTGCTGGCTATTTAAAACGCTGTGAAAACAAATTCGATCATTTTGGGGCGGGACACGCTTCTACCAGCATTTCTGCGGGTTTGGGAATGGCTATAGCCCGGGATATGAAAGGAGAAAATTTCAAAGTTGTTGCCATTATTGGGGATGGTGCTTTAACCGGAGGAATGGCCTTAGAAGCTATTAACCACGCCGGACATTTACCTAATACTAATTTAATGGTAGTTCTCAACGATAACGAGATGTCAATTTCTCCCAATGTTGGGGCAATTTCTCGTTATTTGAATAAAATGCGCCTGAGTGATCCGGTTCAATTTCTGACGGATAATTTAGAAGAACAATTTAAACATTTGCCCTTTGTGGGAGAAGCTTTTACCCCGGAAATGGAACGGATGAAAGAAGGCATGAAACGCCTTGCTGTTCCTAAAGTTGGGGCGGTGTTTGAAGAATTAGGTTTTACTTATGTTGGGCCTGTAGATGGTCATGATTTACCAGAATTAATTAAGACCTTTCAACAAGCCCATAAAATACCGGGGCCTGTGTTAGTTCACGTCGCCACGGTGAAGGGAAAAGGCTATGCGATCGCTGAAAAAGATCAAGTTGGTTATCATGCTCAAAACCCCTTTAATTTAGCCACAGGAAAAGCCATTCCTGCTAGTAAACCTAAACCTCCTAGTTATTCTAAAGTCTTTGGTGAAACCTTAGTCAAATTAGCTGAAAATGACCCTAGAATTGTGGGAATTACGGCGGCTATGGCAACGGGAACCGGGTTAGATATTCTCCAGAAAAAACTGCCGAAACAATATATTGATGTCGGCATTGCCGAGCAACACTCTGTAACTATGGCAGCCGGGTTAGCAACGGAAGGAATGCGCCCGGTTGTCGCGATTTATTCCACCTTTATACAACGGGCTTATGATCAAATTATTCACGATGTTTGTATTCAAGAACTCCCGGTTTTCTTCTGTTTAGATCGGGCGGGAATTGTTGGGGTAGACGGCCCAACTCACCAGGGAATGTATGATATTGCCTATCTACGATGTTTACCCAATTTAGTAATTATGGCACCAAAAGATGAAGCCGAATTACAACGGATGTTAGTAACCGGAATTGAGCATACAGACGGCCCTACTGCGATGCGTTATCCTCGCGGATCGGGGTTAGGAGTTCCTTTAATGGAAGAAGGTTGGGAACCTTTACCTATAGGCAAAGGAGAGATTTTAAGACATGGGGATGATCTGCTATTAATGGGTTATGGCAGTATGGTGAATATGTCAATGCAAGTAGCAGAAATTCTCAGTGAACATGGCATTGAAGCTACTGTAATTAATCCCCGTTTTGTTAAACCTTTGGATGTAGAATTAATTGCGCCTTTAGCCAAACAAATTGGTAAAGTTGTAACTATAGAAGAAGGTTGTTTAATGGGTGGTTTTGGTTCCGCCGTTGCTGAAGCTTTATTAGATAATAACGTGGTAGTTCCGGTGAAGCGTTTCGGGGTTCCTGATATTTTAGTCGATCATGCCGAACCTAATGAATCTTTTGCTGATTTAGGCTTAACCAGTTCTCAAATTTCTGAACAAATTCGAGAAGCATTTTTTATCCAGAAAAAACAACCATCTAAAGTTAGTTAATCTGATCAAAAATAACTAATTTTGAGATAGAAACTCAGTTTCTTAGTAAAGATTGAATGGCAAACTTACTATTTTTACTTGAAACTGGGTTTCAAGCTGTTTTAGGGATTGTCTTAATTGATTAAAATTGCTAAAATACGGTGATTGATATAGACTGATGCCGAAACCAAGGGCGGTGAACTTTTTTTCCCTATTCCCTATTCCCTATTCCCTATTCCCTATTCCCTATTCCCTATTCCCTATTCCCTATTCCCTATTCCCTATTCCCTATTCCCTATTCCCTATTCGTAATTCGTAATTCGTAATTCGTAATTCCCTATTCGTAATTCGTAATTCGTAATTCCCTACCCTATATAGGACAAAATGATGACACAAGCTAACTTTTTACAACCGCTTGCCGTCAATATTTCACCCTCATTAATACTATCGATCACCCATGAAGATTTCGTTCAGTTAGCTCAAATAAATCGAGACTTACAATTAGAACGAACTGCTACAGGAGAGTTAATTGTAATGCCACCGACAGGAAGCGAAACCGGAAATCGAAATCTTGATATCGCAGGACAACTTTGGTTATGGAACCGTCAAAATCAATTAGGAATAGCTTTTGATTCTTCAACAGGTTTTCATCTTCCCAATGGTGCTGATCGCTCTCCTGATGCCTCTTGGATACGTCAAGAAAGATGGGATTTACTAACACAGGAGGAACGGGAAATCTTCGCCCCAATTTGCCCTGATTTTGTATTAGAATTGCGTTCAAAAAATGACTCAATAGATAAATTGCAAGCCAAAATGATAGAATATATAGAAAACGGGGCAAGTTTGGGTTGGTTAATTGATCTCAAAAATAAAACCGTAGAAATTTATCTACAAAATCAGGATGTAGAATTATTAAATCATCCAGTAAACTTATCAGGAGAAGATATTTTACCAGGGTTTATGTTAGATTTAACTGAAGTTTGGAATTAACAAAAATAGCGAGTTAGGGAGACTGAAATGGTTGTTACATTGCAATTACAACAAATAGATATTCAACCCGGACAACACCTAATCTTGCGTCAGGTGAGTTGGAAGGAATTTGAAGCTATTTTAGAGGAAATGGGAGAACATCGCGCTTCACGGGTCGCTTATTATCAAGGGGTGTTAGAAATTCGGATGCCATTACCAGAACATGAAAAAGCCAAAATCATGATTGGCGAATTTGTTAAAATCTTGTTAGATGAGTTAGAAATTAATTGGGAACCCTACGGATCAACAACATTTAAACGTTCTGAAATGGCTGTTGGTTTAGAACCAGATGATTGTTTTTATATTCAAAATTCTCGTCTGATGATCGGAAAGCAAAGAGTTAATTTATCTGTTGATCCGCCTCCTGATTTAGCTATTGAAGTTGATGTCACCTCAAAAACCCAACTTGATGCTTATTTAACTTTAGCTGTACCAGAATTGTGGATTTATACAGAAGGAAAACTACAAATTTTTGTTTTAATTGATCAAGAATATCAACAAGTAGAAACTAGCCCTATCTTTGGAAATTTTCAAATTATTGAAGGAATTTTACTATTTTTACAGGAAAGTGAAATAATAGGTGCTAGTGCAGCACGTCGAGAATTTCGGCAGTGGGTGCGATCGCAGTTTATTACATAATTAATTAAGACAGATTTTTGACACTCTCAGGTCTGAAGACGCTGAGATTCTTGGTTCAACGAAACCACTTAATTAAAGTACCTTGCAGTGCTTTAACCAGAGGTGGGATTCTCCCCAAGCGTAAATTTGGGTATGCCCTACCCTATTCGCATTGCTGC
>CAITND010000187.1 GCA_903893625.1 uncultured Oscillatoriales cyanobacterium
CCAATTCGTAATTCGTAATTCCCAATTCGTAATTCGTAATTCCCAATTCGTAATTCGTAATTCGTAATTCCCAATTCGTAATTCCCAATTCCCTCCTATATATAAAAAAGACTCGCTAAGATGAAGGTTAAACCATCTCTACGAGTCTAAAGCACAAAACAGAAACTTAAGTGATTAAGCCACGAAAGAATCCCGGAATTCTTGGGTTAAATAATCCAAGACAAGATCGAGGGTTTGCTGTTTGACCCAGCCTTTCATTACCGCAACTTCTCCAAACAGTAGATTCAATTCACCTTGTTCTTCTAGGATTAAATTAATTTGGGTTTCATTTAACAATTTAGCTTTGTAGAGATAGTAACCCAAAGGATGCCGATGTTTTGATAGTGCTAAATCGGGTAAATAATCGGCAAAGAAATCAACTGTTTCCCGTTCCAACCATCCCAACTCAACGACGAAATCGCCGAATCGTTTTTCCGGTTGTTCCATTTGCATTTCCAAGACCTGGTTTACTTTGTCAGCAGACAGTAAGCCTGCTTTTCTTAACAGTTGTCCCAAGCGGGGAGATTCCCAATTGACAAATTCTTCTCTGGTGGAGAACGGAGGATTATACAGTTTTAACTTTTGCAGGAGCAATAACCAGAAGAAAGGCAGATCCTCAACCAGATACCGCTTCCATAAACGTCCGGGTTCCGAAAACAAACGGTGCAGCCATTCGACCCCCATATCGCTCATCCATTGGGGAGAGCGACCTTTTTCTCCCGCTTCAAAGTCAATGGTTGCACCAATTGCTAAGAAAACTTTGATATTTTTGAGTTGATTGCGGTATTGAGAAATCCATTTTTCTTGTTTGGGAGCACCCACACCAATTGCTAATACAGTTGCACCCGAATTATTAATCCGATCAATAATCCGTTGGCATTCTACCTCATCTTTTTCAAAGCCAAAGGGAGGAGAATAAGACTCGATAATCATTTCCCGACCTACTTTCTTGTTGATTTTTTCCTGAGCGCGTTTAGCTACACCGACCGCAGCCCCCATCAAAAAGATGGTCATTTCTTCATGATCTTTATAATAATCGTAGAATGCTGGAAATAAATCCGAACCTGAAATTTTTTCTATTATCGGCTGACCTAAAAATTTAGAGGCATAAATCAGGATTTTACTATCACAAACCCGGTAAGTTGAATCTTGATAGATGTCATAAAATTCCGGGTCTTTTTGCAACTTCATCAAATGATCAACATTGGGAGTAAAAACAACACCGCCTTTTGCACCAAGTCGTTTGAGAAGCTCGGTTCTGCTAATGTTATGGATAGGAACATTGAGGATACTGATTTCGTTAGCCATAGCGTTTTTCTGTCCTGTCGTCAGGAATAGGGGGATTAACTTAAATTTTGCCAAAGCTTAGTTTAACGTTATGCCACAACGATCAACTGGGCAATCGGCTACAATATCATTGTCATTTCCCTCGATCGGTTCACTTTTGTTTCCCTTCGATTCTCTCGGCTCGGTCACCCGTTTCTTTGACTGAGAGACTTCGCTCTAAATCTGTCACTGACCCATCAATGTAGCTAATAGATGAATTAAGGGTTACTACTCGATAGTTATGTCAAGTGGAAGAATATGGTTTTGAATTCTTGGATTATAGACTCAAACGTTCAAGCATTACTAGACCTTTTTGTAAAACTTTAAATGAATTCATGTAAAGATTTGGTAAAGGGTAGATTTCGATCAGGAATCTTTTAGAGTAACTCCATCTTTTTTCTTGGTTTTTGACCTCTACGATGAATTATTTTTTTGGTAACAATCAAAATCTTCCGTAAAATTACTGAACTTAGTCTTAACAATTTTAACAGTTGTGTATTTTGACCCGCCTCTAAAATTTTATCTCGCCAAGGAAAATTAGACTCCGTATAAATGCTTATTTCTTTGATCCCTTTTACAGAGGGATTTAAAGATCGAGTCATTGCTAAAATACTAAAGCAAGTTGCAGTTTCTAGTCAGAGGTTCAAGATGATCGATGAAGGTGTCGTGAAGTATTCCTGTGAATGTATTCCAGGGGAAAACGTTGCGGTTGAATTGATAGAATCCTTAATGACATGGCGCGATCGCATTCATGAATTAGGACTAATTGGAGTCTATGAAAATGGCATCGGATTTGGCAATATTAGCATCCGTATTGCGAATACTTCACAATTTATTATTTCTGGAAGCCAAACCGGACATTTAGCGAAACTAGATCCCGATCATTATACTGTTGTCACAGATTTTAATATTGAACACAATCATCTCACCTGTTGTGGGCCAATTCAAGCCTCCTCTGAATCCTTAACCCATGCGGCTATTTATAGTTATGAACCCAATATTAACGCAATTATTCATGTTCATCATCCGCAACTGTGGCGAAATCTATTATATCAAGTTCCCACTACTCGAAAACAAGTTCAATATGGAACTCCACAAATGGCAAAAGAAATGTTGAGATTATTTGATCAAGAAAGTTTACGAGAAAAGAAAATATTAGTCATGGCTGGACATGAAGATGGGTTTATCACCTTTGGTAAAGACTTAACTGAAGCCGGAGAAATATTAATGAAATATTATCGTTAACGCTTATAATTTCCATAACAATAAAAAATTAAACATTAAAAATTTGTGCAACAGTTAACTTTAATTCGGGGAAAGTTGGGAAAGCGATCGCATCTTCTCCCCGAAACTCTACCACATCATAAAACCCATCTACTAAAGTTAAAATGGATATCTTTAATTCCTGGGGATCAATAATCCAATATTCAGGAATACCCAAGGCTGCATATTCTGAACGTTTATAACGATAATCTTCTTCTGGGTTCCCAGGACTAACAATTTCAACGGCTAATAATGGCGGTTCTTCTAATATTGCTGAGGATAAGGTTCTAAGAAGTTGACGTTGTTCTTGATTAATCACTAATATATCAGGAATTCGTGATTGCTTAATCCCAGTTCTCACCCCAACATTTCCTGGCCAAGCAACGCACTCTAATTGTAACCTTTGGATTTCTGCGTTTAAGATATTATAGATAAAACGTAAAATCTCAGCGTGTAAACCACTAGCTGGTGGCATAGGAACTAATTCTCCATTGAACAATTCATATTTCAAATCCGTATGATCTCGATAGTTGAGATAGTCCTCAAAGCTATAGTTTTTGGTTACAGTCTGAAGCATGGGAGTTATTGACCTCCATTGAGGATACTGTGATTATATTATAGTTGAAAAACAAGATCTATAGAGGGTTAAATTTTATTAACCCTTGGCAAATTTTGATTTATATGCTACATTTATATTACACAATAAAATATTAAGAGGCAATATTTTGACAAATTGCCTCTTAATTCAATTGATTATCTATTTAAAACTTGCTATGAACCGTTTAGAAATTGAAAACCGTACTATTTTACTCGCCTTAACAGGTTCCAGAGGCTATGGACTGGCAACAATCACCTCAGATTATGATTATCGCGGGGTTTTTATTGCGACAAAGCCGTATTATTTAGGATTTAATTTAATCGAACAAAAAGATACAGGCTGGACGGATGAATCTGCTGGTAAATTTCCATTTTTATCTCAAGATACCTGTTTGTATGAATTAAAGAAATTTCTGAGATTATCAACGGAAAATAACCCTAATATTTTAGAATTATTGTGGTTTAAAAACTATGTGGAAATTACGGATGTAGGGGAACAGTTGAGACAGCATCGTCAGATGTTTTTATCTAAAAAAGTCAAACAGACCTATTCAGGTTATGGTTATGCTCAAATTAAAAAGTTAGAATCCCATCGCCGTTGGTTATTGAATCCTCCGACTCATAAACCCACGGCTGCGGAATTTGGGTTAGTAGATACTCCTCCATTAACTATCAGTCAAATGAATACTTTTTTGGAGTATTTGTATGGGTTAGTGCGCGATCGCATTGAATTTTTAGAACCCGCCAAAGAACTGTATAAACTCCTGACTGCTGATATTGATTTTAAAGGGATTTTAAAACAACATCCCTTACCAGAAGAAACCTTAGAAATGACACAACAGTTGGCAAATTCTTCTAAGGATTTTATTCAATTGTTGCAAAAAAGTCAACAGTATCAACGAGCTTGTCGAGAATATCAACATTATCAAGATTGGCAGAAAAATCGCAATCCTGAACGTGCTGAAATGGAAGCTAAAGTCGGATATGATTGCAAATTTGCCATGCAAGCCATTCGATTATTAAAAACAGGAATTGAGATTTTAGAAACTCAATCCTTAATCGTAGACCGTCGAGAAGCGGGGGATGCCGAGGAGTTATTAGATATTAAAAAGGGGAAATACGCCTATGATGAAGTCATGGAAATGGCTAAAACCTTGTATCAAAAATTGGATCAAGCCGAGGAAAATTCTACTTTACCCAAACAAGTGAATGGGGAAGCCGTCAATCAACTTTGTATTGAGTTAGTTTCTCAACAGGGATTTTGATCACGGATTTAGAGGGATTTCACGGATTTCACGGATTTGTAGGGGCGGGGTTACCCCATCCCTACCCGTCAACAGTCAACGTGAATTCACAACATAATCAGAAGCAATGGGTTGCACTTTTCCTCGATAAACTAACCCTTGGTAAATTATAGATGCCGCTTCACCAAAGGTTGCTGATTGATTGGGATTGAGGGTATTTTTATCAGGATAATTAACGACTAATCCCGCTTCTGTTGCGGCGGCAACACCCTCAATAGCCCAGGGCGGAATTTGATTAGCATCTTTGAATATTTTAAGGGTTTGTTGAGGATTTGTAGGCGTTTTTAACTCTAAACCACTCGCTAAAGCGACTAACACTTGAACACGAGAAATTTCTTGTTTGGGTTGAAAAGTATCCCCTGGATATCCAACTAAAAAACCTGATTGAGTTACTTCTTTCAACGCAGGTTTAGCCCAAAAGTTTTGAGGAACATCCTTAAATTGAATCGGAGGTTTTTCGGATTGTTCATCAAACGCCCTTTCTAATTGGGTGGCAAATTCTCCCCGTGTAATTTTTTGATCCGGTTTAAACGGTTTTTGATTAGACCCTGTTGCCCAATTTTTATTAATAAAATAGACCACAAACGGACTCGCCCAATATCCTTCTGGAATTATAGAAGATTTGGCTGTTTGAGGTGTGGACTTTGTTGTTAAAGGAGGTGGAGTGGTTGAACAAATATTTCCCCCCTGGCGTTGAGTCGAACAAGCGGATTTCGTGGGGGCGATGTTCGTTGTTTGGGGGGGAACTGGGGTAACTTGCGGTTGCGGTGAAGCAGCAATGGAGGTGTCCGGCGTAGTTTGAGGAACTAACCCCCAGGTAGCCGACCCAGGTTGATTTACCGTTGTTTCGGGTGTCGTGGAAGTTGTCGGGGGTTGAGGGGTTGTTCCAGATAGAGGCGAAACCCCGTCTGGAAGGGAATCTTCTAGGATTTTGGATAAGGTTTGATTTTCGGAAGAAGTTTGGGTTTCTGGGGGGGTTTGATTGGGGTTGAGGGCTAATTTCTTGTCAGGATGGCTTAAAATCCAAAACAAAATTGTACCCATCGTTGCTAACGCAACAATAATGGCAATGATCTCATCTAAGCGGGAATTAGACCGACCATTGGGGGGATCAGGGGGATAAGATTGTGACATGGATCACTCCTATTCAGTAATCAGTAATCAGTAATCAGTAATCAGTTTTTCATGATTACTGATTATTGTAATCAGGATTAATTGATCACACGCAATCCGGCGGCTTCTGGGTTATATCCTTCCATTTCAACAGGAACAGGTTTAACGTTCCAGATTTCGTTGCAATATTCGCGGATGGTGCGATCGCTAGAGAATTTACCCATGCGAAGGGCATTCAGAATCGACATTCTTGTCCATTTAGCCGTATCTTGGAAGGCTAAACTGACTTGTCGCTGACAATCAATATAGGCTTGATAATCTGCGAAAAGCATATATTCATCATGGTACATTAAGGAATCTACCAAGGGTTTAAATAGTTCCTCATTTCCATGGGAGAAATAACCCGATGAAATTCGATCTATCACTCCTTTTAATTCAGGATTTCGATGATAGTAATCGCTGGGTTTATAGCCTTTAGATTTTAAGGAATAAACTTCTGCTGCGGTTAATCCAAATAGGAAGAAATTATCAAAACCCGCTTCTTCTCGGATTTCAATATTTGCTCCATCTAGGGTGCCAATGGTTAATGCACCATTCATGGCAAACTTCATGTTTCCGGTTCCAGACGCTTCTTTTCCGGCTGTTGAAATTTGTTCCGATAAATCCGCCGCCGGATAGATCCGTTGACCTAAAGAGGCGTTAAAGTTCGCCAAAAACACCACTTTTAAGCGTCCCCGCACATCGGGATCTTTATTAACAACTTCCCCAACGGCATTAATCAATTTAATGATTAATTTTGCCATAAAATAGCCCGGAGCCGCTTTCCCCCCAAAGATAAAAGTACGGGGATAAATATTGATATTGGGGTTTTGTTTAATCCGGTTATACAGGGCAATAATGTGCAGAACATCCAGATGTTGACGTTTGTATTCGTGAATCCGTTTCACCTGAATATCAAAAATCGAATGGGGATCAACTTCAACGCCATTATATTTCCAAATATAATCGGCTAACAGTTGTTTGTTGTACAGTTTAATTTGACGCCACTGTTCACAGAATTCAGGATCATCAATTTGGCTTTCTAATTGACGCAGTTGATCCAAATCCTTAAGCCAACCGTCACCAATTTTAGAGCTATAAAACGCCGATAATGTCGGGTTACTCAATAAAATCCAACGGCGAGGGGTAACACCATTGGTTTTATTGACAAACTTCTCCGGCCAAAGTTGATAGAAATCTCGGAGGGTATCTTGTTTCAACAATTCCGTATGTAGTGCCGCCACGCCATTAATCGCATGACTTCCAACACAGGCTAAATGAGCCATCCGCACAAATTGTTCTGGCCCTTCTTCAATTAAAGATAAGCGTCCGACTAACTGATCATCTTCGGGATACCAACGGCGAATATCTTCAATGAAACGACGGTTAATTTCATAGATGATTTGTAAATGGCGAGGTAACAAATAGCCAAACAAACCCACTGACCATTTCTCTAAGGCTTCGGGTAACAGGGTATGGTTTGTATAGGCAAAAGTTTTTTGGGTAACTCGCCAAGCGGAATCCCAATCCATACCATATTTATCAATTAATACTCGCATTAATTCAGCGATCGCAATCGCCGGATGGGTATCATTCAATTGAATGGCGGCGGTTTCATTCAGGTTATAAAGACCGCTATTGTGTCGCAGATGGCGTTTGACAATATCTTGCAAAGAACAAGCGACAAAGAAATATTGCTGTTCTAAGCGCAATTGTTTACCTTGGGGGGTGTTGTCATTGGGATACAACACTTTAGAAATGGTTTCCGATCGCATTTTATCGGACACCGCCCCATCATAATTTCCGGCGTTGAAGGCGTCAAAGTTAAAATCATCACCCGCTTCTGCTTTCCATAGTCGCAGAGGGTTAACGGTGTTGGTGTCATATCCTGGAACCGGCGTATCGTAGGGAATCCCGATCACGGTTTTGGTTGGAATCCAGCGAATCCTTTCCCGTCCTTTGCCATCGTGATAAATCTCGGTCTGACCACCAAATTTAACTTCAATCGCCTGTTCAGGACGCGGAATTTCCCAAGGGTTGCCAAACCTTAGCCATTTGTCGGGAATTTCCGCTTGCCAACCATCTTGCATGGTTTGGTGAAAAATCCCAAATTCATAACGAATTCCATAGCCAACGGCGGGAATTTCCAAGGTAGCCAGGGAGTCGAGGAAACAGGCGGCTAATCGTCCTAAACCGCCATTTCCTAAGCCCGGATCGGGTTCTTGTTCGAGAAGTTCATCTAAGTTGAGTCCCGATTCTTCGACGGCTTGACGGACGCGATCATAGAGGTGTAAGTTAATTAAACTATTACCCAAGTGTCGCCCCATCAGGAATTCGGCCGACAGATAATAAACAATTTTGACGCTGTTGTCGTCGTAGGTTTTGACCGTTTTCAACCATCGGCTTAATTGGCGATCGCGCAAGGTATAGGCCAACGCCATGTAAAAATCTTCCTTTGTGGCGATGGCTTCATATTTGCCCAGTTCATAGAATAGATTATCGGCAAAGGCCCGTTTCAGGGTTTCCACACTCGTTCCAGTGCGATCGTCCTCAATTTGGATGGGACATTGATTAATCGGAATCAAGGATTGAGTCATTCAGTCTCCTTTCTGAGCATCAATTAGCGTTCAAACAATCGTCTGGGTAACAGGATACAGATTTACTAGCGTTCGTGATGTTGTGTTTATAACTGTTGTTGGTCAACGATTCTGTATCCCGCTCCTGAATGATACAGATTGTGTTGAACTCAAAATTACTTAAGGTCAGTTACGTTGGCATTCATTTTAGCTTGTTTAACAGTTCTGCACACCCCCACAACAGAAATTAGCACACCATCGGGTTTCTGAGTGTCAGAGGAGTCTCCAAGAAGATCAAGTGGCCCAAAGGGTTGAGTTTGGGGGACAATTCATCCTTATATTGAAGAAAAAATAAAGAGGCGATCGCATTTTAAACAAGTGACTCATCGAGTATAGAAAAAAGTTTTCTATAATAAAGTATTATTTAATTTGGCGAACAACTCAACTTATGGAAATCACAAAACTATCTGGTCAGGGTTTAGTTCAAATCCCGGCATCTTTACAAACGATCTATGGTTGGCAAGAAGGGCAAGAAATTCTAGTCATAGACACAGGAGAAGGTATTTTATTAAAAGCAAAAAAACTGTTTCCAGAAACACGATTAGAGCAGGTGGCCGGTTGTTTAAAGTATCAAGGTGAACCCCAATCTATTGAAGCGTTTAATGATGCCATTCGTCAGGGTATTGAGGAAGTATGGTATGATCGCAGTTGATACTAATATTGTGGTGCGTTTTTTAACTCAAGACGATCAGTTTCAGTTTGAAAAAAGTCGAGATCTTTTTCAAACTCAAAATATTTTTATTCCTGATACGGTTATTTTAGAGACTGAGTGGGTATTACGTTTTGCTTACAAGTTTAAACCTTCTGCAATTTGTCAAGCCTTTAAAATGTTGTTTGGATTACCCAATGTGCATCTGAATAATGCTAGATTAATTGCACAAGCTATAGCATGGCATGAGCAAGGGTTGGATTTTGCGGATGCTTTACATTTAGCAGCGAGTCAAGATTGTTTAGAGTTCTATACTTTTGATGAAAGGTTTATCAAAAAATCTCAACAATTTAGAGAAAATTTTGTTAAAAATCCAAACTTAATTGATAGTTTTGAATAATTATCAATTTTTAAAGCTAGACTATGGCTTGTAGAAGCAAAGCGATCATCTTTAATGAATTAACTCATGATAGAACAATACATTCAAAATATCAATAAGCGTTATCAACTAGGTAATGCAACTGAACATACCTTTCGCGGGGATTTACAACAACTGATTGAAAATTTGGTTCCTACTATTAGTGCGACTAACGAACCTAAACGGCAATCTTGTGGAGCACCGGATTATATTTTAACCAAAAAAGATATACCCGTTGGTTTTATAGAAGCAAAAGATATTGGGGATAAAGACCTTAAAGGAGCTAAAAAAACCGGAAATAAAGAACAATTTGATCGTTACAAAATATCTTTAAATAATTTAATATTTACCGATTATCTTGACTTTCATTTGTATAGAGAGGGCGAATTTATTACTAAAATTGCCATAGGAGAAGTAACAGAAAAAGGCATTAAATCTTTACCCGAAAATTTTTTAACATTTACTAACCTAATTAGAGATTTTTGTACTCACATAGGACAAACTATCAAAAGTCCTAAAAAACTAGCAGAAATGATGGCAGGGAAAGCTCGTCTTCTTTCTGGAGTGATTGAAAAAGCCTTAATGAGTGACGAAATTAACCAAGAAAATAGTACGCTTAAAGACCAAATGGGTGCTTTTAAGCAAATCCTAATTCACGATATTACGCCAAAAGAATTTGCTGATGTATATGCTCAAACTATTGCTTATGGGATGTTTGCGGCTCGATTACATGACCCGATTTTAGAAACTTTCAGCCGACAGGAAGCTGCGGAACTGATTCCTAAATCAAATCCGTTTTTAAGAAAGCTATTTGGATACATTGCTGGGCCGGATATTGATGACCGAATTAAATGGATAGTAGATAATTTGGTAGAAATATTTTTAGCTTGTAATGTCGGAGAAATTTTAAAGAATTACGGTAAATCTACAAAAATGGAAGACCCAATTATCCATTTTTACGAAACCTTTTTAAGTGAATATGACCCAAAATTGCGTAAAGCTCGTGGTGTTTGGTACACACCTGCACCCGTTGTAAATTTTATAGTTAGAGCGGTTGATGATATTTTAAAAACCGAATTTGATTTACCACAAGGACTGGCGGACTCTAGCAAAACTAAAATCAAAGTTGATGTGCAGGGAAAACAGGTTGAGCAGGAAGTTCACAAAGTCCAAATCCTTGACCCCGCCGCCGGAACCGGAACTTTTCTGGCGGAAGTTATCAAACATATTCATAACAAATTTGCCGGACAACAAGGGATTTGGAGCAACTATGTAGAAACCCATTTATTGCCCCGTCTCAACGGTTTTGAGTTGCTGATGGCGAGTTATGCAATGGCACATCTTCAATTAGATTTACTATTAACAGAAACAGGCTACAAACCCACCAATAACCAACGTTTTAGAGTTTACCTTACTAACAGTTTAGAAGAACAGCACCCCGACACGGGAACGCTGTTTGCCAGTTGGTTAAGTGCCGAAGCTAATGAAGCTAATTATATTAAAAGAGATACGCCTGTAATGTGTGTTATTGGGAATCCACCTTATAGTGGAGAAAGTGCGAATAAGGGTAAATGGATTATGAACTTAATGGAAGATTATAAAAAAGAACCTGGCGGAAAATTAAAATTAAACGAACGAAATCCAAAATGGATTAATGATGATTACGTTAAATTCTTGCGTTACGGACAGTATTTTATTGAAAAAAATGGAAGCGGTGTTTTGGCTTTTATTAATCCTCACGGCTTTTTAGATAACCCAACTTTTCGGGGAATGCGTTGGAATTTGCTAAAAACTTATGACAAAATTTATACTATAGACTTACACGGAAATAGCAAGAAAAAAGCAACTGCACCGGATGGAAGTGCTGATGTTAATGTATTTGACATTATGCAAGGTGTTTCAATTAATATTTTCGTAAAAACAGGAAATAAAAAGGCAAACGAATTAGGAAAAGTATTTCATTTCGACTTGTATGGCAAAAGAGAAATGAAATATGATTTCCTTTCTGATAGCTCATGGAAATCAGTTAACTTTCAAGAGTTAAAACCTGAAAAACCATTTTTATTTTTCGTCCCAAAAGATCATACAGGCAAAGAGGTTTATGAAAGTGGATTTAGAGTTAATGACTTATTTTCAAAAAATGTTACTGGCATTGTTACAACGGGCGATAGCTTCATTATTGAAGAAAAACTAAATGTATTAAAGAAGCGTTTAGATAATTTTATCAGTAATGAAATTAGTGAAGATTTATTGAACCGAGAATATGGTCTGGGAAAAAATTATGCCCAATGGATTTTAGAAAATAGGCCAAATATAAAATTAGATGATCATAAATACACAAAATTTTCTTATCGCCCTTTTGATGATAGATACACTTATTTTGATAATAAACTAATTTGGAGATGGAGAGTTGATGTTATGCAACATTTCATTAAAGGTGAAAATGTTGGAATTGATTTATGTCGTCAATTAATTTCAGACAGTTACTCTCATATTTTTGTAACAAATAAAATAGTTGATGATTCTTTTGTCTCCAACAAATCCAGAGAAAGGGGTTATGTTTTCCCTCTTTACCTCTACCCTGACAACCCGGAACAACAAATCATCTTACCAGCAGTCGAAAGAACACCAAACCTAAATACAGATATTATAAAGCCAATAGCAGAAAAATTAGGATTAACTTTTACTAACGAGAAAGAAACCACAGAAAAAACTTTTGCACCCATAGATATTTTAGACTATATTTATGCTGTTTTACATTCACCAAATTACCGAGAAAAATATAAAGAGTTTCTAAAAATTGATTTTCCGAGAGTACCTTATCCCAAAGACAAAAACACTTTTTGGCAATTGGTCAAATTAGGTGGAGAAATCAGACAAATCCATTTATTGGAAAGCCCAACCGTTGAAAAATATATTACACAATATCCCATAGACGGAGATAATATTGTCACAAAACCAAAGTATGAAGATGGTAAAGTTTATATCAACAACACCCAGTATTTTAATCATGTTCCCGAAATAGCTTGGAACTTTTATATTGGTGGCTATCAACCCGCTCAAAAATGGCTCAAAGACCGCAAAGATCGAAAATTAGAAATTGAAGATATATTTCATTATCAAAAAATTATTGTTGCCTTAACGGAAACCGATAGACTAATGAAAGAAATTGATAAAATTTCCATCGAGTAGTGCGAGCGTCCTCGCTCGCTGGCTCATATTGTTTAAACAATCCTAATGCTCATATTGTCTAAACAATCCTAATGCTTATCCGATTTAAACAATCCTAATGCTTATCCGATTTAAACAATCCTAATAATCATGAGGTACGGAGCAAGATTAATTTTATAATTAGCGAGCGAGGACGCTCGCACTACATCAAAATTAAGCATCTAAATTTCCTATTCTAAAAAAGAATATCGTACCGCCGTCACAGGTAAAATAGATGTAGGCTAAGTTGATCTTCCCTAACCCTAGAAACCACCATGACACAAATTACCCTTGCTGAACTTCCCGAAACCCTCCAAACCCTAATTAACCAAGCAAAAAAAACAGGCGAAACCCTCACCATCATCCAGGACGGTATCCCCTTCGCTATTATTTCCCCAGTCCAGAAAAAATCCCTCCTACAAACCCTTTCTACCCTTGAACCCTTAGACGAAGACTTTGCAGACGTGGACGAAGGATTATTACCCTTAGATGATATCGAATTATAAAAATGAATTATTTATACTTATTAGATACAAACATCATCTCGGAATTAATTAAAAACCCCAGAGGAGTGATATTTTATAAAATTCAAGAGGTCGGAGAAGATCAAGTTTGTACAAGTATTATCGTAGCCTGTGAATCAAAGTTTGGAGCCCAAAAAAAGAACTCTCAAAAGCTTATAGAAAAACTGGAAACTATCTTGGATAGTATTGAAATACTGCCTCTAACTCATCCTGTAGAGCAATATTATGCAGAAATTCGTACTTATTTAGAACAGCAAGGAACTCCCATTGGAAGTAATGATTTATTAATTGCTGCCCATGCTTTGACATTAAATCTAACCGTAGTTACAAACAATGTCCGTGAATTTTCCCGTGTCCCTAATTTGAAAGTAGAAAACTGGCTCAACCCTGATTAAAAAGCCAAAAAGTTCCTATTCCTTATTTCCTATTCTACAATTGTTAAACCCCCGCCGTGCGAGCGAGGACGCTCGCTGGCTTATAGGCTTTAAATACTTCTAGGAATAAAGTTCAACCTAACGTATATAATCCCCCATCCCGTCCACAAATCATCACCTGACCATTCCAAACCACAGGAGTTGACTCGAAGGAAACTTCGGGTTTAAATCGTCCCGTTTGTTCGACTCTTAACCGATAATATTCCCCTCGTTGGTTAGGAATAGCATTACTTTGATTTGCTCTAGCTTCTTCCCAATATAAATTAAATAAATAAACTCCATTATATCCAGCCGTGATTAATTTATAACCATCAGTAAAAATAGGCGTTGAAATCGACGCTCCGATTTTTTCCTGTACTAATATTAAAGGGGTTTTATATTCTCCCTTTCCTAATGGCCCGGTTACGGTTTTTCTAGTCGTGATCATTTGAGAACCAATATATAAATAACCATCAATAGCATTGGTGGCAAAGATAGCCGGAAATCCATCGGGATTATATTCATCATTCAAGGCTACAGAACCAATTATACCGCCATCCCAGGTATTAAAGCGTTGATTTTTGGTAGGAAAAAACCATTCCACACTATCTTTAGGTTCTCGGTTAGGATTAAGTTTAAGAACGCCTCCATTTCCCGAAATATATTGTTTTTCAATTGCACAAAATAACTTACCATCTTGAGAAATAACCGCCGAGCCATCAATATCAGAACCCGTATAAAAATCCCAAATAATTTTTCTATTTTTTAAATCAATTCCATAAATATGTCCAGAACCCGATGCCATAAAAATTCGGTTTTCTAACCGAGACGGAGAGGATTCACTAACTAAATTTCCCCCATGTCGGCTACTATCTCCATCCTGATAAAGTTTGACTTCTGATAAAATTTGAGGTTGTAAAAAACCGGATTTCTTTTCTGCTGTTTTAGCTGAACTATTGAGAAAATAACCGATAGCATTTTCCCCGGCATTAAAAATAACTCCATCCCCTAAATATAAAGGAGAACTATCATTATCTCGACTATAACTTGGGGTAGACCGTAAATTTAACTTCCAGAGTTCTTTTCCTGTCCTAAAGGAAATCGCCCGAAAACTGGTGGCTAATCCTCCTTTTGACATACTGCTACGACTTCCTTGTAAAACAACAATTCGGTTCTCATCCGTTGCCGTTTCATCAATATAAATACTCGATGTTCCTTTAACCACATCGTCAAATTTATATTTCCAAATTTCCTTCTGAGTCTCTAATTCTATTTTTCTTAAATAATGGTCAAAAGCTCCTATAATAATATAGGTTTTGCCGCGATCGCGGGTAATAGTCGGTTGTCCTGTCCACCCGGCACCACTCCAAACTTTCCGAGTCCGTCCCACATAAGTAACCCCTGTTCCTAACGGAAATTTATGAATTTCTTTCAGGTTTTCAGGAATTCCTCGACCATAAAATCGCCGTTGATCATTACCCAAATAAGTCGGGATTAATAACTCAATTTCTGGGTCTAAAATTGATAATAAAGTTTTAAATTTCTGTTGAATTTCTGCTTCTGTTGCGTTAAAATTAAACAATTGAGAAACAGCCGAAGGAACAAGCGAACCCAGAGAAAAATAAGCAGCAAGTTGATTAAACTGTCGTCGAGAAACCATAATTTTAAAACCCTGAATATAATAAATAATCCCCGTAGAGACGTTGCCTGCAACGTCTCTACTTAATATTAAACCATGAATTGCTAATCAAAAGATCCATACCCAGAACCGAATCAAAATGTTAAACTAAAACCGATTGAGTCTAAAAACATCTTCAGGTATCCCTAATGGTTAATCGTCTTTCTGAGTCCAAAAGTCTCTATCTTCGCAAACACGCAGAAAACCCCATTGATTGGTGGCCCTGGTGTGACGAGGCTTTAGAAACAGCCCGTTTGGAAAATAAACCCATTTTTCTTTCTATTGGTTATTCCAGTTGTCATTGGTGTACTGTCATGGAAGGAGAGGCATTTTCTGACCCTGGAATTGCTCAATATATGAATCAAAATTTCTTGCCAATTAAAGTTGATCGAGAAGAACGGCCAGAAATTGATAGTATTTATATGCAGGCTTTACAAATGATGACAGGTCAAGGGGGATGGCCGTTAAATATATTCTTAACTCCCGATGAAAAAATTCCCTTTTATGGCGGAACTTATTTTCCCTTAGAACCCCGTTATGGAAGACCAGGATTTTTAGAAGTTTTACAAGCCATTCGTCGATTTTATGACTTAGAAAAAACCAAATTGCAAGCGTTTAAAGATGAAATTATGACGCATTTGCAGGAAGCTACAATCTTACCCGTTTCTGAATTAACCGAGGATTTATTACAAAAAGGATTAGAAGCAAATACCGGGGTTATTAGTCGTAATGAATATGGGGGGCCAAGGTTTCCGATGATTCCCTATTCTGAGATGGTATTGCGAACAATTCGGTTTAATATTGAGTCTGAATATGATGCAAAACAAGCCTGTACTCAACGAGGCTTAGACTTAGCTTTAGGGGGAATTTATGATCACGTTGCGGGAGGATTTCATCGCTATACTGTTGACCCGACTTGGACAGTTCCCCACTTTGAAAAAATGCTCTATGATAATGGGCAAATTGTTGAATACTTAGCGGATTTATGGAGTGCGGGTATTCAACAACCTGCTTTTAAACGTTCAATTCAGGGAACTGTGGCATGGTTAAAACGGGAAATGACCGCCCCGGAAGGGTATTTTTATGCGTCCCAAGATGCCGATAATTTTACCTCTCCAGGGGAGTTGGAACCCGAAGAAGGAGCATTTTATGTCTGGAATAATAGTGAACTAGAACAACTTTTAACTCCCGAAGAATATGCAGCCCTACAAGAACAATTTACGATTACAAAATCGGGGAATTTTGAAGGGAAAAATGTCTTGCAACGGTGGAATGCCGATGAGTTAAGTAATACCATTGAATCTGCTTTAGAAAAACTGTTTAAAGTCCGGTATGGGGAAATGCCAGAAACGTTGAAAATCTTTCCTCCCGCTCGCAATAATCAAGAGGCAAAAACTCACGAATGGTTAGGAAGAATTCCTCCGGTTACTGATGTTAAAATGATTGTAGCTTGGAATAGTTTAATGGTTTCAGGTTTAGCCAAAGCTGCAAAAGTTTTTGGGGAAGTTGAGTATTTGGAATTAGCAACAAAATCGGCTCAATTTATTCTGAATAATCAATGGGTAGAAGCACGTTTACATCGGGTTAATTATGAAGGACAACCGGATGTTGTTGCTCAATCTGAAGATTATGCGTTATTAATTAAATCTTTGATTGATTTACACCAAGCCAGTTTAACAGTAACTACAGCTTTAGTACAGCCAGATTATTGGTTAGAACAGGCGAAAAAAGTTCAAGAAGAATTTAATAATTTACTCTGGAGTGTAGAAATGGGAGGATATTTTAATACCGCTAAAGACACCGGAGAAGAGTTATTAATTCGAGAACGCAGTTATATTGATAATGCAACTCCGGCGGCGAATGGGGTAGCAATTTCTAATTTAGTACGGCTGTTTTTATTAACAGAAAATATGGAATTTTTAGATCTAGCTGAACAAGGGTTAACCGCCTTTAGTTCGGTGATGCAAAAATCTCCCCAAGCCTGTCCCAGTTTATTTACTGCGTTAGATTGGTATCGAAATAATACCCTAGTTAGAACTTCTCCCGAACAAATTTTAGGGTTAAGTGTGCAGTATTTCCCGGCTACTATTTTTAAAGTCGATAACACGCTTTCCCCTGATATTATCGGGTTAGTTTGTCAGGGATTAAAATGTAATCAACCTGCCAAAACCACTGAAGAAATGTTACAACAATTGCAAGCCAGTCAAACTCGATCTTAACTTAAATTGTTGGCTGTGTGGGTTAATATCCTTGCAGCCAATTAATAATAATTTCAATCCAGTGGAAATTTTGATTTTGAGTTTAGATGTTTATATATTATAATCAGAGAATTATGCAAACCAGAAATTAACAATAAGGATAATGTGGGAGATTGAAAACACTGTCCATTTAGATCCCGGATAAAAATTTACTCAAGTGGTTAAAACTACCTTGCGTTTTTATGTTAAACTCAATCCTAGTAGGAAAGGGTATTCAACCTACTTTATCAAAACCCAGTAAAGGTTCTTGTCCCGATATCAATAAAAATCATGCTGAAAAGAATTTATGTCAATAATTTTAGATGCCTGGTTAATTTTGAATTGACAGTAGATAGCTTAAATCTCTTTCTGGGTTCAAATGGATCGGGGAAAAGTACCGTTTTCGAGGTTTTAAGAAAACTACAGACATTTATTTTAGGCGAGCAAGCTTTACAGCGAGACTATAGGGTATTAGATTTGTTTGAAAACACTGATTTAACTAGATGGCAAAAATCCGACATTCAAAAATTTGAGTTAGATATTCAAGGAAATGGCGGCACTTATAAATATACCCTAGAGATCCAACATCGAGGAGAGTATAAACCGCCTACAATGCGTCTGGAAAGCTTAACTTTTGACGGACAACCTCTGTTTGATTTCTGGGTCGATACGGTTAGAGGTGAGCCTGTAGGTAAAGCTAGGATATATAATGACGATCCCAATCGTGAAGGTGCTTTCTTACCATACTTTGATGGCTCCCGTTCTGGCATTGGTTTTATTTACGAGAGACCTGAAAATCAAAAGCTTACATGGTTCAAAAAACGAATTGCTAACTTTTTTATTGTACAGATAAACCCTTTTGCAATGGAACCAGAAAGCCGTCAGGAGGCAAGTTCACCTAACTGGGATATGTCAAATTATGCAGCTTGGTACAGCTATTTATCTCAAGAATCTCAAGGTAAAATACTTAAACTAACGCTGGAATTACAAAATATTATCAAGGGATTTGATTCATTTCAAAATCCTAAATCCGGTGATGTTAGGATTTTGTCAGCCTCTTTTACCCGTCCCAGCAAGGCTGCTTATAGGCTTAATGAATTATCGCAAGGTCAAAAAGTTTTGATTGCGCTATACACCTTAATATATTGTGCTCCTGATGAGAATTTTACTTTGTGTATTGATGAACCAGAAAATTTCCTAGCTTTACCGGAAATCAGACCTTGGTGGGATCTGGTGATGGAGTATTGTGTTGACAATGAAGCACAAGTAATGTTAATTTCTCATCACCCATCATTAATTAATTACTTAGCTAGTAATTCGGGTCATTGGTTTGAACGAGAAGATAATGAAGCTGTCCGTGTACGGCCAATTACTGAGACTGAAGAAGGTTTATCAGTTGCTAAACTTATAGAACTTGGATGGATTTATGACGAGTAGAGATGATTTACCAGAAGTAACTATTCTCTGTGAAGATATTGCTCACGAGCGATTTATCAGAGAATATTTGATCTGTCGGGGCTGGGATAAGCGAAAAATTAAAGACTTTGGCAATCCTAAAGGGCAAGGAATTAAGAATAACAATGCTTCGGTTGTCAGGTATTATCCAGATCTTATTAAAAGTTATAGAAGTCGTAACTATAGAAATATTGCTGTAGTGGTGATGACTGATGAGGATAAGAAGACCCTATCTTATAAAATGCGTTCTTTAGATAAAGCATTAGACGAAACAGCAGGTAAGTTAAACCAAAATACGCGACTGCCTAACGAGAGAGTTGCTATTTTTATGCCAGCCCAAAATATTGAAACGTGGTTTCGTTATATTAATAGCTATCCATCAGGTCAGGAATGTGATGAGATAACTGATTATAAAGATAAAACAATGAGTAAAGAAGATAAGATTAAATTAGCGAAAAGATCAGCTAGAATATTGGCTAGAGAAATCTGTCCTCAAGGAGTTGATGCTATTGCTTTGCCTTCTCTACGTTCTGCTTGTAGCGAATTGCAAAGGTTATGGTTGTAAAGTTGGTATTTTCGTCACCTGCAACGACAGGAATAACGTGGTCGATTTGAAACGTGGCGACAGCCTGTAATTCTGCTACTCTATTATAATGAATGAGTTACCCTTAAAGGAGTTATCCTCATGGAACGAGATAAACGTCTGATTCTATCGGCATTGAGTCATGGTGCAATCTTCTTTAGTGCTACGTTAGTTGCTATTGGAATTCCCATCGCTATTTTATTTTTAGCGAAAGATTCTGTTGTCCAAGCTAACGCTAGAGAATCGTTAAATTTTCACATTAATTTATACATTTATGCTTTTGTGTTTGTGATTCTCACCTTTGTATTAATTGGGTTCCCTTTATTAGTTATTTTGGGACTCGTTAGTTTTATTATGCCAATTTTGGCGATTGTTTCTGTTGTTTCTAATCCTGATCAACCTTATTCTTATCCTTTTATTTTTCGGATTATTAAAGAATAAAGGTAAAATTAAACAATAAAGAAATTACCATGCCCAATGTTGTAAATAAAATCACACGGGGCATAATTGCTGGAATAACGGAACTTTGAATGCGGACTATTAACTGAAACCAGTTTTTTTCGGGATTAGACATACACGCTAAGTGAACGGTTATCCTCCTGAAAATGCTGACTGACGGACTATCCCGCCGAAGGTCGCAGTTCAACAACTTTACTTCCCTCGATGGTCGGGTTTGGAGTCGGAGGGTTTAATTTTTGATTCAGTTCTCGAATTCGTCGAGATAATAAGCGAATAATATTAATCGCAATTCCGGGGGTTTCATCAATAGCATCATAGAGTTGCATTTGGGTCAATACTAGACATTCGCAGGTTTCTAAGGTGCTAACGGTGGCAGAACGGGGTTCAGCATCAAACAAAGACATTTCGCCAAAACACGTTCCTTTTCCTAACTCGGCTAAATTGCGATCGCCAATGTGAACTCGCACCCGTCCAGAAACCACAATATAGAGTGCCCGCCCTTCTTGGCCTTCGGTAAAAATACTATGTTCAGCCGGAAAGGATAATTCATCCATCACGGATGCTAGACGCACTAGAAAATCGTCTCGCAATTCTTTAAAAATCGGGACACCCCTGACAAATAAAAGGCGTTCAACGCTAGTTAACATAAGTTTACTAAAAAATTAAAAAATTCACTTCTAGGAGGGAACAGGGAACGGGGAACAGGGAACAGGGGGGAAATCTTAACTTCTGTAGTCTGTACTCCGCACTCTATAATTCTTATCACTACTTAACTCCAAGCTGTACCATAAATTCCTCAACTTGGGCTGCGACTAAACGATCGGGATCATTTTGTAGCATTGGCAATAATTCTATCAAAGCCCGTTGAGAGGCAATCTTTAAATATGCTAAGACAGCTTCTCGGACAAACCCAGTGGGGTGACGCAAACACATCAGGGCTTGTTCAGCCGTTAAACTCCATCGGGCGCTGCCGGCTAAATGGAAACAACAAGCCAAGGCCCAGTCTGAGAGAAAATGACGAAATTCTAACAAACGGCGGAGGCGATCGCTCGGTTTTAGGGGATGATAGCTGACTAAATCCGATAAATTATCCAGTTTCTCTAATTTAGAGTGCTGATCCAGAATGCTAATTAAGGCCCGTTTATTGACAATATCAACGACATTATCGAGGATTTCTAAACCCCGTGCCACGTTAGAAGAGGAATTGGACTGAATATTAAAGGATGCCGCTTGAATGGAGCTATGGGGATACAAAAACTTCATTAACAAAAAGCAACGATCCACCGCATCAACTTCTAATCCCTCTAAGGCGCGTTTTAATAACTGTTGCGGAGCTTGCAGATCCGGCAGAATGGGATTGGAGAGATCAAACGTATCTGAATTTTCTGAATCCGACAGCAGGGGTTTTTCTAAAGACAAATCTAGCAATGCGGCATAAATTTGACCGATGAAGGTTAATTCCTGCTCAATTAAAACTTCTACCCCGGTGCGTCCCACCCGATCTAACACCCCTTCAATTCCGGCATCTTGAGGAATTTTAAGTAAAATTCTCAGGATATTGCGCCGGGTAGTTCCCCAGGAAATCATCAACTCACTGATTAGGGTATCGAGGGCTTCGGTGGTGGCAATTTCGCCCAGGGCTGTCCAAGCCTGTAACCGCACTAAATCCGGTTTATAGATATCACTGGCTTGATGTACTAATAGCGGAATTGCCTCATTACCCAATCTGACTAACGCCTGTAAAGCCGTATCCCGTGTAGAACGATAGCACAGAGCTTTCATCAAAGAGGGATAGTATTCTTCCAAATGGGTTGAAGCGATCACATCTAACAATGCACAACGCACCCGCAAAGATTCATCTTGTAATAAATCGTTAAGATAGAGCCGGAGTCCCTGTAAATAATCCGCTTCTCCCAGGGCGCGAACCCCCATCACCCGTTCCCGTTCTTGATGTGAGGTGATCATGCGCCGGATGGTATTGGTAGCGGCAGCTTTTTGTTCGCGATCGCCTCGACGCAAAATTAGGGCGGCGGCAGTTCCCCGAACAACGGGATCAACCTTGTTTTGGAGATAGGGACGCAACTGCTCAATATCGGGACTGGTTTCGGTTAACCACAGGTATCGTAAAGCCAGAGCCAGGACTTCCGGGGGCAATGTTTTTTGAGTAAAAGCCCGAATTTCCTCCAAATAGGCCGGATTTGGATGGTTGAGCATAATTTCCAAGCTCTGACGCTGTAACCCAGGGGAAAGGCTACTCAACAGAGGAACCAGGGTTTCCCCAACATTTTTGGCATCCAGTTGACTCAGGAGTTCAATACAGGAGCGTTTATCTGCTTCTTCTCCGGGTTTCTTCAGGGTTTCAACAACATTGCGTTTGAGTTGAGGCATATCGATGTCCGAGACACTCAGCCGTCCCCGTTCGGCGCTACGAACCAGTAAACTCACATATTGCGCTCGAATCAACCAAACCACAAACAACCAGACAAAGGCCATGAGGATGATCAGACCCACAAAGACTAATCCCTGTTGACTCTGTAACTGGGTTTCCGTGGAATTGGGTAAAATCAGGTTGGTGAGCCAGAGGGTAATTAAAATCAGTACCCCCGTCACCCCCGTTGACATGGGTTCAAACACCCCGTTCACCATCGCTTGAATATCGCTGCGAACGTGATCGGGTAGGGGTTGAAACAGAACAGCCCCGGTGGTTTCAATTAAGGTGTAATGGAATAATTCATCCAAAAACCGCAGGATCACAAATCCCACAAACACAGAAAACATTCCGGTGATCCCACCGATGAAGGAAAAAGTACCCAAAAGAATCACCCCAACGGGCAAAATAATGGCGGTCACAAAGACCCCCGTGCGTTCGACCAAACGGCTAGAACCGAACCACTGGGTTAAGACTTGAGAAACACTCAAAATTCCCTCAAAAATTCCGAGAAAACTAACAATTTCATTGGCTCCCGTTGCGTCGTTTCTAAACTCCAATTGACTAAAAAATTGGAAATCAACTAATACATATAACGCTTCTGCGAGAACAAAAAAGGAAACTAAAGGAATCACATAACCCAAGACTGGGCCTTTGAGGTTGCGGGTGCTAAATTCTTGTTCTTCGTCTTCAGGTACCCAGCGTGTAGAGTCGGGGAAAGATTGACCGTAGCGTTGAGAGAGATAAAATAAAATTCCGGCGGCTAGGAGTACCATAATACCGGAAATTAGAGTAACGTTATTGAGTCCAACGACTCTTAACAGTAAGGGCAGAGAAAAACCACTAATTACCCCAGCGACTAGAAATCCACTACTAATAATGGGATAAGTGCGTTTAATTTCTCGAATATTAAACAGTTGGTTGGCTGTGATAGAATTATTTAAGTCGTTGAGAACATAAGAAGCTTCCACCCACAACCACATTAAAAATAGGGTAATAAATTGAACGCTTAACCCTAATATTTTGACATCGGATAACCCAATTCCAAAACGAAATAAAAATAGGGGAATTGCCATGATTACAAAGATAATCACAATTGCCCGACGCATGGGAAAGACTTTTTGCAGTGATGAATAAACAAAGCCTAACCCTGAACCCATCCCCGCACTAGCGATATAGATCCAAGGCAATTTATCGGCACCGTATTCGTCAAGAAATAAGCCAACGGTACTCAGTTCTAACCAAATTAACCCCACTGATGCCAAGGTATAAACTAAAAACATCAGTAGGGTTCTTTCTACTTCTTCCTGACGGAGATTTAGTCCCCGCAGCACCCCTTGTCCCACCAGAGCGGAACTACTCACTGGTTTGTCCATGCGATGCCCAAACCCCTTTGTATGTCTAAGATAGAGTTTAGCCGATTTGTAGTCGGTATCGGTTAACAGTTGACGGTTAACAGTCAACCGTCAACCGTCAACCGTCAACCGTCAACAGCGAACAGCCAGCTTCTACTTCTTCGGCGAGAGCAACATCATCATGCTGCGTCCTTCTTGCTTGGGTTCTTGTTGCACCTCAGCCAATTCTTGTAAGTCAACGGCCATGCGGTCGAGGAGAGCCTTAGCAAGGTGACTGTGTTGAATTTCTCGACCCCGGAACATAATGGTGGCTTTGACTTTATCCCCTGATTGCAGGAAGCGTTTGGCTTGATTGACGCGCACTTTGTAATCGTGATCGTCAATGATGTAGCGCATCTTGACTTCCTTAACATCAATGGTGTGTTGTTTTTTCTTGGCTTCCCGAACTTTCTTTTCCTGTTCGTACTTATACTTGCCATAGTCCATAATCCGACACACCGGGGGGTCGGCTTTGTCGCTGACTAATACCAAGTCCAGTTCTTTTTCCTCCGCCATCCGCATGGCTTCACGTGGTGTGAGAATCCCAAGTTGAGCGCCATCTGCATCGATGACCCGGATTTTGGGAAACCGGATATTTTCGTTGATTGGAGGCAAATTGCGATTGATTTTTTTATCGGTCACAGGCATTAAAGAAGTTTGCAAGCGATTAATTAGGATGGTTATATGGATCTACTCCTTATTGTACTCATTCCCATCGGTATTTAGTCCCAAATTTAACCTAAATTCCAGAAACGTTAAGATTAGATATTGTAAAGTTATGTTGTGATGGGAGGAAATTTGGTTAGTTTCGCAAGCTGGCAAGACCAAATCGGCTGTCAACGGGACTGGATTTGGCGAGGTTGGCGCATTCGCTACGCCTATAGTCGCCCTCGTTTGTCCCCGTCTTCTATTCCCAGTTACCCAATGCTCTTTTTACATGGATTTGGGGCGTCGATTGGACACTGGCGATACAATTTAGCAGAATTGGGTCAAGTTAACACGGTTTATGCTTTGGATTTATTGGGGTTCGGGGGTTCTGAAAAAGCGATCGCTCCCTACAGTGCTCAGTTATGGGTAGAGCAAGTTTATGATTTTTGGAAAACTTTTATCGGACAACCTGTAATTTTAGTGGGAAATTCTATTGGTTCTTTGATCAGTTTGATGGTGGCTTCCCAATATCCCGAATTAGCGAAGGGATTAGTTTTAATTAGTCTTCCTGACCCCGGATTACAATTGGAAATGTTACCTCCCTGGATGATTCCTGTGGTAGAAACGGTACAAAATATTGTGGCTTCTCCTCCAGTTTTAAGATTATTTTTTTCTCTCGCTCGTCGTCCTAGTTTCGTCCGTCGTTGGGTACGGTTAGCTTATGATAATCCCAATGCCATTACCGATGAATTAGTCGAAATTTTAGTCACTCCTGCCCTAGAACGGGGTGCAGCACGGGCGTTTTGTTCTATTTTTAAAACGATGGGTAGCCCTCATTTAGGGCCTTCGGTTAAAACTCTATTCCCCCAATTAACTGTCCCGATTTTGTTACTTTGGGGTTTACAAGATCGATTAATTCCAATCCAATTGGCTAACCCTCGTCAATATCTACAATATCACTCTAATTTGAAATTAATAGAGTTAGAAAATGCTGGACATTGCCCCCATGATGAATGTCCAGAACGGGTGAATGCTGAAATCTTAACTTGGCTGGAGGAAAGCTTTGATCTGGGTTAAGGGATGATGGGAAGTTGAATAATAAATCAAGTGTATGCCCATGTCAGCCCTATAGACATTATCTCATTCCTGGCGGATTTTGTCAAGTTAGTCAGTTATCATCTTAATTGATAGAATCTATAGCAAACAGATTTGACTAAAATCATGAGATTTATCAACCCCAAAACGGACTACGCTTTTAAAAAGATATTTGGTTCTACCGAAAGCAAAGACATTCTGATTAGCTTTCTCAATGCCTTGGTTTATGAAGGTAATTCTACCATTGAAGACTTAGAAATCATTAATCCCAACTTACCGCCTCAAATCCGAGGTTTTAAAGATACCTATCTCGATGTTAAAGCCAGACTGAATAACGGGGTACTTGTGATTATTGAAATGCAGGTTTTAAACGTGCAGTCTTTTGGCAAAAGGGTTTTGTTTAATGCTGCGAAAACATACTCTTTTCAATTGCAAGCCGGAGAAGGCTACCGAATGCTCAAACCCGTGATTGCTTTAACGATTACTGATTTTGAAATGTTCGCGGATCAGGAGCAAATGATTTCTCGTTTTGTTTATCGAGAGAAGTCTGAAGGCTGGTACTATCGTGATAATGATATTGAGTTAGTATTCGTTGAGTTGCCTAAGTTTACCAAAGAACTCGACCAGCTTGAAACCATTGCGGATAAATGGATTTACTTTATTAAATTTGCGCGATCGCTCTCTTCTATTCCTGAAAATATGGACGATATTCCTGAACTACACCGAGCTTTTGAAATTGCTAATCAAGCCGACTTAACTGCTGAGGAGCTAGAAGATTTGGAACGCAGGGAAATGTTTATCTACGATCAGCAAGGAGCGATCGCTCTAGGACGCGAAGAAGGACGGGAAGCAGGACGCGAAGAGGGACGCGAAGAAGGACGCGAAGAAGGACGCGAAGAAGGACGCGAAGAAGGACGCGAAGAAGGACGCGAAGAAGAAAAGCGTGGTATTGCTCGAAACCTACTGGATCGACTTAATAATCAGGCGATCGCTGAAGTCACGGGATTAAGTCTGAAAGCCATTGAAGAGTTACGCCTGGAAGTGAGTCATGATTAACTATTGAGGAGAAGCAATATTTAGGAAAGGAAACTCGGCTTTGATATTCCAGTTTTGTCCGTTATGAATTAATAAGGTTAATTGAGAGACAGTAAACTCAAAATGAATCGGACGCTGTACAAATTCTGGCCATGCTGTTTTAAAAGCTGTTCGACTTAAATCTTTAAAAGCGACGGTGACATGGGGAGAAAACGGACGTTTTTTAGAGACTTCATGAACAATATTAAGCTGTTGTTCTAAGTCATTCATTAATGCTGTTTGAATCTGAATTAATTGGGGAGTTTTGATCACATCCACAAAAATAACACGAGGCGGAAAGGCACTAAATCCCGATAAAGTTATGGAAACAGAGGAATAATTAAGCGCAAATTGACTTAAATGATGTTCTAAAGTTGGCAGGTCTTCCGTTAACCATTTAAATGGAGGTTGTAAGGTAATATGGGACGGAGAGTTTAACGCATGGCGACTATTATAGGTTTGGGCAAAATATTGTTTAATATCTGTAATTTGATCTTGAATTGCTTGCGGAGGAAGTAAGGCAATAAAAAACAGTTTTTCAGAAGGGTTCATATTCCTGTAAACTCGAATTTCTTAAGTGTTATTGATTTTCATTGAATTTTAATTCATTGAGTAGTGATGGGCAAAGCCCATCCTACATTTGGGGTTTATTTTGCGGGTTCAAAATTGAAGACTTTGGCATAAAAATCAAATTCACCCTCGATGGCGGATTTAATATTTTCGGCTTTTCTGAAACCGTGTTGTTCTCCTTCAAACAAAACATATTCTACGGTAACACCTTTTGCTTTTAATGCTGCTACCATCATTTCTGCTTGGTTAGGAGGCACAATTTTATCCTCTGAACCCTGAAAGAATATCACTGGACAAGATAATTTTTCAACAGAATGAATCGGAGAACGCTGTTGATAAAGTGCTTTTTCTTCGGGATAAACCCCAATTAAACCATCCAAATAACGGGATTCAAATTTATGGGTATCCGTTGCTAAAGCTTCTAAATCACTAACTCCATAATAACTCGCCCCCGCCTTAAATACATCCTTAAAGGTTAAGGCACATAAAGTGGTATAACCTCCCGCACTTCCGCCCGCAATTGCCATGCGATTTCCATCGACTAAACCCTGTTCTGCTAGATATTTTGCCCCATTACAACAATCATCAACATCGACAATTCCCCAACTTTTATTTAAGCGTTGACGGTATTCTCGTCCGTAACCTGTACTTCCCCCATAATTAACATCTAAAACCGCAAATCCTCGACTCGTCCAATATTGATTTTTTAAGCTCAAACTGCTAGAAGTGGCAGCCGTTGGCCCCCCATGACTTTTAACCACTAAAGGCGGTTTTTCGGCTTCAAAAGCTTGATAATCTTTGTTTTGAGGAGGATAGAAAAATCCATAGGCAGTTTTACCGTTTTCTGTGGGGAATTCTATCGGTTGAGGTACGGATAAATAGCCTTTATCTAGTACAATTTGACTAGAACGTCTTAATACTTCCAGTTCTCCCGTCTCTAAATTTAGTTTGACAATAGCACTGCTTTCAGTTGGAGAACTGCCAATAAATAAGACTTGATTTCCTGAAACTGTTAAGGAATCAATTGCAGTATAGGGGGTGTCAATATCCTGTAATTGCAGAGTTTTAGTATCCAAACTTGCTAGATACCAATTACCGTTTTTACTGTAGGTACAAATAATCTTTTCTGCGGAACTAAACCCATAAGTTGACATTCCAAATACCCAAAGGGGTAAACCAAATTCTGCCGCTATTGGATGTAAGGGTTCTATTGTTCCAGTATAGCGATATAAGTTCCACCAATTAGAGCGATCGCTTACAAAATATAATACCCCATCCGGCGACCATTGGGGTTGAAAAATAGATTCTTCTAAACCCCCCGCAATTAATTTTTTTTCTCCTAAATAACCCTCAAAATTAACCTCAGCAACCCATAATTCTGTACCATCCCAAGGCATATTCGGATGATTCCATGAAATCCAAGATAATTTGTTACCATCAGGGCTTAAACGAGGAAACGCATAAAAATCATTACCCTCTACAATAACTCTAATATCCTCACTATTATTGAGATTAATACTAATAATTGTATTAACAGCTTCTCCCCCTTGAGTATGATCTTCTCGGACACAAATTAACCGTTGATTTTGGGAATCTATTACCCCATCCGCATAACGATATTCTGCTTCTGGAGTAATAGGTTTTGGAGTAATTTGATAGGGGGAATTTTCCCCTTGAATGTTCTGTTGATAAAGACGTTGATCAACAAAATTAGAAAAATAAACTGTTCCTTGATTAACAATATAGGAACCCCCGCCATATTCATGAACACGAGTTCTAACGTTAAAAGATTGAGGAGTGACATCATTTAATTGATTATCAGGAGTCAGACGAACAATCACACTGCGTCCCGCTTCCGATGGCCGTCCTTCTATCCAATAAATATTATCCCCATCCCAGCTTACTCCCCCCAGTCCTACAGTTCCTTCTACCATTAAATCGGCGGTAATGGGAGATTTCCAAGATCCATAAGGTGCAGTTTTCTTGCTCATATTTTGATTTTCTCATTTTTGACAATATCAAAAATTTTAACACTTGTAGAGCTTTAAAATTAGCTTTTCTCACCCTTCCACCATCACGCACCATGAATTAATGATTAACCTCTACCATTTTAGTGGTTAAGAAGTTTAACACTAGAAAAACTTGGACAAAGCTCTTTTCTAAGCTATGATGATTTTTGTCTAATCAAAATGCTTTTCCATTAGGATCAGAAGTTATGGCAGCAACCCGTGAGAGTATTTATGAATTTATTAATTTTTGTGAACAACATATTACTGAAGGTAGAGAAAGGCAAGACTCACCTGAGTTTTTAATCAAGTTTTTTCAAGCCTTTGGGCATAAAGGACTCAAAGAAGTTAATGCACAATTTGATCTCCCTATTCCTAAAAGTAGCCAAAAAGGAAATATGGGTTTTGCTGATTTATGGTGGCAGCGTAACGGCTTGGGTTCTGTATTAATTGAGATGAAGTCACGCAAAGAAAAGAAACTTTATAAACATTATGGTCAAGCCTGGAGATATTGTCAATGTTTGCCTGTGTTTCCTAAGTATGTAATACTCTGCAATTTTGATGAATTCTGGATTTATGATTTTAGTATTCAAATTGATACTCCTGTAGATATTATTACTCTCCTAGAACTTCCTGAACGGTTAGACGCTTTTAAATTTATGGAATTTACGGCTGAAATTCCCAAATTTAGAAATAACCAAGTTCAAGTTACAGAATTAGCGGCTCGAAGAATGGGAGAATTATTTCAAGAACTAAAAAATCGTACAAAAAAAGGGGTTTTTAGTGAACAAACAGCACAACAATTTATTCTTCAGTGTGTCGTTGCTATGTTTGCTCAAAGTAGAAATTTATTACCCCCTAATCGTTTTATGGAGTGCATTGATGAGTGCATGAATGGACAAAGTACATACGAAGTTTTATCAGATGGTTTATTTAGACACATGAACCTTCCTGGGGTAGTAACTGTGGGTCATCGTTATAAAGAAGTACAATATTTTAATGGGGGATTATTCTCCGTTGTCCATGAAATTGATCTGACACGAAAGGAATTAGAATATTTAAAAGCTGCGGCTGAACAAGACTGGAGTAAAGTTAGACCCGCAATTTTTGGTAACATATTTGAAGGCACAGTTAATGAGGAAGAACGTCACAAGCATGGTATTCATTTTACGTCTGAAAATGATATTATGAAAATTGTTCATCCTACAATTACACAATATTGGGAAGAAAGAATTGAAGCAACAAATACGATTGAAGAATTAACTTTACTACATGATGAAATGGCAAATTATCGGGTACTTGATCCCGCTTGTGGGTCGGGCAATTTCCTCTATATTGCTTATCAGGAACTCAAACAAACCGAACAATTATTATTAGATAAACTAGCAGAATTTCAGAATTCTTCTCCAATTTTGGCAGGAAAAGTGAGTCCTAAGCAATTTTATGGAATTGATAATAATCCTTTTGCTGTTGAATTAGCGAAGGTGACATTACTCATTGCCCGAAAAATAGCAATTGATAAATTAGACTTAACTGAATCCGCATTACCTTTAGATACTTTAGATGAAAATATTACTTGTAAAGATGCACTTTTAAATCAGTGGTATCCAGCCGATGCAATTATTGGAAATCCCCCATTTTTAGGAGGTAAGCATATCAGAATTCAACTCGGTGATCAATATATTGATCAAGTATTTGATCGTTTTTCAGATGTGAAAGATTCAGTAGATTTTTGTGCTTATTGGTTTCGTTTAGCTCAGGATCATCTTACTGAACAGGGGAGAGCCGGGTTAGTAGCAACTAACTCAATTAGTCAAGGTAAAAGTAGAGTAGCTGCATTAGATTATATTACTCAAAATGGCGGTTATATCTATAATGCGATTTCAACTCAACCTTGGTCTGGAGAAGCCGCAGTTCATGTCAGTATTGTTAACTGGAGTAAGCAAAAACCTGAAAAATATTATTTAGATCATCAAGAAGTTTTATCTATTAATTCTTCTCTGAATTCCAATACTGATGTTTCTCAAGCTGTTCGCTTATCAGCTAATCTAAATCAATGTTTTCAGGGTGTAACTCCTGTTGGAAAAGGATTTTTTGTAACTGAACAACAGGTTACAGATTGGATAAAAGCAGATTTGAAAAATCAAAATGTGTTAAAAAAATCTGTTTCAGCAGAAGATTTAACAGATAATCCTCATGGTACACCAGAAAGATGGATAATTGACTTCAACGATATGAGTATTAAGGATGCTAGTAATTATAAATTACCTTTTGAACACATTGAAACTTACGTTAAACCTGAACGTGAAACAAATCGTAGAGATACTACTAGAATTAATTGGTGGAAATTTGGAGAAAAAAGACCAGCAATGAGAAAAGCACTAGAATCTTTATCCTTTTACCTTAATCTTCCCAGACATTCAAAATGGTTTATTTTCATTCCGGCTAAATCTGATTGGCTACCAGCAGATTCAACAAATGTTGTAGCATCAGATGATTTTTATATATTAGGAATTCTCACATCTAATGTACATCGTTGTTGGGTAAAAGTGCAAAGTTCAACTTTAAAAGGAGATATCCGCTACACTCACAAAACCTGTTTTGAAACCTTTCCTTTTCCTCAAAAAATAAATGCTAATTTAGTTAAACAGATTCGGGATACTGCTACAGAGTTGCATGATTATCGGACTAAACAAATGGATAAAAATAAGTGGGGAATTACTAAACTCTATAACGAATATTTTGATCAACCCTCTAGTCAACTTTATAAACTTCATGCAAAGCTTGACAGTTTGGTGATGGAAACCTATGAATTTAAACCCGATGAGAATATTTTAGAACGCCTATTAGCTTTGAATTTAGAACTTGCAGAAAAAGAAAAGCAGGGTGAATCAATTATAGGGCCTTGGGTACCGAATTAAACTTAAATTTGTCTAAATTTCTGTTAACTAGCAGTCAACCGTTGAACAAAATCTTGATGCTCAACGGTGGCAATTCCCTGTTGTAATATAGTTAAAACCTGAGCCATATTTCCAGTTAATAATGATTGTTCATCTAACCATAAACCCGGAAATATTTCACTTTTTATAATGCCTTCTGAATCTGCTAAAAGTTTAATATATTGTCCTTCTCTTAATCTAAACCAGTCTAATTGTTGTTCATAAACCCGCCAAATCAAATATTCTTGTACATTGTTGCGACGATAAACCTTTAACTTTTGATGAGCATCAATAGAAGCACTCGAAGCGGCAATTTCAACAATTAATTCTGGCGCACCTTCCACATAATCATCTTCACTAATTATAGATTGTCCCCCCTGTTCAACTCTTAATAAAGCATCCGGTTGAAGTTCATTATCATTATCCAGACGAACAGTTGTATTATCCGCCAAACCTATGCCTGGTGTTGCTGCTTCATAAGTTCCCAACCAAGTCATAATAGAAGCATGGGGTTTTCCATGACTTTTGTAACGTAATGCAGCCGCCATATAGACAATTCCTTCAATTAATTCTGCTTTTTTTACATCAGACATCGCCGCACAACGACGTTCAAATTCAATTCGAGTTAATTGATCGCCGTTTTCTAACGGTAGAGTTGTTAAAGAGGATACCATATTATTAGAGATCAGTATTCACAATATAGACAAGTTTAGCATATTTTAGAAAAATCCTTACTGCTTTTGATACAAAATTTAATTATTTTGGTATAATTAGATTGATTCAATTTTTTCTATATCCTCAAGGCAAGAAATGAATTTAACTGAAGCGATTGAAATTTTGGGTGAACCTTATTTTAAAGCAAATAATTGCTTGATTTATAATTTAGATTGCTTAGAAGCATTTAAAAAAATACCTTCTGATAGCTTCAAATTAACCATTACAAGTCCTCCTTATAATATTGGTAAAGAATATGAAGAATGTCTGCCTCTTGATCATTATTTAAGCTGGTGTATAGAATGGATTCAAGAAATTTATCGAGTAACTAATCCTAACGGGGCATTTTGGTTAAACTTAGGTTATACCTCTATTCCAGGTTCTGCTAAAGCAATTCCGATTCCTTATTTACTATGGGATAAAATACCTTTTTATTTAATCCAGGAGATTGTTTGGAATTATGGGGCAGGAGTTGCTGGAAAAAAATTCTTTTCACCTAGAAACGAAAAATTTCTCTGGTATGTCAAAGATCCTAATAATTATATTTTTAATTTAGATGATATTCGAGATCCTAATGTCAAATATCCCAATCAAAAGAAAAATGGTAAAATTAAAGTTAATCCATTAGGAAAAAACCCGACGGATGTTTGGTCATTTCCTAAAGTAACATCAGGTAAAAATCGTGCTTCCAAAGAACGAACTTCTCATCCGGCACAATTTCCCATTACTGTTATTGATCGGATTATTAAAGCATCTTCTCATCAAGGAGATTTAATTATAGATCCTTTTTTGGGTTCTGGAACAACTGCGATCGCAGCTTTAAGTTTAAATCGTCAGGTAATTGGTTTTGAAATTAAACCCGAATATTGTGAAATTGCAACTCAAAGAATACAAAATTATTTAGAAGAAATAAATTTCATACAAACTTCATTGTTGCCTCTGATTTATAATTAAGGGATAAATCTGGTAACGAATATTTGTTAGATTAACTCAATTCTAAATCTTCAAGTTTTTGTTTAAATTCCAGCAATAGGAAAATAAACGTTTCCTTGATCAACTGTATAGGAACTCCCACCTTAACACTTGCAGAGCTTAGATATGAAGTATCGTCACCCTGACAACATCACGCACCATGACTGAATGATTAACCTCTACCATTTTGATGATTTTGGTTAAATTCTTCTGTTGTTAAAGGGTCTGAATTAATTGGCGTTGCTAACCTAATATTAATATCAATGAATAATTGATTTTTTTCGATAATAATATTAGCTTTTTTAATCACAATATCTAAAGATAAACAATCTCCTACCTGTAACGGGACAGAAGATTTCGTTTTATATCCCGCTTCCTCTAACCACTCCGCAATATTACGCCAATTTTCAACTTTCTCTGTGGTCTTACCTAATAAATTTTTAACGTAAATGTATAATGTGCTACACAAATCCACTCCAAGACCTTTGGCACTTTTGTGCAGTTTTTCTGCAATTTCAGTAGGACTATAACCACATAGTAAACCCCGCAGGTGGCGTTTTTCTATTGGAGTTAAGCGTTTTCCCTTAGCGGATGCTAGGTCTGTGTATAGGGTTTCTAAGTCCCAAGTTTCCGCCACTTCCATAAAAGGTTCGTCAGCAATTGCCATTGGACACATAGTAGAGTATAAATTTTCCTAGTTTAACTCTAGCATAATTCCTAACTCAAGCTAGTATACAAGCTAGTTTGTATAAGCTATTATAAATTTTGATGTCTTAAACAGCCTTTTTTGTTGATCAAATTTAGTAAAAATAGACTTACAAAAGGCTTTAATTAATAAAATTAAACATCTATTTACATTTAAAATGCGTGGCTCAAATTCTTATAAATCTTTTCAGGAACAGGATACTTTTATGTTTTATTTTGACAAAGCATTAAAGGAGATTAATATCGGAGAAATCTCTAAAGAAAATAAAGAAAAAATTTGTATCATAGATAAAAAATACTATAAAGACAAAGAATTTTCAAGATCAAGCATAATATCTTTACATAAAATTTTCTTTAATCTTTGGCAAATTCAACACAAAGCAATTATTGAATATTCCTTCAATAATCCTGAAAATACAGTTGACATAGAAAATCACATAGCTATTTTGTATGAAGTTGAAAGATCAGCAAATATTCTATGTCAAAATCACGATTCTGTAGATTCGTTAAGACTAAGAAGTGAGTGGTTAACAGTGTGGAAAAAAAATTTAGATGAACTCACTCAATTTAAGAACTATTCAATTTTTTTAGTCCGCCAAGAACCCCAAAATAAAACCCCAAATTTATGGAATCAATACCCTGAAGAAACTTTAGCTGTTGTCATTACTATTCTCGGAGTTATTCTTGCCTTGTTTTTACTTCAACACAAATAAAAATATGTCTGATTATAATGATAGAAAGTTCACAATACTTTTAGTTTTTGCATTTATCGTTGGTAGCTTATGGGATGCAACAACAACCTTTGTAGGAATAGTGACTATTATAGGATCTTCAGGTGTGGGAACTTATGGGATAGCAATGACTGGTATGATCATAGTTTTGGCTTTCAATCTTGCTACTAGAAAAATTTGGAAGGATTTTAAGGATGACTTTGACAATAGCTTTCGATATGGCTATCTTAATTTAGTTTTAATTATTCTTTGGTGTGGCAGTATTTTATTTGATTTTATAACTGCGTTAGAAGGTAATTATAGCTATGTATTTTACCCCAAAAAAGAAGATCCTTTAGTTCAAATAATTCTAATATTTTTAACACTCATAACAACAATAAGCCCCATGATGGTGAACCAATTAATAGCAGATCTAAACAAATAAAAAATATTCTCTTATCTAGGTTTTCTTCGTTTTTAGGTTCGACCTATAAATGATATTAAGGAGACAGAGCCTCCTGATATAATTTGAGGCAGAGCCTCAAAATTAGCATTCCAATGCAGAGCATTGGAACGAGGAAAAATCAAGGCGTTTGTACTAAAATTTGATTGCGATTCGGATCACCAATACCCGGACGACGACCATCAATATGAGGTTGAATTAATTCGGGTAAGCTATCAGGAGAACCCCATTTACTCACTAATTGCTGTAATAATAAATCCTGATCCGCTCTTAACCCATCTAAATCAGTTCCCCGATTAATAATAGCAAACCAAACTAAACCTCGGTCACGGGTTGGTAAAACACCTGCTAACGCACTCACATCGGATAACGTTCCGGTTTTTACTGGAGTATAAACGGGAATTTTTCTAGTTTCTAATGTGCCTTGAGTGTCGATCCCAGCAACCGGAAATAAATCAGCAACGGTAAGATTTGTATCTTGTAAATATCGAGCTAAAGCCATAAACATTCCCACCACAGCCCTCGGAGAAATTTGATTTTCAGGTTCTAACCCCGAACCATTAATTAAACGAATTTCATCAATAGGAACCCCCGACGCTTGTGATGCTAATTGTCTGACAGTAGCAGCCCCCCCAACATTGGCAGCTAAAATTTCAGCCATGAGATTATTACTATAAATATTCATTTGTTTAAGAATTTCAACTAAGGCTAAAGACTGATGACGAATAATTATTGTTGAATTAGCACCCCCAAATTGAGACACTACATTTCCCGCAATCACAACTTGAGGTTTAGCAGTTCCCGGTGTCATCCGAGAATGTTGGTAAATAATTTCTTCGTTCCAAGAAGTTGAATTTAATGCTAGTTTTAATAATTGACCGACTTTAAGCGGATCAATTTCATAATTCATATAGAAATTACCAGCAATTATTAAATTCCCTGCGACCCCACGAATTCCCATTTGATTTAGGGTATTTCCTAACGCGATCGCTTCTTCCCAAATAAAAAACGGATCACCATTTCCCGTAATCACTAAATCCCCCTGTACCACACCCCCAACAATCGGCCCAGTGACACCCACCAACGTCTCAAACCGATGTTCAGGACGCCAAACCTGTAGGGATGCCAAAGAAGTCGCTATCTTCGTCAGAGAAGCCGCAGGCAGGGGCGTTGTCCCCGAATTCTTAGCCAAGGGAACCCAACTCGACTGCACCCACACCCCCTGTAAATCCTTTGAAAGTCCCTTTGCGGATAACCGATTCAAATATTGCTGCAACACCGCTTCAGCGACAGGATCAGGCTGTTGAGGAAATACAACCTCGGATAATTCCGTTTCCAAATTGTCCAGTAGAGAGGCATTCAGTCCCGCCTGCTCCACTCCGGCCATTTCCAACCAAACACTCACTAATCCAGAACTAATAATATCAATCATGTTGAATCGTTAAAAAAACATCAAACAAACACAAAACAAACCCAATAGTAAAGAATAGAGGAAAAACTCCTCCCCTGCCTCCCCTGCTCCCCCTGCCCTCTTCCCCCCCTCTTTCAGACATGGCAATCGTCCGGTACAATTTTGAAGGTTTCTCTAACGTTGGTCAATGGGTTCAACTCGCGCACGAATTGCAATTGACGCTATGGGCGGAGATCATGCTCCGGCCGAAATCGTTGCAGGGGCAATCATGGCACAGGAAAAATGGGACGTGGAAGTCTTTTTGGTCGGTGATCCCGATCAAATTGAATCCGCCCTCAAACACCACTCTAGCAACTTGCCCCTACCCCAAATTATTCCGGCTGAGGGAACGATCGAAATGCACGAAGAAGCCTTGGGAGCATTGAAACGCAAACCCAAAGCTTCGATTAACGTGGCAATGAATTTAGTTAAGCAAAAAAAAGCCGATGCTGTCGTTTCGGCGGGTCATTCCGGTGCAGCAATGGCTTCGGCTTTGTTGCGTTTAGGACGTCTCCCCGGTATTGATCGCCCTGCTATCGGTGCTGTTTTGCCCACCATGAAGCCTGATTCTCCGGTTTTGGTGTTAGATGTGGGTGCGAATGTTGATTGTCGCCCCAAATTTTTAGAACAGTTTGCCGTGATGGGAACGATTTACAGTCGTTATGTCCTGGGAACGTCTCAACCCCAAGTGGGGTTACTCAATATTGGCGAGGAAGCCTGTAAAGGTAATGATTTGGCAATTCGCACCTATCAACTCCTAGAAAATCATCCTGAAATTGCCTTTGGTGGAAATGCTGAAGGCCGAGATGTCCTAACGGGGAAATTTGATGTGATTGTCTGCGATGGTTTTGTCGGTAATGTGCTGTTGAAATTTGCTGAAGGAGTAGGAGAAGCAGTTCTGCAAATGCTCAAGGAGGAGTTAACTTCTGGATTTCAGGCAAAATTGGGAACAACACTGCTGAAACCGAGTTTAATGCGGTTTAAACAACGGGTGGATCATGTTGAACATGGCGGTGCGTTACTCTTAGGGGTGGCGGGGGTTTGTATTATTAGTCACGGTTCCTCGAAAGGTGCAACGATTGCTAATGCGGTTCGTTTGGCAAAAGAGGCGATCGATAACCAAGTCCTAGAACGCATTCAATCCCAATATCAACAACACTCTCAGCCTGATCAAAAAGCTGTCAGTAGTTAATCCCAATTTAAAGGCAAAAGTAAAAAGTAAAATGGCAAAATGTTCTTGTTTTTACCTTTTACCTTTTACCTTTTTCCTCGTCACTGCTCGCCATCTTCAAGCTCATGACAAAGAACAGAGGTTCAGTCAATAACCCACCGCTAATCGGAGTACCGATATAGCGGGGGCTTGTAAAAGCCCTAGTTGACCAGGCTCAGGTAGAAATACCTCCGTTGTAGGGAAGGGTTAAAGTTCACACCTTAGAATGCGTAGCTAGTTCTAAGCTCTGTAATCTCAATATTAATTAGCCATTTGGGAGGCAGGTGTATTGAGAAAGTACCGACCTACAACATTGCCGAAGCTAACATTACACAACAGTGGAAAGACACAACAATGTCTAATCTCGTTTTCGTCCTTGATACCAATAAAAAACCACTAACACCATGCAAGCCGTCAATGGCTCACAAGTTGTTAACGGCTGGTAAAGCTGCGGTATTTAGAAGGTATCCATTTACGATCATTCTCAAAAAGGTGGTAATCGCAACTCCTCAATTAATTATTCTCAAATTAGACCCAGGTTCTCAAACTACGGGGATGGCTTTAGTTCAAGATGAGCAAGTTATTTTTGGTGCTGAATTAACCCATCGAAGTCAAACAATTAAAGATGCTACAGCCGTTAATTCAACTCGATGGGCATTGTTTAATCGCCTTAAAGAAACGGGCTTACCTATTTCTACGGGTAGTGGTGGTTTAACAAAATTCAATCGAACCCGGTTAAATTTACCAAAAACTCATTGGCTAGATGCAGCTTGTGTTGGAAAAGTTAATTCTTTGCAGGTATTGACTTCTCAACCCTTGTTAATTAAGGCGACAGGACACGGTTCTAGGCAGATGTGTCGCACTGACAAGTTTGGGTTTCCATCTCGATATGTTCCCAGGCTGAAATTTGTTAAAGGTTTTCAAACCGGAGATATTGTGAAAGCAATTGTTTCCTCTGGCCATAAAGTGGGAACTTATATTGGTCGTGTGGCAGTTCGTACAACAGGTAGTTTCAATATTTCCTTAAAGAAAACACTTGTACAAGGTATTAGTCACAAATATTGTTCACTTATTCACAGAAAAGATGGTTATTTGTATGCAACATAGCCCCTGCCCCCCTTTTCCTCCCAATACCAAGCTGATTACAGCTATGGTGTGGGTCTCCAAGGGGGAAGACAGATGACAATAACAGGCATTGCAATTACAGGCTGCGGATCGGCGACTCCCTCGGTTTTACTCGATAATGATGGACTGTCTGAACGGGTCGAAACTTCCGATGAATGGATTACTTCTCGCACGGGAATTCAGCAGCGACGGTTAGCTGATCCCAATACTTCCTTAAGTACATTAGCAACATCGGCGGCTCAAAATGCGATCGCAATGGCACAACTTGACCCGGCGGATATTGATTTGATTATTTTAGCTACATCAACAGCCGATGATCTATTTGGAAGTGCTAGTTTAATTCAAGCTCAATTGGGTGCAACGAAAGCAGTGGCTTTTGATATGACCGCCGCTTGTTCGGGGTTTGTATTTGGGTTAGTTACCGCCTCTCAATTTATTCGGACTGGAGTTTATCAAACTGTTCTTTTAATTGGGGCTGATATTCTATCCCGTTGGGTTGATTGGTCAGATCGTACAACTTGTATTTTATTTGGTGATGGGGCGGGAGCCGTGATTTTACAGGCGGATGAACGCGATCGCCTCTTGGGATTTGAAATTAGAAGTGATGGCAGACAAAATCAATCTTTAAATTTATCCTATCAACCCCAACCTCAAGAAATATTACCCGGAATTACGATTGGTCAAGGGAGTTATCATCCTATTACAATGAATGGTAAAGATATCTATCGATTTGCGGTTAGAAAGGTTCCAGAAATCATTGAAAAAGCATTATTTAGAGCAAATTTAACCGTTGATCAAATCGATTGGTTAATTCTCCATCAAGCGAATCAACGCATCTTAAATGCGGTCGCAGAAGAATTAAATATTCCCTCAGAAAAAGTGATTAGTAATTTAGCAAAATATGGTAATACTTCTGCGGCTTCTATTCCCTTAGCCTTAGATGAAGCCGTTCGAGAGGGAAAAATCAAACCCGGCGATCGCATTGTTACATCCGGTTTTGGCGCTGGATTAACCTGGGGTGCGGCTATTTTTGAATGGGGAAGATAATCAGTTATCAGTTATCAGTTATCAGTTATCAGTGTGAGAGTGAACTGTTAATCGTTAAAAAATAAAAATGACAACAACAGCATGGATTTTTCCGGGTCAGGGTTCACAAAAAATTGGCATGGGGGCTGATTTATTTGAACAGTCTGAACTTCAAGATCAATTAGAATTAGCTAAAAAAATTCTGGGTTGGTCTGTTCCTGAAATTTGTAACCATTCAGAAGATAAATTATCTCAAACCTTTTATACTCAACCGAGTTTATATGTGGTTGAAACGTTACTGGTAGATCAGCTAAAAAAACAAGGGCAATCTCCTAATTATGTTGCTGGTCATAGTTTAGGGGAATATGTAGCCTTATATGCGGCTGGGGTCTTTGATTTTGAAACGGGTTTGAAGTTAGTTAAATGTCGTGCAGAATTAATGGCTAACACGGCTGGCGGACAAATGGCAGCTTTAATAGGGTTTAATCGAGAACAACTGGAACAACAAATTCAACAAATAGAAAATGTGGTTCTGGCTAATGATAATAGTGACGCACAAGTTGTAATTTCAGGAACTCCAGAAGCCGTTGATCAAGTGTTAGCAAATATTAAAGTAAAACGGGCGATTAAATTAAATGTTTCCGGTGCATTTCATTCTCCCTTAATGGCGGAAGCTGCTACAGAATTTCAACAAATTTTAGACGGAATTACCTTTAATTCTGCTGAAGTTCCGGTCTTATCCAATGTTGATCCCACACCCACAACCGATCCAACCCTGTTAAAACAACGTCTAACTCAACAAATGACAGGTTCTGTCCGGTGGCAAGAAATTTGTTTACAATTATCGCAGTTAGAGGTTCAACAAGTCGTGGAAATTGGCCCCGGAAACGTCTTAACGGGTTTAATGAAACGGGCTTGTCCTGAAATTCTGTTGCAAAATATAAGTTAATGGTTGGTTGTTGACAGCTTTGCACTGAGCTTGTCGAAGTGTTGACAGTTGACTGAAACCTAACACACTGTTAGCGGGCGGGGACGCCCGCTCCACACACCTGACACCTAAATTATGACTGTTTCTTCCTTAACATTATCCAGAGTCACGGAAAACACCCTAAATTTTCTCAAACCCACTTCTCCTAGACCAGATTTACCGTTATTTTTGTTTTTACCGGGAATGGATGGGACAGGTCAACTGTTCAATGTTCAAATTCCTCGGTTAATGGATGCGTTTGAAATTCGTTGTTTAACTATTCCAAAAACCGATAAATCTGACTGGGAAACCTTAGCTAAAAAAACCATAGATTTAATTGAAGTTGAACGCAAAGCTAACCCCAAACGGGAGATTTATTTATGTGGCGAATCCTTTGGGGGATGTTTAGCTTTATTAGTCGCAATTGTAGCTCCGCAATGGTTCAGTCGTTTAATTTTAGTTAATCCGGCTTCATCCTTTAAACAACGACCTTGGTTAAGATGGGGTTCCTATTTAACTCAATGGCTTCCTGATTGGTTTTATCCCAGTTCAGTAATCGGTTTACTGCCGTTTTTAGCGTCTTTAGGACGAATTGAAGCCTCAGAACGTCAAGCGTTATTAGCAGCGATGAATTCAGTTCCGAAAGAAACATCAGCATGGCGATTAGAATTATTGCAAGCGTTTAAACCGAATGAATCCCATCTTCGGGAGATTAATATTCCTGTTTTAGTGATTGCGAGTGGTGCTGATCGATTATTACCTTCTGTTTTAGAAGGACAATTTTTAACTCAAACTTTACCTAATGCTCAAATGGTGGTTTTACCCGATAGCGGTCATGCTTGTTTATTAGAAAATGATATTGATTTATATACGATTATTCAGGCTTATTGTGCTTCTGAAGAAAGCGATCGCCTGGTTCAATATCAAGCTTAATTATAACTGTGATTGAACGTTTAATTAAGTCACAAATCAAATTTTTTCAGGAAATTACCCTATGAGAAACCAGAAAGAAACCATTCGTAAGATGGTGAATTATCTCAACAATGAAGAAAAGGATGGCGGTTTTTGGTTGCCGAATATTCAACGTCCTTTTGTTTGGTCAGAAGAACAAATCGAGCGTTTATTCGACTCGATTATGCGAGAATATCCCATTAGTACCTTATTAGTCTGGCGGACTAAATCAGAAATTAAATGTCGTAAATTTATTGACCACTACAAAGAAAGTATAAAATTGTCGCACTATAGCATTCCTGAAAATACGCAAACTAAATTATTGGTTTTGGATGGTCAACAGCGATTACAAAGCCTTTATATTGGTTTAAAAGGAAGCTACGAGAAAAAAGAGCTTTTCTTTAATGTTCTGAGTGGAAATTTATCGGCTCCAGAAGATATTCGCTATCAGTTTAAATTTTTTAATTCGGAAACTGCCAAATTTCCCTGGATTAAATTTAAAGATATTGTTTTTAGCAATAAACAGTTTGATGAAATTGCTGAAAACATTATTGAAGACAGTAATGCAGAGTTAATCAAAGATGATGAAAGGCGCATTCGTAAAAATATTGCTCTGGTTATTCGTCAGTTTTGTACAGTTGATGTTCTGATTTATCAAGAACTAGATAGCGTTGATAATCCTGAAGCCTATCAAGAGAATGATGTTGTTGAAATTTTTATTAGAGCTAATTCAGGGGGAACTAAATTAGGAAAATCTGATTTACTTTTTTCTCTGTTAACAGCCAGTTGGGATGAAGCAGGCGAACAAATTGAAGTATTACTAGATGAACTTAATAGAACTGGTTATAACTTTACTAGAGATTTTATCTTAAAAACCTGCATTACCTTGCTAGAAAAAGGAGCGCGTTATGATGTTGATAAGTTTAGAGATGGAAAAACCAAAGAAGATATTATTAACAACTGGGATAATATAGCGAATGCGATCAAAGATGTGAAAGACTTCTTATTTGGTAAAACCTTCATGCGAACAGATAAAGCTGTTCCTTCTTATCTAGCTTTGATTCCTGTAATTTATTTTCGCTATCATTTTCAGGGTAAATGGTCAACTGTTCAGGAGTTAGACACCTATATGTTAAGAACACTCATTACTGGAGCTTTTAGTGGGAATCCCGATAACTTAATTGATAGATGTACTAAAAAAATAAAAGAAATTAATAATTTTGATGTCAAACAAATTTTTAATGTTATTCTTGCTGATGGGAGAAACTTACAAATAACAGCAAATACCATTTTAGAGCAATATTATCAATCAAAATACATTCATTTAATCTTTAATTTATGGTACAAAGATTTTAATTATTATCCATCATATCAATCTAATTTACCCCAAATAGATCATATTTTCCCCCAATCTTTACTGCGTAAAATTAAAGAAACGAACCCCAACACCGGACGTAAAGATTTACTTAAATATAGGCAGTTTGACCGTGACCAAATTGCCAACTGTATGTTATTAACTGCTCAAGAAAATGGTGCAGGAGGTAAAAGAGATATTCCACCGGAAGATTGGTTTAGTGATAAAGATGAAAGTTATCTAAACTTGCATCTAATTCCTACAGATAGAGAATTATGGCAGCTAGACAACTTTGATAAATTTATTGAAGCTAGAAAACAACTGATTTTGGGGAAATTTAGCTTTATGATTCAACAGGTCATCTTTTAAGAATTGAACCGAAATTTTAAGGTCTAACATAACTCAATCTAGCTAATAAAGAAGGCGGTTTTAAATGGGTAACAATCCGATTTAAGGGTAAAATCCGCATTTGATTATTATGTAGAACATTCACCTGATAAACTTTTTTATTGGTAATATCCAATCCAGTTAACCAGCCACTTCTGGCATGGTAAACTCCCGTATCAATTCCTAACCACCCCTGACCCTGAACTAACTGTCCCGGTTCAATGCCATCAAAAGTAAAGGTGATAGTATGACCGACAATAATTAATTTATTAACAAAATAGGGTTTAGGGATATTGTGAAACTCTTGCCGTATCCAACAAAATTCCTCCTCATTTTGTTCTTTAATCGACATTTTTGGATGCACCCCCGCATGAACTAGCCAAATATCTCCCAAATCCAGATATAAAGGTAAAGAAGCCATCCAATGAATATGATCCCTGGGAATAATCCCTAAATCCTGATAACTGGTAATGGTGGTCATACCCCCACTGTATAACCAGGCTTGCCAAGCTTGAGGATTTTTTCCATCTTCGGGCAAAGCATTTAACATCAGTTGTTCATGATTGCCCCGTAAACATTGATAGGGACTATTTTTGACAAATTCAACCACTTGGGCGCTTTTAGGCCCACGATCGATTAAATCCCCTAAAAAATAGACTTGATCATTTGCACCCGGAGCAATACGTTCTAAAAGGGTTATTAGCCCGTCATAATGCCCGTGTACGTCACCAATAACAATGCGTCGAGTCAGCATTTTGATTCACTTGCACACGTTAGAGGATGTTCGTCGGAACAGGAATTATTGGCTTAAGGCGCGAATAAAACTCTGAAGTCCAGACAAAACACCTTTTTTGGGCCGTTGGACAGGTTGTCCCACTGACTCATCACTTCCTTGAGTCACCTGTGCCAAAATCAGATCCAGTTCATCCCCGACAGGTTTTGTCGCTTGTTCGGCTATTAACTGGTACTGCCCATCAATTTCTAACCAAACTTCCCACATTGAAGGATAACAACGTCTGAGTGCGGCCCCTTCTAAGAATTTGAGATAATAGCAAGACTCAATGGTCTTGATAAACCTTTCGCGTAACTGACGAGCAGCGTATCCTATTCCTATAATAGCAATATCTTCAAGCTTTGGATTCAGTAAAATTACGGAACGATCTCCGGCCAATTGCGACAATTTTTCCATCTGTGCCACTTCTACAGCCGAAGGAGATACGACTAAAAACTGTTGATCTTCTGGTTCTAACCGAGTTTCAATGGGAGAACGAGAAGTTCCTAAATCTGTCACCCGAAAAGAGGTTTTTCCCCAGTCCCGACGGGCTAAAGCAGCGGCACCTGTATCCGGGAACAATACCACTAATTGACGATGGGGTTCTTCAATCACGGGAATAAATTGTTGGGCAATTGATTGAGCTTCTAGTTCAATTTCAGGAAAAACTAATTCAACTTGAATTAACTTATAACCATCAGCTAAAGCCGCTTGAGTTGCTTGTTTAGCTTGTTCAATTGCTTCTTCTAAACTGTTAGGTAATTCCGACATAATTTTAAAGGGATTAATGATTAAAAAATGGGCTTTATCCCCCTAAATCTAAGGGGGACTTTGAAATTCCAGTTCCCCCTTATGGGGGTTAGGGGCGATCTAAATCTATGTAGAAGTCTCCTAACATCGTGCTAAGGCTACACAGGGAATTAAACGCTTGAGGACTTGTTTGAGAACCATTGCTGTCCAATCAATATCCGCTTCGGTGGTATCCCGTCCCAAGGTGAACCGAATCCCTCCTAAAGCCGCAGTTTCGTCATATCCCATCGCCAATAAAATCGGACTAGGACTGAGTTTACCACTGCTACAGGCGGAACCTGCACTGATGCCAATTCCGGCTAAATTCAGTTGACGGACTAGGGTTTTTCCCGTCAGGGTTTTGGGGTCAATGTGTTTGGGGGGAAGCACAGAGAAACTAACGTGATGGGGTAAACGATTTAACCGATCGCCTGTGGGTAATAAATAGGGTACATCGGCTAATAAGTCAAATAAGCGATCGCGTAACCCAATTAACCGCAGCATTTCCGTTATCAAATCCTGATCCGCTAATTCGCAGGCTAACCCAAATCCGGCTATCGTGGGAACCCCCTGCGTCCCAGAACGCAGTTGAAATTCCTGTCCTCCTCCTCCCAATAAAGGCGTTAAGCTTACCGTATCCCGAACATATAAAGCCCCGGCCCCTTGGGGGCCATACAATTTATGACTGGATAAAGATAATAAATCAACGGGTAAATGCTGCACGTCCACAGGTAAACGTCCCGCCACCTGTACCGCATCGGTATGAAACAAAACCCCGTGAGCATGGGCAATTTTGCCTAACGTTTCGATGGGTTGCAATGTCCCCACTTCACTTTGGCCATAAATAATCGACACTAAAACCGTATTGTGTTGAATGGCTGCTTGTAAGTCCAACGGGTGAATGCGTCCGCGACTGTCTACGGGTAAGCGGGTGATTTGCCATCCCCACTGTTCCAAGAGTCGTGCAGGTTCAGCAATCGCCGAATGTTCCACCGCAGAAATAATCAAATGTTGGGGTTGGGAATATTGACGAGCGACGCCCATAATGGCGAGGTTGTCCGCTTCAGTTCCCCCAGAAGTAAAAATAATCGATTCCGGTGGAGCATTAATCAGATGAGCTACTTGTATTCTAGAGCGTTCTAAAACCGTTGCAGCCCTCTGACCCCACTCATGAATACTAGAAGGATTTCCCCACTGTTGAGCCATCACCCTTTGCATCAGAGTGATCACTTCAGTCCGGGGAGGAGTGGTTGCACTATAGTCGAGGTAGATTTGCATGGATATTTCTAAATCAAAAGTTGAGTTTTCTTTTCAAGGGAAAAATTAAAAGGGTTAGGATTTAGAGTGGTTTTGGTGAATTAATCTCCCGGTTTACAAACGTTGTAATCTTCATGAGAGAGAACTTTTTGGGGAACGAGGAAATTACCACTATCTTGACAAAGCATTCGATAATTCCGCGTGACGGGAATACTGATAATAAATCGATTATGGCGAAGTCGCTTCCCCCCAAAGTCTCGATAACTCTTTTGGTCATTTAAGCCAGCAATAATCGCCCTGGCTTTAATCACGACATAATCCGGTAAGCCTCTCAGGTCAATAATATCCTGAGCAAAGGAGGCTTCCCACTGTTGTTTTTTGGTTCGTTTGTCCTCAATGGCCTGATGGTGGGAATCCTTTGTCACCTCTTGTTGATTACAACGATGACAGATTTTCCCATATCCTTTATGGCCACAGGGAAATGTCCTCTTTCGTTTTGGCATAGCACAGCAGTGAGGGTTATTACCCGCGCCTACAAGCCCTGAACCAGTGCTTACGGCGCTCACAGACGGTTAAAAAGTGTGACATCCTTTTAACTCGGTAGCTTGGCAGAAATTAAGTTAATCTCCCCCCTATTAATAGATTACCCGAATCAGGAGGCAGGAGTTGAATCGTCCTGGGTGAGTGGCCCGTTACCTCGGTTTTACAGGAAACTCGGAAAAATCCCTTGTTTGTTGTTCCTCTTGCTGCCAAACTATTAATAGAATCTATTCATTTTTGGGATTAGTTGTGGATCAATTCAGCCGAATTTCGTTGCAGTTGGGTTTAACTGTATTACTGGCTTTGAGTCTGGATGCTTGTGTTAAAAATTCATCCCAATCTGTCTTAAAGCCCCGTTTACAACCCTTACCTCAAGATCCTTTAATTCAAGTTTATTTTAATCATTCTGAAGCGTCAGTTTATCCAGAACCCTATCGTCAATCTGTGCGTTTTGGGGATAATTTAGAACAAATTATTATTGATACAATTGCTCAAGGAACATCAACAATTGATGTGGCAGTTCAAGAATTCCGTTTACCCAATATTGCTCAAGCGTTAGTGGAACGTCATCAAGCTGGGGTTCAGGTAAGAGTAATTTTAGAAAATACCTATCGTCGTCCTTGGAGTTCATTAACATCCACAGAAATTCAGCAGTTACCTGAACGGGAAAAGAATCGATATCAGGAATTTATATTACTAGCCGATTTGAACCGGGATGGAACAGTTAGCTCGGAGGAAAGTCAGCAACGAGATGCTTTAATCGTGTTAGAAAATGCCGGAATTCCGATAATTGATGATACCAAAGATGGCTCAACCGGGACAGGCTTAATGCACCATAAATTTATGGTCGTTGATGGCAAAAATATAATTATTACTTCTGCTAACTGGACAACGAGCGATGTTCACGGTGATTTTCAAGCCTTAGAAAGTCAAGGAAATGCGAATAATTTATTAAAGATTGAAAGTGCAAAATTAGCACAATTATTGACTCAAGAGTTTAATTTAATGTGGGGAGATGGCGTTGGCAAAAAAAAGGATAGTTTATTTGGAATAAAAAAACCTTTTCGAGGTGATCAGACTATTGTAGTCGGGAATATTCCTGTTACCGTTCAATTTTCTCCTACCTCTGGAAAACAACCTTGGCAAAATAGCACTAATGGTTTAATTGAACAACAGTTACAAAAGGCTGCTCAATCCTTTAATTTTGCCTTATTTGTATTTTCTTCTCAAGATATTGTGAATACCTTAGAAAAAAAACATCAAAATCAGGTATTAATTCAGGGATTAATTGACCCTGATTTTGCCTATCGTTCCTATAGTGAAGGGTTAGATATGATGGGAATTTCGTTAGTTAATAAGTGTCGTTATGAAGCGGAAAATCATCCTTGGAAACAGCCTATTTCCACAGTAGGAATTCCGAATTTATACCCTAGCGATCGCTTACATCATAAATTTGGAATTATTGATGGTAAAATTGTAATCACAGGTTCCCATAATTGGACAGAAGGCGCTAATACCCAAAACGATGAAACCTTAATTGTGATTAAAAATCAAACCGTTGCGAATCATTTTCAGAGAGAATTTGAACGACTGTATCAAAATTCAGCCCTAGGAATTCCCAGTTGGCTATTAACAAAAATTGAAAAAGATTTAAAAGCCTGTGGGGGTTCTATTACTACAAAATCTACTAATTCTAAACCTGTAGAGACTGTAAATTCAGGGTCTTCAAGCGTTAAAATTAATCTGAATACAGCGACCCAAGCGGAATTAGAAACCTTACCCGGAGTGGGTGCAAAATTAGCTCAAAATATTATAGCCACTAGACAGAAAAAACCCTTTACTTCCCTAAAAGATTTAGATCAGGTGTCCGGTGTTGGGCAAAAATTATTAGAAAAGATCAGCGATCGCGTTACTTGGTAAACCCGACAACAAATGAACCCTATTATCTCATACAGCAAGTCTAAATTTCATATTTTAGCATTAAAATAGAGACAAAATCAACAAATTCAATATGGCTAAAATTGGTTTACGAGGGCGTTTATTTTTATCCCATCTGTTAGTGATGTTAATTGGGGTGACATCCTTAGTGATTATTGGAAAAATTTCTTCTCCTCGGTTTTTCGTCAGTAATTTAGAACAACTAGAAGGCCCAGGATTTAGGTTACAATATATTCGGACTCGTCTTGTAAAAGGCTTTGAAATTGCTTGGAACCGCAGCACCTTTTGGTCAGTTTTAGCGGGAACAACCGCCGCCGTCGGACTCAGTTATTGGTTAACAAAAAGAATTACCCAACCCCTCACCCAAATGGAAGAAATTACCCAGAAATTTGCTTCCGGGGAATGGTCAGAACGAATGTCTTCTAGTGATATTCCTGAGTTAAATCAATTAGCGATGAGCTTTAATCAAATGGCGGCTAGTTTACAAAATGTTGAAAAAGGACGAAGAGAACTAATTAGTGATTTAACCCATGAATTAAGAACTCCGTTAACCGTTGTCAGAGGATATTTAGAAGAAATAGCCGATGGTCATATTGAACCTTCTCCCGAAATTTATCAACAATTAGCTAAAGAAACCAAACGCTTAGAACGATTAGTTAACGATTTACAGGAACTCTCAAAAGTTGAATCTGGTTATTTATCCATTCATCAAAAACCCGTTAATTTATATCCTTTATTAGAATCCTTAGTCCAACGATTTTCCGATCAACTGTTAGAAGATGGGCCAATTCTTCAATTAGAATCTAAACGTGATTTGCCTTTAGTTTTAGCTGACTTAGATCGAACCGAACAAATTTTAGTCAACTTATTAGGAAATGCCATTTGTTATACCGAAACGGGAACAATTACCGTTAAGATAGAAAATGATTTAAGCTTTCTTTGGGTTGCAGTAATTGATACTGGAATTGGCATTTCTCCCGAAGATTTACCCTATGTTTTTGAACGCTTTTGGCGAGCAGATCGTTCCCGTTCTCGACATTCAGGAGGAACTGGAATTGGATTAGCAATTACCCGTCGTTTAGTAGAATTACAAGGAGGAAAAATTTCCGTTTCCAGTCATTTAGGACAAGGTAGTATTTTTAAATTTTCATTCCCCCTAGCTAAATAACTCGTAGGTTATGACAATTCTCGATTGTTATTAGTCATTACGTCAATTTTGTCAACAGTATAATCCACATATTTTAAAATTAATATAACTTTTAACATCCGTATTTTTACTGAGGAAAAGTTTCCGAAATTGAGTTAATAAAAAATGACAATATGAAATCTATCTTGCTAACTGAGAACAATAAGGTTAAGTTAGAGTAAAGATGGAGATCGGCCATTTTGGGAGATTCAAAATTGACAAATTCTCTTTGATAAGAATTGTTAATCCTATTTCCCGAAAACTTCCTATCAAAACTCAAAAAAAGTTGATCATGGATTACTTAAAGTGGAATAATCTGATTGCGGCTCATTTCTTCAATGAAGAACGGGCAGGGTGCAACGTCTATCTCTATGTTACAGAAGAACTGATTAATAATTTAGGATCTAATTATCAAGTTGATTGTCAAGACTTTATTAGAGCTATTAAAAGAGGGTCGTCTTGTTTTTCTGAACGTTATCCCAATATTTTTCGGACTGCTTTAGCATTAAAAGATTTAGACAAATATAAATCTAAAAAATTAAAGTATCCGCGTTATATTGGATATTTAGCGTTTTTTGTTTTAGCGGCAACCCATGATGCAGATGATAATTTTGCCTCTCATAATTATTATGGAAGACTGCGAAATTTATTAAGAGATTCTGCGGATAGACAATATCCAGACTTTCGTGAAATGTTTAAATTGTGGGATGATTTAGAAACCTGGGCAAATCATGAAAAACTAGGCGAATGGGGAATTTTCAAGAAAATTACTGTTGGAGATAATCGTCATATTGCTTTCCCTCTGGGACAAACTCTATTAACTGAGGAAGAAATAAAAAACTTACCGACAATTTTTGATGCTGCTGATTTATTGCCTAATTCTTCAATCTCTGATCAAAATTTAGCTAACTTACTCATTGAGAAAGGTAACAAAATTCTCAACAGAAGAACAATTCGATTATTGGAGTCAGGAATTAATAATGAATTTTGTCAAGCACTCCTGAATATTGTTTTAGAGGAGTTAGCGAAATGGGATGGAACAGGAGAATTTTTATCGGAAAATGGAACGTTAATTTATCGTTATTTATTGGGACTTTCCGCAAAATGGGATCGAACAGCACAATATTTAAAGCTAAAAGTAAGATGTAAAATAGGAAAAAATTTCCCAGAAAATGGGTTATCGTTTGACGATAAATATTCCTGCGAACCAGAAAGCGAAAATTGGTCTACTCCTATTTCCATTGATTTATCTCAATATTGGCAAACAGGTTTTGAATTAAAATCTTCTGATCAAAAATGTCAATTTAAACTTTACCCATCTAAAGTTCGCCTGTTAATTTTAGGGATGGGGGAAGGTTTATCAGGGTTGATAGAAGATTCAAAACTTCTGCCTAATATTCCCTTTTATTTAATTGTACATCAAAGTTGTTCCCACCATATAGAACAATGGGGTAAATCTGATTGTAAAGGGTTTGAAAAAGTCACAATTAATCAAGGTTTACCTCCTGGTTGGAACTTCTATAAAGCGGATGCTGCTTTGAGAGATACGTTAAAAGATCAATATCCTATATTGGCATTTCCCACAACAACTAAACTGAATATGGTTGGGGGTATTCGTTTAGAAAAGGGTAATAATTTTTTTGCCTTTGCACCTCCTAAGTTCATCCTAGAAAGTGGCAATGAATCAACAACAGTTCAGGGTTATTCTAATGAAACCCTATTGAACCTAGAGTATCAAAATGGAATTTATACCTTACCATTAAATGCTCCAACAAATCAAAAAATTGAGATTAAAGTTAAGCAAGGAGATGAAATTATTACTTGCCGTTTTTTGGAGTTAGTTGATAATTTTGACAATCAGCAACTTGCAAAAATCCAGTATTTTGATGCTGTTGGAAATTTAACCCAGGAGTCAAGGGGAGTTGCTGGAGGATATTTTCAGGACTATAAACCCCCTGCTTTTCAATACAATTCTGTTGTTGCTACCAATACCGATCAAAATATTATCTTAATTGGCAGAAAACCTGGGCAAATTGCTAACCCTTCAGAACAATTTAATTGGCAACCGATTTGGCAAATTAGTCTCGGTTCCCGGTCTGTTAAATTTTGTGGAAATAGTGAAGTTGATTCTCAACCTCAAAATTACATTTGTACAGATTTAGAAAAATTACGAGATTGGAAAAAAGTCTTATGGAAAGAAAAAAATAAAGTTATTTCAGTTGAACGAGGGAAACGTGAACTTTGGGAACAATATACAAAATTTGCCAAGAAAATTAAAGCTAAAAAACCCAAATTATCTGAAAAATTGAATCGACAAAGTAAAACGATAGATTCTCCAAAAAATTGTATTCAACCTGGATACCCTGATCAATTACTTTATGTGATCTCAGTTAAACAAACAATGTTGTGGCAAAAATTCAAACAGATTGTCAATTGTTTATATTTTCAAGATGATGAACAAAAGGGACAGCAACATTTAATTATTCGTTCTTTCTTAGAGTCATTAGGTCATTGTGATTTTGACTTTACTGACAATAATAAAGTCTATGCTTGTCCTCCTGTTTTAGTCAGATTGCCTAATCTAACTGTACCACAAGCAATTTTATCAGGGTTAAGATTTCCTGACACTTTGCAACGGTTATCGCAAGTTTGTCGCTCAATGAATCCCCATATTTACTTAGAAGTAACACCACAACCAGGAAAATATAAACTCCTGCCTCAGCGAGTGTTAATTCAAACAGAAACAGAACATGAATTAGAGGAAATTGCTACTCATTTTAACTTCTATTATAGCGCAATTCCTACTGCTTGGTCACTGGTTAATTTTTCAGATTCCCTAGAGAAGTATTTACCAGCTTTTGAAGAACAAGGAGAATTAAATTGGGACAAAAAAATATTTGATCCTCAAAATTTTGAATTTAAAACCAATCCATCACTAGAGTCTAATATTCATCTTACTGAATATTCTCATCCGAAAACTAAAGTTCGATCTTACTACTTCTGGCGAGATCAACAGTCTGTAAAAGTTGATAAAACTTGGGGAATTTATGCAGTTTTACAGGAATTAAAGCAAAATGTTTTACGCTATGATCCTGACAAGGCTCTAATGGCTATTCCCACGGGTGCTACTCTACCCAAACTGTTAGAAAGAGCGTTAACTCTGTGTTCAGGATATATCCCCGAATATCGCCAGTTATCGGGATCACAGATAAGATTTAAAGTGTTTCGAGATGTTCCCGATTTAATTGCAAATAAGTTAGCCGAGAAACTTTGTCAAACTTTACAAATACAATCCTTGGATTTGTGATAAACTTATCTTTATAAGCCAAAGGGAGAGGCGATCGCGTATGTATGACCCAGTAGGAGCCTTTAAAAAAATTCGGGAAAATTTCCTGCTTTATATCAAGACTGCTTTTGCAACTCGATTTCCAGAAATTGAACAAGAGCGGGAAGAAATATTACTTCAATATGGGGTATTTTGTCAGGAACCCTGGATAGAACCTCTCCCTCGATATAAACGTTCTGGTAAAACGATTCATCAATTAGAATTAACCGATGTTCCTGAGTTAAATGAAACGACGCTGAAAGAGTTTCAGGAACTTGCCGCCTGTGGTTTAGTAGGGGATTATCAACTCTACAGCCATCAATTAGAAATGCTAAAAAAAGCATTGTCGGGTCAAAATGCCGTTGTCACCGCAGGTACGGGTTCTGGTAAAACCGAGTCCTTTCTTTTGCCTTTATTTGCTTATTTAATTCAAGAATCAAAACAACAAAATTGGCAACCCCCTAATCCAGAACATCCCCACTTAAATGATTGGTGGTCAAATTCAGAATGGCAAGATCAATGCTATCCTATCATCAATAAAAACCGCCGTTGGAAACGTTCTTATCGCGTCCCCCAAAGAAGTCATGAAAAGCGAGAAGCAGCCGTTAGAGCGTTAATTTTATATCCGATGAATGCCCTAGTCGAAGATCAATTAACACGACTGAGACGGGCGTTAGATTCTGAGGAATCTCGCAACTGGTTTCAACAGAATAGAAACGGCAATCGTATTTATTTTGGTCGATACAATGGAGTTACACCCGTACCTGGACATGAACTTACAGAAAAGGGTAGACCTAATGGGAATAAAATCGAAGAATTAGTTAAACAAATACAGCAAATTTCTGAGTCTGCGAAAGCAGCTAAACGCCATATTGAAGAAACAAAAAATGATGTTAAGTTCTTTTTTCCACAATTAGATGGGTCAGAAATGCGATGTCGCTGGGATATGCAGGATCATCCCCCGGATATTCTGATCACGAACTACTCCATGCTGGGTATTATGTTAATGCGGGATGTAGATAAAAATATTTTTGAAAAAACAAAAAAATGGTTAGAAAATAAAGATAGTGTTTTTCATTTAATATTAGATGAACTGCATTTATATCGAGGAACACAGGGAACAGAAGTTGCTTATTTATTACGCCTATTATTACAACGCTTAGGTTTATATCCAGGTCATCCCCAATTAAGAATTTTAGCTTCTAGTGCATCCCTTGAACCAAATGATCCAGATAGCTTAGAGTTTTTATCGGATTTTTTTGGGACAGAATGGCATTCTGATCAGATTATTCCTGGTGATCCTGAACCGATTTCAGATATTTTAATTCCAGAAACCTTACCGAATGAACCGTTTATTGCTTTAGCTAATTTAGCTAATAATAAAATTTCCAAAGAAAAAGAAACTTTAAAACAAACATCGGAATATAAACTCTGTAAAGATATTTTAGAATCTGAATCTAAGGCAATTTCAGCCAAAATGATTCTAGCTTGTCAAGAAGATGGGAACGAAAAAACTCGTGCTGTTTCCCTAACTAAGTTTGGCAAAAAACTATTCTGTGAAACCTTAGAAGACCAACAATTATGGAAAGCAATTCAAGGGTTATTAATTACTAGGGGATTATCAGATAAATCAGACCTAATTTCATTTAGATTTCATTGGTTTTTCCGTAATATTGAAGGACTTTGGGCTTGTACTCAACCTAACTATGGGTGCAAAGAAAATGACACCAGTGAAAATCGACCCATTGGTAAGCTATTTGCTAAATCTCCCCCTATCCTTTGTGATCAATATCGAGTCTTAGAACTACTCTATTGTGAACAGTGTGGAACGGTATTTTATGGGGGAAATCGTCGGCCTTTATCGGATAATAATGGTTGGGAATTGTTACCCACTGACCCGAATATTGAAGGTATTCCTGACCGGAAAACAGCAGTTTTTTTAGATCGGAAAAATTATTTTGAATATGCGGTATTTTGGCCGTTTAAAGATGAACTAGATGAGGAAGTTAAAAAAGGTTGGAATCAACCATTAATCTCATCAAAAAATACGGAAAAAATAGACAATAAGAAAGATAAATCAAAGGAAAAAGCGTGCTGGGATGAAGCATATTTAGACAGCCGTAGTGGTTGCGTTAGTTTGGGAAAACCGAATAGTGACTTAGAAAATAAACAGGCGGTTAAGATGGGCTATGTCTTTAATTTTCGATCACCCTCTTTAGAAAAACAACAATCTATTCGAGCATTACCTTCCCTATGTCCTTGTTGTAGTGCAGATTATACTAGAAAAAAAATTAAAAAATCACCGATTCGCGGGTTTCGGACAGGTTTTTCTAAGGTCAGTCAACTGTTATCAAAAGAACTTTTTTATCAACTCCCAGACAACGCAGAATCACGGAAATTAGTGGTTTTTTCCGATAGTCGTGAAGATGCGGCTTCGATTGCTAATGGAATTGAGCGATCGCACTATGATGATTTAGTTAGAGAAACCATCTTTGATGAATTACGACTATTAGCTCTGGGTCAATTCCATCTCCTAGAAGATTTAGAACAAGATAATCAACCGACTCATCCTGATTCGATATTATTTGCTCAACGAAATTCAGAATCGATTTCAGAATTGCTAGAAGCGATTGAAACTGCTATAACACCATTACCAGAAGGTCTTGTTCCAAAACAATTAAAAGTGCTAAAAGAATTGCAAGAGCAAGCTCAGGAAAAACTCAATGAAATTCGCCAACGGGGTCAAACTCGGATCATTCCTTTGCGGGTACTGTTTGAGGATCAAAATAACTCTCAAGACCCAGGACTCTTAATTCAAAAATTAGCACTATTGGGCGTTAACCCAGCCGGAAATGATGTAGATTATCAAGATTTTTATTATGTGTATGGGGAGAAATGTAATTATTGGACGGAATTATTTGATTTTGAGACAGGAGGATGGAAACGTGACTTGATACCTTCAACAAGAAATAAAAAAGATAAAACTCTTCGGGAAAAGGTTGAATCAGAAATCTGTGATACTTTATTTGGTCGTTTGTATTTTGGCGTTGAAGCATCAGGTTTAGGCTACATTTGTTTAGATGTAAAACCTGCTCAACTAGAACAACTGGCGATACAATGTGGTACTTCAACAGAAGTTTTTGAAAGTATTTGTAATGGTTGTTTACGGATATTAGGAGACTTATTTCGCTATCAGCAAGTTGATGCTCCCTATAAACCTCAAAGTTGGGAAGATTGGAAGGGTGCTAGACCTAAATTGCGCGATTATGTGGATAAATGTGCTAGTCGAAATAATATCTTAAAACCAGAATTATATCAATCTTTAAAAACAGCGATCTGTCAACAAAGTCAGCACCATCATTTTATTCTCAATCCTCGACATTTAAGTGTGCGAGTTTCCCTTCCCGATGATCCGGTTTGGCAATGCGAATCCTGTCAACGTCCCCATTTACATCGGGCTGGGGGGATTTGTACACAATTAAATTGTTTGGCAGAATTACCCATTAACCCTAACAAAACTTGTAAAGATTTACACGCTCGTAATTATTATGCAACAGAAGCCATTAATCAACGTCAACCTCTGCGATTTCACTGCGAAGAATTAACCGGACAAACGGATAATCAGGGAGAAAGACAGCGACATTTTCGGAATATTATTATCAATGTTGGAGAGCAGGAAAGAGAGTTAATTGAGGTTGTAGATAGGATTGATCTTCTCAGTGTTACAACCACAATGGAAGTCGGAATTGATATTGGCAGTTTAACGGCTGTTGTCATGGCAAATATGCCACCGATGCGGTTTAATTATCAACAACGGGCTGGACGTGCAGGGCGGCGAGGTCAAGCTTTTGCGATTGTTTTAACCCTTTGTCGAGGTCGTTCCCATGATGAATTTTACTATCGGCATCCTAGCCGAATTACGGGCGATCCGGCTCCGGTTCCCTTCCTCTCAATGGCACAGGTTGAGATTACCAAACGTTTACTGGCTAAAGAATGTTTAAGACAGGCTTTTATTCAGGCAGGAATTAAATGGTGGGAAAGTCCCATGCCTCCCGATAGTCATGGGGAATTTGGAAAGACTCAAGATTGGTTAAATAATGAAGGCGATCGCACAAATAAAATTTGTCAATGGTTAAAAACTTCACCTGATGTTACCAATGTTGTTGATATTTTATTAACAGGAGTAACCGGAATTAATTCTCAAGAATTAGAAGAATTTGCCCGTGAACAATTATGGGATCAAGTTGATCAATGTGCTAAAAATTCAGAATTAGGAGCGGCGGGTTTAGCAGAACGTTTAGCAGAAGGAGGTATTTTACCGATGTATGGAATGCCGTCACGAGTTCGGGAATTGTATCATGGTGGTATTAATAAGTCTCAAATTTATAGTATTGACCGAGATTTAGACTTAGCAATTACAGAATTTGCTCCAGGTTCTGAGAAAACAAAAGATAAACGAATTCATACTGCCATTGGGTTCACATTTCCCTTTCCGACCGATCAAAAAAATGATTTAGTTCTGGCAAGTAATGATCCTTTGTCTCAAAGAAAATGGATGTTAAGATGTCAGCGATGTCAATATACAGATATCTCTGATCAACTCATTGAAAATACAGAATGTCCTCAATGTCAAGCTACAACAGAAGATGGGTTTCGAGTGTTTAAATGGGCGGTTCCTTTAGCCTTCCGCACTAGCTTGAATCAGGGTGAGGATGCCAAGACTGAATATGATATCCTGATCACGGGTGCAGCGAGTATTGCTGAGTCACAACCCCTAGATTTTGACTTAGTTGAAAATACCAATACTCAGATCGCTTTTTCCAATTCTGGGCGAGTTTTTCAGGTCAATGATAACCGAGGACAATTATTCACAGGCGCAGTAGGACAGGCAACTTTTGGGTCAGGAGATAAAGTCTTAAATCATCAATGGATTGAAAAGCGATTTCAAAATCAGCAAAAAGGAGTTAAATTTAAACAGACTGGAGATATAGAAAATTTAGCAATTATTTCCCCAAAAACTACAGGAGTTTTAAGGATTAAACCCGCAATTTTACCTCCTGGTTTATGTCTCGATCCTTTATCAGAAGGTTGTGGAGTTAAAGCCGCCTTTTATTCCGCCGCTTTCATTATTCGTGCTGTTGTCGCAGAAAGATTAGATATCGATCCTGAAGAATTAGATATTAGTGGTTTGCGACGAGTTACCCTAGAAGAAACAGGAGAACAAGTTGCAGAACTGGTAATTAATGATAAACTCCCCAATGGTTCGGGTTTTACCCAATGGTTAGCGGAACATTGGCAAGAAATTCTCCAAGAAATTGTTAATCTTAATGCTAATTCTGATACTTTTGCCGGATCTATTATTTCCGACAAACACCGAGAATGCGATTCTTCCTGCTATGATTGTTTACAACAATATCGCAATATGAATTATCATGGTTTGTTAGATTGGCGTTTGGGATTATCGTTGATTAGAATTTTAGAAAATAGTAATTTTCAATGCGGTTTAGATGATGATTTTTCTCCCCCTGATTTAGAAAAATGGATGGAAACAGCAACAACTCTGCGAGATAATTTTTGTCAATCTTTTTCCTGTAGTTCTGAACAGTTTGGAAGTTTACCTGGTTTCAAAGTAGGTAATAAAACCGTGATTATTGTTCATCCGTTGTGGAACTTAGAAAATCCGATAGGGGTGTTAGCAGATGCGATCGCTACTTTAAAACCTGATAATATCAAATATGTTGATACATTCAATTTATTAAGACGTTCAAGTTGGTGTTATCAAAATATAGCAATCCTAAATAGGTTGTAACATTTTATCGTAGGGGTTGGGTCTCCCAACCCTCTTGGGGAGGTAAGTCTTGCCAGAAAGGTTGTTCATTTCCTAGACGAGTGGTATTTGTGGCACTGTAAATATTGCCTTGTAATTCTTGATAGTAATCATCCTCTAGGAAATCAACATTAATTCCGGCAACGGCAACTCGACGTTTAAAGTCTTCTTGGGTGTAGTCTCGGCCATCAATTAACGGCCCTTTGGGATTAGAAACTAATAATTCTCCATTGACATAAACACAATTAATTAAATTCGGCCACCAAGCATACCCACTATAACTAAATATTGCTGGAATTTCAATAATTTGGTCATTTCTCAAATTGAATTCTTTTTTGAGTTGATTAATTAGAGGTTCAATTTTTTCCTTTTGTAAATTCTGATTATGTTGGAGCAATAATTGATTATTCAAAGCGGCTCTTACAGTGGTTTGAGTGCTTAATCCTCGATTAATAGCGGCTCCTTCATAACCTTGTTTTTCGAGTTCTTTTAACAGTTTAATCCCTTCCCCTGGACTGGCAATTAACATTAAGGGTTCACCGGAAGGAGTAGAAATAAAATTAATAATTTCATCGACATGACGCATCATTAACCAAGACGTATCAATGGCAACAGGATCACCTTGAATTTTTTGCGCTTTCAAAAACTCAACAACTTCAGGATTTAGACTCACATTGTCGGCTGTACCATAATAAATTCTTCCCAATGGATAATCGGGTAAAGCGGGAGTTACGGCTAAATTATTATACCAATCTGCCCATTGATTAAGCACATCTAATTCACGGGGTTTACTAACTTCAAACCAGCCGAAATTTTGATTCATTAAAGATTGAGCATAATCATCACTTTCTGCACTACGATTGCCTTTTAAAACAACAGGATATTCCTCTAAACCTTCAGCTTTAGGAAACTGAACATAACCGATTTCTTGAGTTCCTTGCATCCATAAGGTTGCTCCTGGTGTGACTTTAACATTAGCTCCGGTGGTTTCAACTATTGTTTTTACCTCTTGAACAATCGTTTGATTATCACCGCGATCGCTAATATGAACTTCAGAAACGGGGGCGGTATTTGGAGACATAATCCAAGGGGCAACTCCCATTGAAATCGTATCCGTTGCCATGATAATTCCTTGTTTGCGGGCGATGGCTTTTAAACTAATTAAACCCGACCAGTTTTGATTAGCAAATTGTTTGGCTTCTACCCCTAAAATAATATCTGAACTAAATTCTAAAGGCGTTGAACCGGATAAATCAATAGGTTTCCATCCCGTTGATGTTTTCTGAAATATATTAATATAAGGTCTAGCCGTTTCATCAACACTCATCAACAATTCTGAACCCTTATACTCCTGAGAAACTTTAAAATGAACCAGGGCTAAATCCTTTTCATCTTCATCCCCATTAACACCTTTTTCTCGCCAATCAGGTAATCCATTGTGATCATCATCATCATTATTAAATAAAACTAACGGCCCGACAGATAAAGACCATTGTTCTGGCCGTTGTTCATCGGCTTCATTAACAATCCCATCTCGGTTTGTATCTCCATAGAGTTGAAACCCTGGAAATTGAGGATTAGCAATTGAAACTGGGGAGATTGTTTGCGGTTTTTCGGGTTTTTCTTTTTGGGATTGTTGCGCTAAAGCTCGTTGATAGGTGGTGATCGCTAAATATCCTTGATATTCTACAATTTTATCAATGGCTTTAGAACTCAAAAAAGACTCTCTGGGAATTTTTCTGAGGGTATCAATGGCTTGCAACCACAATTGTTGTGCGGTTTCCCAATCTTCAATGGTATTGGTTTCAGATTGTTTGCCAAATTTTGCAGCTTGAGTGGCTATTTTAATCGCCTGATTCCAACTTTCTAGGGTTTTTTCTTCAAATTTAATTTGGGTTTCTACTTGACGATTAGCTTTGACTAAGGTTTCATATTGTTTGAGTTGCAGTTGATATTGCCAAACTTCTAAATTACGATTAATATCGGGAGGATTAGAGACTTTCTTTAATTCCGCTTGGATGCGATCGCGCAATTGATATAATTCAGCTAAGGATTTAGGTGTAATTTCGATTGTTTCTAAGTTAGGGTTTCTGCGAGTATTTGTTTCAAATCCTTGCAGTTGTAGTCCTGAGTCGTTAATGCGATACTCCAAATTCAGATCCGTCGGTGCAGACTGAGCTAAGGTTGAAGGGGCGGGAACCAAAATAATTCCAACGACTACACCCAAAGCATTAATTAAAGCAACAGCAATGTAGCGCATCCAGTTCATGATCCATCCTCAGATATCCTGATTGATTGTACCTGAAATTGACCGCACTGTTGATAGGGGCAGGAGAAAAAGATTGAGGGAGTTGGTGTCTGCGCGGATCTTACGCACTCTACAAGTTTAGCAGAAATTGGGTTTTATCTTTATCCAATTCCCAAGAGAGGATCACTCAAATTAACAATATTAATACTATTTTTAACAACATTAACATCGGTAGTATTAGCAACGACTCCGAAAATATTCCCCGTTGTGGTTTGACGAATAATTACCCCTTGGGAGATTCCGGTGGCGAGTTGTAAATTAGCAGTTTGATCAAAGGTTTCTAAGGTGAGTTGTTCCGAGGTGAAACTCGCAATCATAATAATTTTATCCCATTCCGTGGGTTTAAAATCGGTAATCAAATCGGCTTCAGTGGCGTTTAGAGGAACTTCTGAGGGATTTGCACCTAAAATAAAAATATCCGCATCAGCACCTCCGGTGAGGATATCAAAGTCTAAATCTCCGATTAAAATATCCCGTCCTGCGCTACCTTCTAAAACATCTTTTCCTTTGCCTCCTCTTAATAGGTCTTCGCCATCTCCTCCTATTAAGAAATCATCGTCACGGTTGCCATTAATAATATCGTTTCCACTATCGCCATTGAGAGTATCATTTCCCTGACCTCCCCGGATTAAATCAATTCCTTCTGCACCGGATAATTGATCATTTCCGGTATTACCATTCATGACATCGGTTTGATGAGAACCCACTAAAATATCATCTCCAGCTAAAGCTAAAATTCCTCCTGGATTGTTAATTGTCCATTCTGGTAAAATGATGCCACTGGGTTGTTGTGGAAAATTAGAATTATTAACAGGTGCTAAAATATCAATATCATCGGTTAATATAAATAATTGCGAGGATTGACCTGACAGTTGCGTTAAGGTTTTATAACTACTGACAATATTGATATCGCTGAGAATTTGACTCGGTTTAACCTCCAAAGTTGGGGCTGTATTCAGAGTAATTTGAGGATTTTGTTCTAACAATTTCTGAACCCAAGGTTCTGCAATGGGGAGAATTGTGTTAAATAGGGGTTCATATTGGGGAAAAAATGTAAAAACAAGGGGTTCGGCAATTGGCCAAAGAACATCGCTAACAAAGTTGATAATTTGGTTAAACATAGCCCAGAAAATTTAGGTGCAAATCATGAGTTATTCTTTTTGATTTTGCACTTTGATTTCCGAGAATTCAGGATAATTTTTTTAAGATAAATTAAAGATTTGTATTCCCAGAAACCAGGTAACTTCAGCGAAACCAGGTTTCTCGGCTTTTTCTTATGATCAATCGGTTTCTGAATTTTCCGCTTGACTAAACCATAATAACCGAATTCCTAAAACTGCAAAACCGATGGCGGCAGCAATTTTAACCAGATGAGTAGGTAGAACTTCTGCAACCCCTTGCCCAATTATTACTCCCAAGAAACTCGCTAATAATAAGGCAGCAGCGGTGCCAAAAAAGATCGGGCGAGGGGATTTTGTACTGCCACTGAGAGCGATCGCAGCGACTTGACTTTTATCCCCTAATTCTGATAAAAAAACCGTGATAAAACTCAATCCTAACAGTTGTAAATCCATAGATTTAAGGATGAATAATTTAGTGTAAAACTTCCCAAATTAATAAAGCAGAAATCAATAATAAACTGCTTCCTGCTGCCCGTTCTAAGGTTCGGGGAGAAATCCGAGAGGCTAACCATTGCCCCAGTAAAACCCCTAAAAAACTGGTTAAAACTAATGCACTGCCTGCACCCGCAAACACGACCCAAGGGGCCTGAGATTCTGCCGCCATCAATAAAGTTGTGAGTTGGGTTTTATCTCCAATTTCTGCTAGAAAAATAGTAATAAATGTAGAGACAAAAATTTTCCAAGTATTTCGTTTTACGGGATGCTTCTGTTGAGCGTTCTCTTTGGCAGAAGTAGCGATCGCAGGGGATGCAGTAACCCGGTCTTCCTGAACTTTAACAAGGGTTGGGGATGAAGTCATCATGTTGGGACTTTGGGTGCGAGTCGAGAATATATCATAATCTTTTCATATTTTCCCGAATCTGGCAACACAATTAGCGATTTTCGAGACGGGATCACTCCCATCTCGACAGTTTAACCCTTCACGGTTCACAGCCAACCGCTTGATTAAAATGCTCCATTTCCGGGGAAGTATCCCCATAAACCCCTTCAATTTGTTGTTGACAACAATCAATGGCAAAATCATTTAATTCTTCGGCTTCAATGCCATATAACTCTTGAAAAACATCCAGTTGTACCCGACAAAATCGAGGGCGCTGATCATAAATTTTGCATTCTCTGGCTTCAGGATCAAAATGAATGCACCAGCCATCTTCCCCGACTAAACTTAAATATTGTTGTAAGTCCTCCGGGGCTAAATAGTCCTCTAATTCAGGACGTTCACTGGGGTCGAGATGACAGCACGCCCCACATTGTTTTACACAAACCCAATTTGCCATTATTCCGGTTTTGATTCAGATGGAGAATTAGAGTCCGTAGGTTTTTGAGCCGCCGCTTTTAAATCGGGGTTGGGAGGATGGGGACGAACCAATGGCGGAGGAGTCGTTTCCTCAGATGCAGTTGTTTCGGCGGGAGTTTCGTTTTCTGAAACGACAATCACTTCCTCAATGCTTTCTGGTTCTACAGGGTCAACAACAGAGGGGATCTCCTCAGTTACAGATTCCTGGGTTTCCTCAACAATCACTTTCACCTGGGGCGTAGCAATTTGTTCAAAGGGTGAAGGAGTCGGTTTCTCCACTGCTTCTGTTGCTTCTGGTTCTGTTGAAGTGTCCCGATCAACAACATCAGCAGTCGGGGAAACAGTCGGTTCTAAATCCTCAAATTCTGCAAATTCTGAATCTACAGGAACAGTCTGACTGTCCGATGTTGTTGCTTCTACAACCGTTGAAGCGGGGGACACTGGATCAGGTTCAGGAGATTTGGGTTTGTGGTCAGTTGTCGGTTTCGGAGTTTTGGTTTTAGGTTTTTTCTTCAATAAACCTGTGAAATTGCCGATCATACCCGATAACATTCCGATGAGCGCCGGGATAGATTTCTGGGGTTTGGACACCGTTTTTGGAGTTGTTCCCCCTGGAACAACAGGTTTTTCTTTCTTTTTCTCGGCCTTCTTGGGTGTTTCTAAGGATGCTGTTGGGCTTGGGGAGGTGGGTTCAACGGTTGGGGTTTCGGGCGTTTCCTCAACAGAGATTTCGGGGATGCTTTCTTCCTGGGTTATAGAGGGGATAGGGGGTTCCTCCACAACCGTCTCATCCCCAACCTCGGCTACGTCAGGGGATGTTGAAAGGATTTTCGGTTCGGGTTGCCGTAGATGATCTACGGGAGTTTCAGGAATAACTGTATTGATTGGGGATACAGGTTCAGGCGGTTTAACAATATTGATCTTCGGTGTAGATTCAGGAGAAATCACGGAGGACTGACGACCCAGAAAGCCGTTGAGTCGTTGTTTGACATCCGCCGGAATCGGGGTTTGTTGAGCTACAGGGGTTGCTGCTCGTCGTAGCGCTAGAATTTCCCATCCAAACCAAACTAATAACGATACACTCGCCACTTGACCCAAAAGCACGGCCCCTGTAATTTGTCCTGCACAGGCCCACAAAATTAGTGCATAAAAAAATCCGACTCCACTCCAGACAAAATCACTTTTACGGTGAACTTCTGGAAAGAAGAAGGCAGCCATATAAAGGGCGAAACTCCCTAAACCAATTGCGATCGCCAGGATATACGCCAGCATTTTGCCCTCCCACTCTATCAAGAAACCTCTATTGCGTCATTTTACCGTTAACTGGGAAATGTTGACGGATAACAGGTGTCGGGTTTCAGCGAAGGAGTGTCTATTATTTCTCCTTCCCCTCTTCCCCTCTTCCCCTGCTCCCCCTGCTTCCCCTGCTCCCCCTGCTCCCCCTGCTTCCCCTGCTCCCCCTGCTTCCTGTTCCCTCTTCCCTGTTCCCTGTTCCCCGTGTGATTTGAATCACGAATAGAGACTGTGCGGAATCATACAGACAGGATGTGTTGTCTTATTACTATAGACATAGATAGAAAATTGGGTGCGGTTAGAAAGTGATCTAGGGGGGAGTTAATCATGTTAGAAAAATTATTGTTAGCGGCTTTTATCACATTGTCTCTTCATTTACAATTTGGCGTAAACTGGTTAAGCTCGAAACCAGCATCCTCAACCGGGATCGCATTGCAAATGGATATGGGAAGAATTGTTCTGTCTCAAAAAATCATCAAGTAGAGTTTGTTAACTCAAGCTCTGATTAGAGATCAGACAATCCTCTATCGAGCAGATAGAGGTTCCCTAAACAACGAATTAATTTAGATGAAATTTTTCTCATCAAGATTTCATAACCCGTTCACCCTTAATCGTTACTATCACCAGTAGAGTTAGTGATTTGTGCATCTAGTCTCACGCTCACTGGAGTTTTAATTAACCATATTGATGCTAACTTGATCAAAAATAGTTGCTTTGCAATTAATTTATCAAAGCACAGCTTGAATAAAGTTGATTTCGTGAGTACAATTCATGAAAAATTAAATCAGCTAGAAATTTCTCCTGAATTCATCTGTTTTGAAATTACTGAAACAGTGGCTTTATCTAATTTAGAAATTGCGTCTGATTTAATTACCTATCTTCAAAGTTTAGGCTATTACTTTACTTTGGATGATTTTGGTCGAGGATTATCTTCTTTATCCTATCTCCAGCATTTACCTGTCGATTATATCAAAATTCCAGGGATTTTTATTAGAAATATGCTGAGTGACCCAACGGATAGAAGCATTGTAGAAATGATTCATTACTTGGGTCAAAAAATGGGATTAAAAACCATTGCTGAAGACGTAGAAACTGAAGCCATTTTTCAGCAAGTTAAAGCCATTGGGATCGACTACGCTCAAGGGTATTATCTCAGTAAGCCTCAACCCTTTGAGCAGGTTTTAACTCAACCGTAAACAAGAGAAAATGATCAGAGTGTGTGATCAAGTTCCAGCTTCTTGAACCCCCCGAAATGTTAAATCCTCTTTTGATGAAATCAATGGTGCGTGCGCGTTGCTTACGCACCCTACAAATCTTTTAATTCATCATTTGTTTAAAAAATGCGATCGCATCTTTTAACGCCACAATAAATACATCAATTTCTGCTTTAGTATTGTAGAAATATAAACTCGCTCTGGCGGTAGCATTAACCCCTAAATAGCGATGTAAAGGTTGGGTGCAATGATGTCCTGAACGAATGGCAACCCCCCCATCATCTAACATCGTTGATAAATCATTGGCGTGAATACCCTCAGCACTAAAAGACGCTAAGGCGGCTCTCCCTTCTCCCTGAGCATTGGGTAGGGGGCCATAGAGTTTTAATTCGGGAATTTCTCGCAATCTTTCAAATAAATAAGCGGTCAATTCATGTTCATAGGCTGTGATTTTATCCATACCAATTGACATTAAATAATCGATAGCTGCCCCTAATGCGATCGCTTCTCCAATAGCGGGAGTTCCGGCTTCAAATTTATGGGGTAATGCTCCCACTGTAAAATGATCTAAAAATACCTCATCAATCATTTCTCCACCTCCAAAAAACGGTGGCATGGCTTCTAATACCTCTAATTTGCCATATAAAAAGCCGATCCCCGTAGGAGCGCACATTTTATGACCGGATGCCACTAACCAATCACAATCAATTTTCTGCACGTCTAAGGGCGTATGGGGCGCACTTTGACACGCATCTATTAATACTTTTGCGCCGTATTCGTGAGCAATTTGAGTAATTTCTTCAATAGGATTAATACAACCCAATGTATTAGAAATATGCACAACAGCGACTAATTTTGTTTGGTCTGAAATTAAGGTTTTAAACTGTTCTAAATCGAATTCTTGAGTTTCCGTTAATTCCACAAACTTGATCACAGCACCCGTTTTTTGGGCTACCATTTGCCAAGGAACTAAATTACTATGATGTTCCATGACACTGAGAATAATTTCATCTCCTGGTTTTAAGGTATTTAATCCCCAAGAATAGGCAACAAGATTAATGGCTTCACTAGCATTGCGGGTATAGACAATTTCTTGATAGGATTTAGCATTAATAAATTGAGCGACTTTTACCCTAGCGGCTTCATAAGCATCCGTTGCTTTTGCGCTTAAGGCATGAACCCCCCGATGCACATTAGAATTATACTTTTGATAATAATCTTGAAGCGCATTTAATACCGCTAACGGTTTTTGAGAGGTGGCTGCATTATCTAAATATACTAAGGGTTGACCGTTGATTTCTTGATGTAAAATTGGGAAATCTTGACGGACGGTTTCAGCGAGTGTTTTTTCTTGAGTTAACATCATTTTGAATATCCTTAAATCTAATTTGAGACTTACATAGAAACCGGGTTTCTGAAGTAAAAATATTGATTTCATCCCTTAAATCAGGATGAGAAACCCGGTTTCTGGGGTTAACTAAACTCTGTGCGACAAGAAACGCAACGGGATAAGACCTGTTTTAACGTTTCTGATGGTAATTCGGCTAGAATTTCTGCCGCGAAAGCATCAATTAACAGGTGACGACTCATCAGTTCACTTAACCCTCGACTTCGCAAATAGAAGACTTCATCTTCTTCTAATTGACTGACAGTTGCGCCATGGGAACATTTAACATTGTCCGCCACAATTTCTAACTGGGGTTTAGTGTCTATTCTTCCTTTTGAAGATAGCAATAAATTCCGACTCAATTGATTGGCATTTGTGAACTGTGCCGTTTGGGGTACAAATACTTTACCATTAAAAATGCCATGCGCCTTGTCGTCAATAATACATTTATGGACTTGATTAAATGTACCATGTTGATGATTCAGCATCATGGAACTGTGGGTATCCGCTAACTGTTCACCGCCAATTAATGTTAATCCATTCAGGGTGGTTTCGGTTCCATCTCCCCGTTGATAAACTTCTAAGTTGTGGCGAGATAGTTTAGATCCTAAACTAATAGCATGACAAGTATATCGGCTATTTCGACCTTGGAAAACAGTATTTTTGCCAATATGAAATGCTGTTCCTGCACCACGTTGTACCCTTGTATGATTGACTTCAGCGTTTTCTTCTAAGAAAATTTCGGTGACAGCATTGGTAAAATAGGGTTGTACTTTTACCCGATCTGAACATCCGATAATTTCGGCGATGGCATAATGTTCAATTAAGGTAGTTGAACTTCCGGTTTCTGCTACAATTAAGGTGCGGGGTTGATTGATCACCGGAAGATTATCCGGTAAAGCAATGAATAATAAATGAATCGGGTCTTCAAGGATTTTATTCTTTTCAACCCAAAGAACGGCGACATCATTTAACCCGGTGGTATTCAGAGTTGAAAAAACGTCTTGATTTCCTTGTTGTTGACTGAGATAGTTGGGAAGACGATCTCGAAATTGTTCAGGAAGTTGTGCTAAATTACCAATAAAAACACCCTCTGGGATTTCTTCAATATCTGAAAGATGGGGTGCATAAATCCCATTGACAAATACAATCCGTTTGTGTTCAGCTTCTGGTAATATTAAAGAGGCGATCGCTTCCGGTTCTAAGTCTACAAAATTAGCGACTTGAAAGCGATGTTCTAATAATGGGGATAAATCGGTAAACCGCCATTCTTCGTCCCGTTGGGTGGGGATTTCTAATTCTTTCACCCAAGTTAACGCATGATCTCGAATAGTTTGCAGTTGAATAGCAATTTTAGACCCAAGGGAATATTGAGAAGACTGTTGAGAAAGTCCGGTTTGAATTTCTGCTAACAGATGGTTTAAATAGGATACTTCCCGTTTTTCTGTGATTGTAATATTGTTCATTAAACCCCCACCATTGACGCAGCAACAACATCATCATAGCCTTGTTCTTCCAGTTCTAAGGCGAGTTCTTTTGTGCCTGTTTTAATAATCCTTCCATCCGACACAACATGAACATAATCCGGCACAATATAATCGAGTAACCGTTGATAGTGAGTAATCAATAACATGGCGTTATTTTCATTAGCTAATTGATTAACTCCACTGGCCACAATTCGCAACGCATCAATATCTAAACCGGAATCTGTTTCATCTAAAATCGCTAATTTTGGTTGTAATAACGCCATTTGTAAAATTTCATTGCGTTTTTTCTCTCCCCCAGAAAATCCTTGGTTCACGCTGCGTTCTAAAAATTCATCCCGCATTTTAACAATATCTAGTTTTTCTCGGACTAATTCATCAAAATCAAAGGCATCTAATTCTTCTAATCCTTTGTATTTTTGATGAGCATTATAGGCTACTCTCAAAAAGTCTAAATTACTTACCCCAGGAATTTCAATTGGATATTGAAATGCCAAGAAAATTCCGGCTAAAGCCCGTTCTTCTGGTTTTAATTCCAATAAATTTTGACCTAAAAAACTAACTTCTCCTCCGGTGACTTCGTAGCTAGGATGTCCGCTTAAAACCTTAGAAAAAGTGCTTTTTCCCGAACCATTTAAACCCATAATAGCATGAATTTCTCCGGCTTTTACTTCTAAATTAAAGCCTTTGAGGATTTCTTTATTGTCAATATTAGCCGTTAAATTTTTAACGGATAGAATAATTTCGCTGTTTTCTTTAATCATGGTTGTGATTTGTGAGATTTACGAAGTCTGGGTTTTATTTCTTCCATTGATAACTGATAACTGATAACTGATAACTGATTAACCAACGGTTCCTTCTAATTTCAAGCTCAATAATTTATCAGCTTCGACGGCAAATTCCATCGGCAATTTACTGAACACATCTTTACAGAAACCGCTAATCATCATTGACACAGCATTTTCGGCGGAAATTCCCCGTTGGGAAAAATAGAAAAGTTGGTCTTCTCCAATTTTAGAAGTAGACGCTTCATGTTCAACTTTAGCACTATTATTTTCCACTTGAATATAGGGAAAAGTATTAGCTTGCGCCCTATCTCCAATTAACATAGAATCACATTGAGAATAGTTTCTCGCGCCTGCGGCTTTCGGCCCCATTTTGACTAAACCCCGATAACTATTGGAGGATTTCCCAGCAGAAATTCCTTTAGAAATAATCGTGCTCCGGGTATTTTTGCCAATATGGATCATTTTAGTTCCGGTGTCCGCCTGTTGTTTATTATTAGTCAGCGCAACGGAATAAAATTCACCCACAGAATTATCCCCAACTAATAGACAACTGGGATATTTCCAAGTAATAGCAGACCCGGTTTCTACCTGTGTCCAAGAAATCTTAGAATTGACTCCTTTACATAATCCCCGTTTGGTGACAAAGTTGTAAATTCCGCCCTTGCCTTCTTCATCTCCGGCGTACCAATTTTGCACCGTTGAATATTTGATTTCGGCATTATCTAAAGTTACCAATTCTACTACAGCCGCGTGCAGTTGATTCGTGTCAAACATCGGAGCCGTACAGCCTTCTAAATAAGTGACAGAACTACCTGCTTCTGCTACAATTAAGGTGCGTTCAAACTGTCCCGAATCTCCGTTATTAATCCGAAAATAGGTAGACAAATCCATCGGACATTGAACGTCTTTAGGAATATAAACAAATGACCCATCACTAAACACGGCAGAATTCAACGCGGCGAAGAAATTATCGCTAATGGGAACCACACTACCCAAATATTTTTCAATCAGTTCAGGATGTTCTTTAACTGCTTCCGAAATTGAACAAAAAATCACCCCATCTTCAGCTAATTTTTCTTTAAAGGTTGTGGCAATAGAAACACTATCAAAAACAGCATCCACCGCCACATTAGAAAGACGTTTTTGTTCGCTTAAGGGAATACCTAATTTTTCAAAGGTTTCTAATAAAGTGGGGTCAACTTCTTCTAAACTTGCTTTTTTGTTTTCAACTTTGGGTGCGGAATAGTAGATAATAGATTGATAGTCAATGGCCGGATAATTGACATGGGGCCAGGTGGGTTCTGCCATTTTTAGCCATTGTCGATAAGCTCGCAGACGGAAGTTGAGCATGAATTCTGGCTCGTTTTTTTTAGCTGAAATCAGGCGAACAATCTCCTCACTGAGTCCACGAGGTATGGTGTCTGACTCAATATCAGTGACAAAGCCGTATTTGTACGGTTGGTTGACCAGGGTTTTAACGGAAGCACTCATAAGCTTAAATTTAGTGTTCGATGGTTCTCAACGGATGACAGACGGGTGGTAGGATGTAGACTTAAACAACAGATTTGTTACTTAAGTCTATTTTAGGCTACATTAACAACAAGTGTATTGTCAAAGTCCAAATTCATTAATTTTTGTTAAGACGATGGCCACCACTCAGCAGCAGTCCACGAAACACGATATTCTGCAACTCCTTCTCAAGCAGGGACAGGCGACGGCCCAGGAGTTAGCAGAAACCCTTGATATTAGTCCCCAAGCCATTCGTCGCCATCTCAAAGATTTGGAAATGGAGGGGTTAATTGCCTATAACTCGGTTCAGGTGGGGATGGGACGACCTCAGCACGTTTATGAACTGACGACTCAAGGACGGGAACATTTTCCGAACCGTTATGATGAGTTTGCGATTGCCTTCCTGGATACTTTAGCGCAAACCGTCGGACATGAACAGGTCAGTCAAATTTTACACAAACAATGGCAACGAAAAGCCATCGAATATCGGGAAAAAGTTGGCAAGGGTTCGTTAAAAGAACGGGTGGAAAAATTAGTGGAATTAAGAAAAGCTGAAGGGTATATGGCGGAGTGGTATTTGGTGGAGTCAGAACAACCGAATACTCAGCGAGAACGTTATATTTTAACGGAACATAATTGTGCAATTTCTAATGTGGCGGAATCTTTTCCCAGTGTCTGTGGTCATGAATTAGAAATGTTTGGGGCTATTTTAGAAGATTGTACGGTAGAAAGAACCCATTGGATTGTTAATGGTGAACATCGTTGTGGATATTTAATTATAGGAGGGAACAGGGAACAGGGAACAGGGAACAGGGAGGAAAAGACAGACACAAGCCTGGGTTTACTACATCAGTCTTTGTCCTAACCGTGTTGTCGCAACTGCTATATTAAATAATCAAGTAAAACTATGGAATTTTTAACTGAGGACGAGGCAATTCAAGTGGATGCGGCGTTATTATCTTCTAAGGAGAAGTTTTCAACGCGGTTAGCGATTTATGCGTTACGGTGTTTAAAAGAAATTGCTAAAAACCAGGAAATCATCATTGAAAATATTAAACCAGAACAAGTTCAAGACTGGATTAAAAATGATCATAATTTTAAAGAAAAATTAGAATTAGATAGTAATTTTCATAATTTTTTTAGTCAATTAGTGATTTCTTCATTAAAGCCTTTAAAACAGGTAGCTCAAGCCGAAAATATTCCCATTCAAGATTTAACGGTTAAACAGTTAATTCATTGGTTTGAGCAGAAATCTAAGCAGAATTTAGAGCAAGATTGAAAACTATAGCAATCCTAAATAGGTTGTAATATTTTATCGTAGGGGTTTGGTCTCCAAACCCTCTTTTTTCCTGGGTTGGGAGACCAAACCCCTACAGGTTTTTATCACTCAAATAGGATTGCTATATGTCAACAAAGTTTTTCACGAATAGCGAAGAAAACACTTTAATCAAAAAGTTTGAAGGGGTTTTTACCTATAATCCCAACATTCAATATTTTGACGCTTTAGTAGGCTACTTCAGGGCATCAGGTTATTTCAGAATCCGACCATTTTTAAACAAAGTTCCAAATATTAGAATATTGGTGGGTATCAACATTGACAAATTGCTTGCTGATGCTCACAAATCTGGGCTTGATTTTTTTAGCAATCACGAAAGAACAAAAGAAGATTTTATCAGGGAAATTCAAAAAGATATTGCACAGGCCAATTATGACAAAGACACCGAAAACGGTATTTTACAATTTATTGACGATATAATTCAAAAGAAAATACAAGTCAAGGCACATCCCGAAAAAAAAATCCACGCCAAAGTTTATATTTTACGTCCTGAACCATTTAATCAACATACACCTGCCACAGTAATCACAGGTTCTTCAAATCTTACGGATGCTGGACTTGGTGGAGGAAACTTTTATAATTATGAGTTCAATGTTCAACTAACAGAATATCCTGATGTTCAATTTGCTACCAAAGAATTTGAAAAACTTTGGGCTGAATCTGTTGATATATTGCCAGTTGATATTCAAGGCATCAAAAAAGAAACTTATTTGAATGAAGAAACAAGTCCCTTTGAATTATATATAAAATTGCTGACTGAATATTTTGGAAAAAATATTGATTATGACCCAGACTCAATAGGTGATTTACCTCAAAACTTTAAAAAACTTTCTTATCAAGTTGATGCCGTCAATGAAGGTTTTAATATGCTGCTAAAACACAACGGCTTTATCTTAGCTGATGTTGTGGGATTAGGTAAAACTGTTATTGCCGCCATGGTTGCCAAAAAGTTTTTAATCGAAAATGGTAGAGAGAATACAAAAATATTAGTTGTTTATCCGCCAGCAGTTGAAAAAAACTGGAAAGACACTTTTAAGGATTTTAATATTGACAAATACACCAAGTTTATCACTAATGGAAGCCTGGAAAAAATCTTGAAACCCCATCAAGACTATTGGAAAGAAGAAGAATATGATTTAGTCATAGCTGATGAAGCACACAAGTTTCGGAATCACAAAACAGATGCTTTTAAAAACTTACAATTAATTTGCAAAAGCCCCAGAGCAAATCAGGAGGGTTTAATCAAAGGTAGTCAGAAAAAAGTAATTTTAGTATCTGCAACACCTTTGAATAACAAACCTGATGATATTTTTTATCAAATACAGATGTTTCAGGATGCTAGACAGTCAACACTTCCTATTACAAATTTGACGGCTTTTTTTAGTCCCTTAATAGAGCAATACAAAAGTCTAAAAGGCTTTGAATTAGATGTAAACAAGCTTAGAGAGATTTATGGAAAAATTCGTAAGAATATAATTGAACCTATTACCATTCGGAGAACACGAACTGACCTGGAAAATATTGCTGAATATAAATTAGACTTAATAGCACAAGAAATCAACTTTCCAAAAGTAGAACCACCTAAAAAAGTGGAATATCTAATGGATGATAAACTAAATGAATTGTTTCATAAAACGGTTTTTTATCTAATAGATGAATCTCGAATAAAATACAGCCGTTACCAAGCCATTGCCGGATTAAACCCAGAAATTCAAAGCAAGTATTACGAAAACGCAGAAACGGTTTCTAAATCCTTAGCACTTATAATGAAGACTCAGTTGATTAAAAGATTAGAAAGTAGTTTTTATGCCTTTAAAAAATCCCTAGGCAATTTTCAACAAGCCACCGACAGAATGATTGCTATGTTTGCTAATGACAAAATATTTATCGCACCGGATACTAATGTAAACAAGCTATTAGATAAGGGTTGGAGTGATGAACAAATTGAGGAAGAAATAGAAAAATTAAGCGCGGACAATCCGAAAAACCAAACTTTTAAAAAGGCGGATTTCAAGCCAGATTTTATTGAGAATTTACAGAATGATTCTCGACTTTTACAGGAATTAGTCACAGGTTGGGCTGCTGTTGAGAATGATCCAAAATTGGATGTGTTTATTGCACAATTAAACAAACTATTTCTTAATAAAAAGACTAATTTAGAAGGTAAGTTGGTAATATTTTCGGAGTCAAAAGATACCGTTGACTATTTAGCCGAGGCTTTACAAAACAGAGGCATAAAAGATGTATTAGTAGTTTCGAGTAAAAACAGAAACCAATTGTATGATACGATAGTAACTAACTTTGATGCTAACTGGGCGGAAGAAAAACAGACAAACGATTACAGTATAATTATTACTACTGAAGTTTTGGCAGAAGGAGTAAATTTGCATCGTTCTAATGTCATTATTCACTATGATACACCTTGGAACTCAACCAAACTTATGCAAAGGATTGGGCGTGTGAATCGGATTGGTACTAAAGCCAATGCTATTTATAATTATGTTTTTTATCCTTCGGCCCAAGGCGATTCGCAAATTAAGTTAAATAAAACTGCTTTTATGAAAATTCAGGCTTTTCATACCGCATTTGGGGAGGATAATCAAGTGTTTTCAACTGATGAAATTTTAGATGCAGTCAAACTTTTTAGCGGAACTTATAAGGAGGAACAAGACGAACGCTTAAAATTTCTTTACTTTCTCCGCAATTTCAAAAAATTAAACAAAATTTGGTTTGATAAAATTAAAAAAATGCCTTTAAAATCAAGGGCGGGAAGAAGTTCAACTAAAATTAATAAACCTGATTTACAAAATGGCACGGTGGCATTTTTAAAGACAGATAAAAAGTTTGAATTTTATTGGGTGGATAGCAACAACCAACCCATAGAAATTACACCCATTGAAGCATTTAAGATATTTGAAGCTAATCAAAACGAAAAAAATGTAGAATTAATTGCCAGCCATCACGAGCATATAAACAACGCGATTAAACATTTTGAAACACTGGAATATGAGTTAGTTCAGGCACAAACAGACCCCGAAGCATTAGGCGGTGTGGCGCAAAGGGCAAAAAAATGGCTTTCAGGAATGATTAACCATCCCAAAGTAACTGAGAAACAAAGGGAAAACATTAAGAAAATTATCATCCTGATTGATATAGGGAGACATACCAATTTGCCTGCGGAGGTTGACAAGCTGCAAAAGAAACAAGTAAACTTAGATACGGCGATTTTAGAAATTGATAAAATTACTGAACGATATAGTATTGATTTCTCGAATGTTCAAAAAGGACAAAAAGGAAAAGTTGAAAAACCAGTATTAATCATTTCAGAATCTTTTGAATAATTATGACACAATCACAAATTCAAGATATATTCAAGGCCCGTTACAATCAAGCCAAATGGAAACAATTTCTAGGCGAAACTTTTGCTAATGCTAAATTAAAACTAACTCCAGAAACTCTTACTGGTATTGATATTAATGTAGCTTCAAATGCTCAAAATTTAGGCTATATTCTGTTAGATGAAAATGGGATTGAGCGACAAATTGGGGTGTATGAAGTAACGCTGGCACCGGGTATTATTTTAGAACGTAATCGGGTAGGATTAAGAAATTTATTGCGTAAATATTGGGAAAATATTGATGCGGCTTTTATTGCTTATCATCGCCCAGAAAGTGCAAGTCCAGAAAGTGCAAATTGGCGTTTTAGTTATGTTTCCGAATTAACGGGTTATGATGCAGAAGGGGAATCTATAAAAATCAAAACTGAACCTAAACGCTACACCTATTTATTAGGCGAAGGTGAAAGTATAAGAACGGCTGTTGAACGGTTTGAACGTATTATTAAAAAAGGGAGTAAAGCAACTTTAGATGATGTTAAAGAAGCTTTCTCAGTCGAGAAACTTTCTAAGACGTTTTTTGATGAATATAAAAAACATTATGATATTTTTTGTAAATATATGGTTTCACAACCAGGAATTAGTCAAACGATTTTTAATGGTGACGAAAAAGCTATCCGTGATTTTAATAAGAAATTATTGGGGCGGATTGTATTTATATATTTCATCCAGAAAAAAGGCTGGTTGGGTGTTCCCAAAAATGAAAGTTGGGGAAAAGGTGATTTTAACTTTTTAACTAATCACTTTCAAAGTTTTCCCCATCCAGAACTTTTTTATCAAGATTTTTTATCGGTTTTATTTTTTGATACGCTCAACACCAAACGCCCGGATGATTTAATTAAATTGGGAGCAGGTGAACCTTGCAGAATCCCTTTTTTGAATGGTGGTTTGTTTGAAGAAGAAAATAAGAATCATCGCAACTTAATTTTTACTGCAAAGTTATTTGAAAATCTTTTCAACTTTTTTGATCAATACAATTTTACCATTTATGAAGATGATCCTAACGATCATACTGTCGCGGTTGATCCTGAAATGTTGGGGCATATTTTTGAGAATTTACTAGAAGATAATAAGGACAAAGGAGCCTATTACACACCGAAAGAGATTGTGCATTATATGTGTCAGGAAAGTTTGATTGAATATCTAACTACTTGGTTTGAAAATCATGGTTATAATATTATTGGTTATACCAGTATTGGGAATCCTGGACAACCGGAATTATTTCCGATAAACGAGTTCAGACAAGGACAATTAGAACTAGAAATTGTAGTCACATCCCCATCAAAAAAAATAGATCGGATACTAATTGAGAAGTTGCTCAAAAAGACTTTAGATGATGAGGATCAGAAATTAATAAAACAGTATTCTGCCGAATTTAATAACGCTTTAGATAGGGTAAAAATTTGCGATCCGGCTATTGGTTCGGGGGCTTTTCCGATGGGTTTGTTGCACGAAATATTTACGGCTAAACAAACGCTGCATACTTTTGAATTTGGCAATACGACTAATTTTGATGCTTCGGGTGTGAAGCTAAATATTATCCAAAATAGTATTTATGGTGTAGATATTGAACGCGGTGCTGTGGATATTGCCAGACTACGTTTCTGGCTGAGTTTAATTGTAGATGAACCTGAACCGAAAGCGTTACCTAATCTGGATTATAAAATTGTGGTGGGTAATAGTTTGGTGAGTAAGTTGGGGGATGATATTATTGATATTGATTGGGAAATGAAAGGTCATAAACAAATAAATATTCTTTACGATGTTTTGAAGCCTGAAGAAATATTAAAACAAATAAGTCAAGAACAAAAAGAGTTTTTTAGTCCTGATAGTGATAAGAAAAAATTAGCTGCTGATATACGCAATCTGAAAATTGATTTGCTGATAAGCCAACTGGAGTTAATGGTTAAAAGTAAAGGTATGGAAACTAAACCGACTAGCACAGGTAAAACATTAACTAAGCAAACTGAAATATATTTACAAACTATTGGCTGGAAAAACACTATTACTCAATTAAAAAATCTGAAAACTAAACCAGAATTACCGCTTAACTTTTTTGATTGGAAATTAGATTTTCCAGAGGTGATGAATCCCTATTTATTTGAAGAAGATAAAGATAGTCCAGAAGTAGCCACCACTAATAAACAAATTAACGCTTTAAATGCTCAAATTGATGCTATTAATTTACATTTGAGTCAACATAATATTAATATTCATTTATGTCATTTACAGGCTAATGTTGTTCAAAGTCAAATTGTAATTATTAAACAACAACTTTTAGAAATTGAAGCGAAAATCAAGGTTATTTATGGTAAAATTAATAATATTGAAACTAATATTGTTCAAGAGCTTGATTTGAGTTTTAATTATAATATTCAAAGTATCAACAAAAGTATTGAGGATATTAATAAAAGAATAGAAATCATCAATCCTCAAATAGAGATACAACAAAATTCTTCTATGGGTTTTGATATTGTGATTGGAAATCCGCCTTATTTTAATGTAGAAACATTAGGTTTTAAATCTGCTTATGCAGAACAAATTAAGAAACAATATTCAGAAATATGGATGGATAAAAGTGATATTTTATTTTACTTTATTAAACTAGGTATTGACATAGCAAAACAAAAAGGAAATATTTGTTATATTATATCTAATGCTTTTTTATTCTCAGATAAAGCTCGACGTTTACGCAATTTTATACTTGAAAAAGCCCCCATTGATCAGATAATTAATTTTGAAAAATACTCAGTATTTGAAAGTGCAATGATTACCACAGCAATTGTAAGTTTTAAAAAGGATGAAATTAACACAATTGCTAGAGCATTAAACTTAAAAGATGAAGGGAAAAATAATTTTACATCAATTGTTCAAGATAAAGATAATTTTATAGATGTTAACCTAAAAGTTGATCATGTTTTTGCTTTAGTTAATAATGATACCGAAACATTAAATAGTAAAATTGATGCTAATACGACACCTTTAGGTCAATTAGTTTTAATTGGCTCTGGTATGCAAACGGCGGCGAATAGTGTCTATAGTAATAATGAAATTGCTAATCAAGATTTTCCAATTGAGTTATTAAAAAAAAGATTGAATGGAAAAGCTATCAAGAAATATAATATAGATATAAAATTTACCGATGATATACTTTATTTTGAACAATTTGATACTTTTGACAACTTACCTATAAATGTAAAAAAATATTTATCTAAACATAGAAGTATTCTTGAAAATAGAGCAACGGTAAAAAATGAAGGGAGAATATGGTGGCGATATAGTCGACCAATGCACAAAGAATATTATCACTTAAATAAAATTTGGACATCATATCGTAGTGGTTACAATTGTTTTGCTTTTGATGATACACAACAATATATTGGATTAACAAATACAACTGTAATTTTTGACACAAATGCTAATGTTGTTTCTTTGAAATATATATTAGCATTACTTAACTCAAAACTACTTGATTATCGTTATAAATCAATTGGTAAACAGACAGGTGGAGGTATTTTTGAATATTTTGAAAATGGTATAAGTAAATTACCTATTGCTGTAATCTCACCCTTTGCCCAATTACTATTTATCTCTCTTGTAGATAAAATCCTTATTCTCAAATCCGAAGGCAAAGACACCACCGCCTTAGAGCAACAAATAGACAATTTAGTTTACAAACTTTACGAACTAACTTATGAAGAAGTAAAAATAATAGACCCAGAATTTGCGTTAACTGAACAAGAATATGATGCCATAAAACTAGAATAGATATTGCCTTAAGCATGAGTTGTGCTAAACTAGAAATAACTCTAAGAGTCAAAGGAGAAAGATGATTACCTTAGAAATGGCGATCGCCAAAATCAAAAAACTCCCGGCTGAACAGAGAAACGAAGTGATCAAATTTGTAGAATTTTTAGAATTTAAACTAGACAACATTGAGCAGAGCCAAGAACAGACAGAATTAGAGGAAAAAGAAGTTTCATTTACAGAAAATGAACTATAAAAACCAACAGATATTATGATCAACCTAGATACCATTCAGCAAGACATAGCATCCCTTCCCCCTGATGCACAACAAGTCATCCTTGAACTTGTCTGTGTCCTCAAAAAAAGTTACTTCCCGAACCAGCAAGAAATTCCAGAAAGCAAAACCCAAGACTGGTCAGACTTCATCGGTTGTATAGAAGCAGAACCCGACTTATCGAGAAATTATAAAACCTTATTACCTTGAAAAAATTATGACACAACCACAAATTCAAGATATATTCAAGCAACGTTACAATCAAGATAAATGGAAACAATTTCTAGGTAAAACTTTTGCTAATGCTAAGTTATTATCAACTCCCGAAACTCTTACGGTTATTGATTTTAATTTAGCTTCTCAGGCGCAAAAGTTAGGGTATATACTGTTAGATGAAAATGGCATTGAACGACAAATTGCAGTGTATGAAGTAACGCTGGCACCGGGTATTATCTTAGAACGTAATCGTGTAGGATTAAGAAATTTATTGCGTAAATATTGGAAAAATATTGATGCGGCTTTTATTGCTTATCATCGTCCAGAAAGTGCAAATTGGCGTTTTACTTATGTTTCGGAATTAACGGGCTATGATGCAGAAGGCGAATTTATAAAAATCAAAACAGAACCTAAGTGCTATACATATCTATTAGGTGAAAGTGAAAGCATAAGAACGGCTGTTGAACGGTTTGAGCGCATTGTTAAAAAAGGGAGTCAAGCCACTTTAGATGATGTCAAAGAAGCTTTTTCTGTGGAGAAACTTTCTCAAGCATTTTTTGATAAGTATAAAGAGCATTATGATATTTTTTGTAAATATATGGTTTCACAACCAGGAATTAGCCAAACGATTTTTAATGGTGACGAAAAAGCTATCCGTGATTTTAATAAGAAATTATTGGGGCGGATTGTGTTTTTATATTTCATCCAGAAAAAAGGCTGGTTGGGTGTTCCCAAAAATCAAAGTTGGGGAAAAGGTGATTTTAACTTTTTAACTAATCAGTTTCAAAGTTTTCAACATCAAGAACTTTTTTATCAGGATTTTTTATCGGTTTTATTTTTTGATACGCTCAACACCAAACGCCGGGATGATTTAATTAAATTGGGAGCAGGTGAACCTTGCAGAATCCCTTATTTCAATGGTGGTTTGTTTGAAGAAGAAAATAGGAATCATCGCCACTTAATTTTTACTGCTAACTTATTTAAAAATCTGTTTAACTTTTTTGATCAATACAATTTTACCATTTATGAAGATGATCCAAATGATCATACTGTAGCAGTTGATCCTGAAATGTTGGGACATATTTTTGAGAATTTACTAGAAGATAATAAAGACAAAGGCGCCTATTATACGCCGAAAGAGATTGTCCATTATATGTGTCAGGAAAGTTTGATTGAATATCTAACTACTTGGTTTGAAAATCATGGTTATAATATTATTAATGATGTTGGTTTTGATAAGTTTAGTAATAATAAACAAATAGATCGCCGCTTAATAGAGAAGTTGCTTAAAAAGAATTTAGATGATCAGGATCAGAAGTTAATAAAAAAATATTCTGCCGAATTTAATAACGCTTTAGATAGGGTAAAAATTTGTGATCCGGCTATTGGTTCGGGGGCTTTTCCGATGGGTTTATTACACGAAATATTTACGGCTAAACAAACACTGCATACTTTTGAATTTGGCAATACAACTAATTTTAATGCTTCGGGTGTGAAGCTAAATATTATCCAAAATAGTATCTATGGTGTAGATATTGAACGGAGGGCGGTGGATATTGCGAGACTACGTTTATGGCTAAGTTTAATTGTAGATGAACCTGAACCGAAAGCGTTACCTAATCTTGATTATAAGATTGTGGTGGGTAATAGTTTGGTGAGTAAGTTGGGGGATGATATTATTGATATTGATTGGAATATAGATCAAACTGCTCACGGACTTTTTGGGCATGATTTAGCCAAACAACAGCGCGTATTGCTAAAGAAAATAAGTCAAGAACAAAAGGAGTTTTTTAGTCCTGATAGTGATAAGAAAAAACTATCTGCTGACATCCGCAATCTAAAAATTGATTTGCTTATAAACCAATTGGAGTTAATGGTTAAAACCCAAGGGCAAGAAACCGAACCCAAGGCTTTAAACTTTAAGGATAAAAAGAAATTTGTCAAAGCCACTGAACAGTATTATGAAAGTCTTGGGTGGAAAAATACTATTACTCAATTAAAGAAACTGAAAACTAAACCAGAATTACCGCTTAATTTTTTTGATTGGAAATTAGATTTTCCAGAGGTGATGAATGAGCAAGTTGTGGAAAATGTGGGATTTGATATTGTGATTGGAAATCCGCCTTATGGTGCAAAATTAAGTGAGTTAGATATTAAATTTTTTAAAGAAAAATATCAAATAAAAACTTCTGAAACTGCGATTTTATTTATTGAAAAAGGTATTTTATTAACTAAGGAAAAGGGAATAAAAACATATATTATTCCCAAATCATTCGCGTTTGCATCAAACTATTCTGGGATAAGAGATTTTGTTCAAAAAGAGATTGCTTTGATTGCCGATTGTGGAAAAGCATTTGAAAATGTAAAGCTAGAAGCCTGCATCATTGGCATAAGTAAAGGAAAGATACTAAACACCTATAAATCAATTCTATTTAAAGCTGATAAATCTTTTGATTTGATGGGTAATATTAATAAAGAATTAAAATTGAAGTTTGGATTTTTTCCAAATGGCATTAATGCTCTTGAACTTAAAATTGGAAATAAAATATTTGAAAGAAGTAATTGGTTGAATGATATTAGTCATAATAGTAGGGGTGAGATATTACAAAAGCATTTAACCGAACAAGGAAAATATGCTGTTATTGGAGGTAAGGAAATTAATAAATATGGAATTAGAGGAATTAAAGGATATACTAATGATCTGAATTTAATTAGCGAAAAAGCAAAAATACATAATAATTCTGTACTTGTACAAAATATTGTGGCTCATATTACAAAACCTTATGAACATATTTTAATTATCAGTTGTATTCCTCAAAAAACCGACCTGATTTTAGTAGATACTATTAACCAAATTACAATCAATGACGATGTACTTTCATCTAAATATATCTGGTGCTTATTAAATTCAAAACTTATAAATTGGTATGCCTACTTATTTATTTTCGGCAAGGCTATTAGAACAATGCACTTTGACAGTACAGTAACATCTCGAATCCCCATTCCGTTAAATTCTGAAATTATCCAAAATCTATTTATTAAAGCAGCCGATAAAATTTTTTCCCTCAAATCTGAAGGCAAAGACACCACTATTTTAGAGCAACAAATAGACAATTTAGTTTACAAACTTTACGAACTAACTTATGACGAAGTAAAAGTAATAGACCCAGAATTTGCATTAACTGAACAAGAATATGAGGCGATAAAAGTAGAATAAAATAGCCCCCGTATTTTGCCAGCGCATTTAAAAACTGCACAAATAATGCTGGTTTTTTAGCCAGTTAGTAATCTCTTCATTAAAGCCTTTAAAACAAGCGTCTCAAGTATTTTATTAACGTGAGTTCGATGGAGTTTGATCGCCACACCGTCTGGCTGACGCTCACGGCGAAGCCACCACAAGCTGTAAGTTCTAAGGTGGGAAGTGAAATTAGCTTGTCAGTTTTAATGTTTATTTAATGTGCGGGA
>CAITND010000188.1 GCA_903893625.1 uncultured Oscillatoriales cyanobacterium
AGATGCGGCTTTTGGGCAATTTTTCACGACGCTGAACTACATAGTAGAAAAAACTGGGGCAGTCGTCATTTCACAAAAACCTGCTTATACTTCAATGGTACTCAGTTATCGGAATGAAATTATTTTCACCGATTGTAGTATCCGAGACTATTGGGATGATGAAAATTCTTTGATGGTAGATCGTGATATCAATGCTGCGATTAACCTAAAAAGACTGGGGTTGGGCATTTTCCCCAGTATAAAACGCCGTAGTGGGAATCTTTCTGTAGTTGGTTCTATGGATAACAGTACCATTAAGGAAATCTTGCATACCCTTCATCGGGCTGCCAAGAAGCCCACATCATAATCTGTACTCTAACTTGATGTGGGAGTATGTCACAAACGAACTGATGAACTGAATATGGGTCAAATACCAGGGTTCAATATTTGATCACAAGTCCTAGTGGGAAACGAGAAAGAGTTTTCATTCCTTTAAGCTTGTTTAGGAAATCGTTAAGTTCTGGAAAAGTTAACGCTTCTCTATCACAATAGAAATATTAAGAGCCATATTGATTGAATGATGACCGTTTACTCTCTGAGTGTGATGTGAGGGCAAGGAAATCACGGCAAATTTGCACATCCGGTGGAATGACCAAGACAGATAAATGTACTGTTCACACACAGCTTAGGGATTTATCCGTTTCCTGTAGGGAGTTTACACCCAGACTCTGTAAGTAGATGATCTCATCTGGAGGATTTACGTTTTATGTCTCCCCAAGCTGACCTCCAAACCTTTATTCAGGTGGTACCTGTTTGTCGCCATGACGCTCCCCTAGAGGCGTTGCGGTTTATTTTTGCTCAGGGTAACTGTGAACAGGTCGTAATTGTCAACGCCCAAAATCATCCCTTGGGAATGATTTCCCTGCATCGCTTCCTTCCCCATCTGATCAATACAGCCAATACTTTCCCCCATTTTGTCCAACCGGAAAATCCCGCAGAACCTCAAGAAATCCCCAACGCCGAACAATGCCTCTGTGAAGTGTTTTCCGCCTTAATTGAGCCCCTCATCGGAGTTCCGTCCCATTTAAGCCTCGAAGAATTTTGGCTGTATTTGCAATACCAGAATTTCCATCCTGTGAGGGAAAATGCTGAACCTCAAAGTGTACCCCTAGCTTTAGTGAATCAGAGGGGGGAGTTTATCGGGTTAATCAATAGTTTACAGGTGTTGGGATATTTAGCGAAACATCCTCAACGGTTCACCCAGGTTCAGCAACCTAGACCTTCCCCCCTGGATGTTTCCGACTTCAACGCAGAACTGCAACACCCCTTAGACCCATCATCTGGGGGAAATTTCCCCATGTCTGAGCGTTTAATTCAGTTTTTGGATGAACTACCCATTCCCTTAATGATTCAAAGGGATGATGGCAGTATCATGGGTCAAAATTTAGCATGGCGATCGCTAATTGGGCGAGGATCAGAATTAGTCCAGGAAGTGGCTGAATCTGTAACCCGTTGGTCTGAAACAACGGCGGCGTTTTTCCCTTCGGAAAAATCCCCAACTTCGCCCTTAGAAACCTCTGTAGATTCTGGATTTTCGACCAGCCGTTTAACGAATGTTTCTCAACCTTTAACCGCGAATACACCCTCATTACAAATGCCGAATTGGTGTCAATTAGGCAGTCAACCAGATACTTATATTTGTATTTGTCCCATCAGCCAAAATCAAGAACGGGTGTGGCAATTTACCCGTCAACGGTTAAACCCGGAATGGGAGATGGCTTTATGTTTAGCAAATGGCAGCAATGACCTGTGGTTAGTATTAGCTCAGGATATTACAGAACAGCATCGAGTTGCCCAAGAACTGACGGCAAAAAATACCGATTTAATTCAACTAAATCGCCTCAAAGATGAGTTTATGGCCTGTATTAGTCATGAACTTAAAACCCCCCTAACGGCAGTTTTAGGCCTATCAAGTTTATTAAAAGATCAAGCATTAGGAGAACTGAATGAAAGACAAGCCCGTTATGCTCAACTGATTCATAAAAGTGGTCGTCATCTGATGCTCGTGGTTAACGATATTCTCGATTTAACCCGAATAGAAACCGGACAACTAGAATTAGTCCCGGAACCTTTACAAATTCAGCCAGTTTGTGAACGGGCTTTTGAAATGACCCTTCAACAATATCAAAGCCAAGATAAATCCGATATCAAACTCCAAGCTGAAATTCTAGCCAAAACCAAAGGTCGCTTTACCTTAGAGATTGAACCGAGTTTAGAAACATTAGTAGCTGATGAACTTCGGTTACGACAAATGCTAGTCAATTTGTTATGTAATGCTCTGAAATTTACCCCCGATGGCAGTGAATTTGGTTTAAAAGTGGGTCAATGGGAAAACTGGATTGCCTTTACCGTTTGGGATAAAGGAATTGGCATTCCCGATGATAAACAACATCTGATTTTTCAAAAATTTCAACAACTGGAAAGTCCCCTGACTCGTAAATTTGAAGGCACAGGACTGGGGTTAGTTTTAACTCAACGTTTAGCACGACTTCATGGGGGAGATGTTAGCTTTATTTCTAAACTCGATAAAGGCAGTCAATTTACCCTATTGTTACCGCCCAGTCCCCCCCGTCGCAATTGGGAATTAGGCAGTAAGATGAGCCGTGAAGAACCGGAATTTTTCGCTTCCTCTCATTCTACTTTTCCTCAACAATCTCGTTTAGTATTAGTTGTAGAAACGGTTCCCCACTTTATTCAAACCCTGAGTGAACAACTCACCCATTTAGGTTATCGGGTTGTGATTGCCCGTTCAGGAACAGAAGCAGTTGAAAAAGCCCGTCGCCTGCAACCGAGGGTGATTTTGCTCAATCCTTTAATTCCTTTATTGTCTGGTTGGGATGTGTTAACCCTGTTAAAAACTGATGTTCAAACCCATCAAATTCCGGTAATTGTGACTGCAACTTTAGGGGATAAACAACGGGCAATGGTGAATCATTGTGATGGCTTTCTTAGTCTTCCGGTTCAAGGGTCAGAGTTAGAAAAATTGTTAGGAGAATTGTTACCAGAGGTTTCATCTTCTGTTCCTCAACCGTTAATGATTCTTTGGTTAAGTTTATCGGGAAATCAACACAACTTAGGCTCAACAGAAACCTTAGGACATAACAACTCAATTTATCATTCAGCTTTATTTTTATCTCAGTTTTCCCATTGTCGAATTTTAGAAGCGGATGATATCAATCAAGCCGCCCTCATTGCTCGAATTTGGCATCCGAATGTGATCGTTTTAGAACGAGAGACAGCCGTTCAAAATCCTTTGAATCTGCTGACTGAAATTAGTGGACATGAAAGTTTAGCCCATTTACCGATTGTCACCCTAGACTCTATAACCACTCAAGTTGCTAATCAAGTTAAAAACTTATCCATTTTTCCCTGTTTAGCAAGTCCATCTGAAGACTCCAGCAAGAGTAAAACTTTTTCTCTCTCCATGAGTTCAGCGTTATTAGAAGTGATCCAAATTGCTACTCGTTTAAGTTGGAAACCGAGTATTTTAGTCGTGGATTCTTCTGTTTTACCACAACAACAATTAGGCAATCATTTAAACCTTAATGACCGGACTTCAAAACCAACATTCAAGTCTCAATTAACATCCTTATCCCCCAAAAAATACTCCAATTCTATCAAACCTTCAACGGTCAATTCCGACAATATTGATCCCTCCTGTGATACTAATCTTAAAATTGAGCAAGCCTTAGTTCAATATATTGAAATCGCTGGATTTCGCAGTATTATGGGCAAAGGTTGGGAAGAAATTCTTCAGAAAATTCAATGTAAAAGTTTAGACTTAATGTTAATTTGCTTTCAAGAAAAATCTTTTTATAATCTGGTTGAAGCTCTATCCGTTTTAGAAAAAATGGAAGCCAAAATTCCGGTGATTATTTTAGTCAAATCTGAGGTTAAGCTCAAAGGTAAAGCTGTAGAAAAAAAACGTAAACTTAAATCCTCATCTACGGTTGAATTACAGAATTGTATTGGGAACAAAATTGCTCTTCATCTTCAAAATTTTACCGCTAGTTTTCCGATTAAAGTGTTACCCTTTAATCTCTCAGTAGAGTCTCTTTTAGAAGAAATTAAAATTCTATTAACTCACCTTCAACCTTAGAAAAAAGTTGGATAGAAACCCAGTTTCTTAACCCAGAAGGGAACTAAAACCACTAAAATTGAATCATATCTATTGTTATTAAATCATTGGGGTGCATTTTACAACAAAGTTTTTTAGAAGACTTGAACCAGTATTCAGAGAAAATTGATCCCACTATGAATCAACGCTTATTTCCGACGATACCCCAATTTAACTTAACATCAAATCTTCTATTCAATCAACGTAGAATTGTATCCCTACTCGGAGGGGTTTTCGCCCTAGCTATGACTTCCTTTCCAGTTCAAGCCGCTGAGAAGGTGTCTTTAGCCTTTGGACAAGCCAAAATTTCCGTATCGGTAAAAGCCTTAGAAACCTACGCCAAATCAGGAACCATTGAGCCGGAATTAAAAAGTTTTTTACTCTTATTAAATTCTGAAGATCAACAGCAGTTTAAAAATGTGTTGCTTGACAAACATCAAATAGACTCTGTGATGGTTTCCCAATTTTTAAACTCTCCCACGGGTGCGTTATTTCTAAACAAACTCGGAGATATTATTGAATCGGAACCAGACCCGCAAAATTTATCAACGATTGAGAATGGTTCTCAAGCGATTAAAATTGCTTTAATCAGAGCTAATAAAGATGCAGAAGGAATTACCTTACTGAATATTTTACGTCAATTTCCTAGCCCCGAAATACAACTGAATACAGAAAAAATATTTCAACTGCGAGAACAAGTTAATACCCAAGTTCAACAAACAAATTCTGTGATTACAGAAATTGTGAAATTATCCTTAGAAGAATCAACCTTATCTCCCTCGATTGATTTTAGTAAAAAACCGGATTTAAGGCAAACTGGAGACTTTGATGTCACCCAAAAAACCTTGACTTTAATTGACCCCAAACGTGACCGAAAATTGCTCGTAGATATTTATATTCCCACTCCACTGAATACCGTAAAACGAGGAAAGTCAAACGCTATTCCTGTAATTATAATTTCTCATGGATTAGCTGCTAATCGAACAAGTTTTGGCTATTTAGGTCAACATTTAGCCTCCCATGGATTTTTTGTTGCCCTCCCTCAACATCCAGGAAGTGATACCAATCAACTGCAAGCTTGGTTATCGGGTCAAGCGTCTGATGGGTTTCAAGTCAGTGAATTTATTGACCGACCCCTAGATATTCAATTTTTACTTGATGAATTAGAACGCCTCAATACAACGGAATTTAATAGTCAATTGAACCTTGAAAAAGTGGGAGTAGCAGGGCATTCTTTTGGAGCTTATACTGCCTTAGCCGTCGGCGGTGCAGAACTTGATTTCAATAACTTAAAAAAAGAATGTACCTCGGCGTTTAATTCCGTTAATTTAGCTCAAATCTTTCAATGTCGAGCCTTAGAATTACCCCAGGAAAAATATCAGTTTAGAGATGAACGGGTTCAAGCAATTTTTATCATGAATCCCGTTAATAATAGCATTTTTGGACAACAGAGTTTAAGCCAAATTCAGATTCCTGTATTCTGGAAAACCAGTGGCAAAGATAACGTTGCTCCTGTTGCGTGGGAACAAGTTCGATCCTATACTTGGTTAACAACACCGGATAAATATTTTCTTTTAGCAGAAGGAGATCACCATATTTATCTCAATTTAACCGCCATGAATCAAAGCGTTAGTGCCTCTTTAAAAGAAATTGTAGCCCCGGTTCCTGAACCTGTAAATGACTATATTCGTGCCTTTAGTCTGGCTTTTTTTGAGGTTTATATTGATCAAGATCCCACCTATCAGCCCTACTTACAAGCCATCTATGCTAAAACAATTAGTGAAGAAGCCTATCCCCTGAGTTTAGTGCGTTCTCTCTCCTTAGACCAATTTTTTCAAGCGGTAAAACAAGTTAAAACTCAATCCCATTCACACAATCATTAAAATGTTATTCTCGAATTTTAGATCTTTCATTGTCCTAAATAAAAATAAAACGATGCGATGGTTGCCCTCTTTTGCATTAACAATAGCGTCTATCCTCTTCGCTAACCTCCCCGGAGTTGCAGCAGAATCTATTATTTTACCCTTGGGAAAAACCAATATTTCTATATCCCTTGATTCCTTAGAAAATTATGCAAATCAAGGCACAATTAACCCGAAAGATTCCTTAGCCACCTATCTAAAATTATTGAGTCCTGAGCAACAACAAAGTTTACGACAACTCTTACAAATTCATTATACCCATCAAGACATTTCTACTGAACAATTTTTCAATTCCCCCTTAATTGTGGCATTTTTAACCCCTCTCGGAAATATCATTCAAACTCAGTCTGGGGAAAATGGAGCCGATGGGATTCGTACTGCTCTAGTTGAGGTTTCTAATGCACCCAATGGTTTTACTGTTTTAGAGGTTATACGTCAGTTTCCGAGTCCAGAAATTCGCTTAAATGTGGAAAAAACCTTAGAAATTTTAACGAAAGTTTTTGCCTTTATTCGACAAACCTATGGGGTAACACAATCTTTAGAAGCCTTATCCAAAATAGAAGCAGAAAAAGCCGATTTTACTGATTTTAGTAAACTGCCCGATTTACGACAAGCCGGAACATTCAAGATTAATAAAAAAACAATAATCGTCAATAATCATCAAAACAATCGCCAGTTTGATGTTGATCTTTATTTACCAGAACCTCAAACGAATTCTCCTAAAACTTCGGATATATTATCCTATCCTGTTATTGTTATTTCTCATGGATTAATTTCTGATCGCTCCCGCTTTGAAAGTTTAGCTCAACATCTCACTTCTTTCGGTTTTGCTGTTGCAGTTCCTCAACATCCAGGAAGTGATTATCAACAATTGCAATCCTTACTTCAAGGAGAAGCCAAGGATTTATTTGAACCCGAACAATTTCTTGATCGACCCAGAGATATTACCGAACTTCTCAATCAACTTGAACAACTTAATATCAGTGAATTTAACCATCAATTAGATCTAAAAAATGTTGGCGTATTAGGTCATTCTTTAGGGGGATATACGGCTTTGACTTTAGCGGGAGCTACCCTAGATTTTACTCAACTTAAAACCGACTGTCAGCAACGAGATATCCCCTTAAATCCCTCCATCTTTCTTCAGTGTCGAGCATTAGAACTTCCCCCAGAAAATTATCGCCTACAATACCCTAGAGTCAAAGCTATTTTTATATTAAATCCTGTCAATAGTAGTATTCTAGGAAAATCAGGTTTAAGTCGAATTCAAGTTCCTGTTTTCATTTCAGCAAGTACAGCAGATTTTTTAGCTCCGGCTATATTAGAACAGTTAAAATCTTTTACTTGGTTAACAACTTCTCATAAATATTTACTTCTCCAAAATCACGCTAATCATTTTTATGATATTACTGAAGAAAACACTTCTGAAATATCAGGAATTCCTAAATTTGTTAGCCCAGCATCAGAAATTACTCGACATTATATTAAAGCATTTAGTACAGCCTTTTTTAAAACCTATCTAACTCAAGATCCTCAATACAAGCCATATCTTAATGCGGCTTATGCTCAAAGTATTAGCGATCCGGCTTTTCCCCTCAGCTTAATTCAATCTCTGACTCCCAACCAATTAACTAATGCGATCAATGGTGTAACCTCTGAGCAAAAATAAAATTATTCAAAACAATTGACAAAACTTCGATTTTAAGGGTAATATAAGTTAATAAATACTATCCAGCTATTCAATGTTAAAAAAATTAAAAAATTGGGTTAATTATCAACCTCATAAACAAAATAAAATGATTCGTTATATCTCAAATCCCCTGTTTCAATTCTGCTTGGGAATAACATCGGTTTTAATCGCCACAACTACTTCAGCGATCGCAGCCGAAACCATTGCAATTCGGTATAATATTACTACCGCCTTTATTGCTGTTGAAGACCTAGAAACCTTTGCAAAAACCGGAGATGTTTCTCCAATTTTATCAATTTATGGAAAAGTTCTGAAGGTTGAAGATGCAGAAAAACTACGTCAACTTTTATTAACTCCGATGACAGCCAGCCCTTGGAGTATTGAACAATTTAATAATACTCCAATGGGGATGACAATTTTAACTCGCTTTGGGAATTTCATCCAAACAGATAATGATCAAAATGGTGTAGATGCGTTAAAAACTGCCATTAATCAAGCTTCTAATCTTCCAGGAGGTTTGACTTTACTCGGCATTTTACAAAAATTTCCGGGTCAAACCCTAGAAATTGATATCAACTTTGCTATGGAAACCATTCGAGATTTATCTCAAGTTATTTATGAAGATAAATCTGTGATCAATTGGATTAACCAACAGGCGAAAACACAAACCGATAATCCTGCTATTAATAACCGACCGACTCAGTTGAAAGCTCCGGGTACAATTCAATGGAAAAAAGAAACATTTACTTATGAACATCCTCAACGAAATACATCTTCTCCCGTTGATGTTTATATCCCCCAAGTTTCTACTCCTACCCCGGTAATTGTGATTTCTCATGGTTTAGGTTCCGACCGAACAACCTTTAAATATTTAGCAGAACATTTAGCCTCTCACGGGTATTTTGTAGCGGTTCCTGAACATTTAGAAACCAGTGCTACTGGGTTAGCCAATTTCTTAGAAGGGAATGCTCCCCCTCCGGGCCCAGAAGTCTTTATTAATCGTCCGTTAGATATTACTTCGGTACTCAATCTTTTAGAGGAAAAAGCCAAAAATTCTGCATTTCCCAGCCCATTACTATTAGATAATGTCGGTGTTTTAGGTCAATCTTATGGCGGTTATACGGCTTTAGCGTTAGGGGGAGCAGGATTTAATACCACGAAAATTAATCAGGAGTGTGAACAATCAGCCAACCGACAACTGACGTTAAATATTTCGATATTACTGCAATGTCAAGCCAGTTCTATTGCGAATAAAGGTTATAATCTTCAAGATGAACGAGTCAAAGCGATTATTGCAATTAATCCCATTACCAGTGTTGTTTTTGGTCAAGAAGGGATGAGTCAAATCAAAATTCCGGTGTTAATAATTGGCGGAAGTGATGATTATATAGCCCCCGCAGTTCCTGAACAAATTAATCCTTTTTCTTGGTTAACCAGTGCCAATAAATACTTGATATTATTAGATCGAGGAACCCATTTTTCCTTCTTAGAAACCGGAGAAGAATCCGTGCTTCCGGTTCCCCCTCAACTGATTGGCCCTGATCCTGAATTAGCTTTTCCCGTGTTGAAAGCGATCAGTCTGGTGTTTTTTAATAGTTATATTCGCAATCAAACCGAATATTTGCCCTATTTGAATGCGGGTTTTATTCAAGGAAATGAAACCACTCCTTTTAGTTTAAGTATTGTTAATTCCTTAACTCAAGAGGAGATTGAATCGGCGATTAGTCAACACCGCTAATCGTTCCTCGTAGGGTGTTTTCAGAAGTAAACAGTCTTGAAATTTGTGACTCTATTTTCAATGAACGAACCAACCTATTGTAAAACTTCAATGACTCATCAGATTTATCAGCCTCCCTTTACCTTAAAAAATGGCTTTTTAATGACGGTTTATGCAGCATTAAGAGCCAGCAAAACTTGGGAAAAAAACATCAATTTACCTGAGCCTCCTTATCAAGAAACAGTCTTTTTAGGTGCTGGAGGAATTCCAATTTATGGGATCGTTGCCATTCCAAAAAACCCTAGAGGAACGATTGTTTCAACCTATGGAATTACCGGAACTTTAGATAATCAATGGTTTTTAAGACTCTGGGGAAGAAAAGCTTTTGCTGCGGGTTATGCCATCGTTTTATTTGATTGGAGAGCCCATGGAAAAACTGCCGAATTATCCCCCACATTAACCTCCGATGGCTTATATGAAGGGGAAGATTTTGTTAGAATTGCGGCTCAATCTAAACAGATAGGTTGTCCGACTCCCTTTTGGTTTACAGGTTATTCTTTAGGCGGACAATTAGCCTTATGGGGGATTAAAACTGCCCAAACTGTCAATCAATGGGGAGCAGATTTAGACTTACAAGATTCAGATATTGCTGGAGGTGCAGTGATTTGCCCCAGTTTAGATTCGATTCGTTCTTTATCTTATTTAATCCAACATTCTTGGGGTAAATATTTAGAACGGGCAATTACTAAAGAATTAAAAAAATTAGCCAGAAATCTTTATCAACATCACCCGAATGATATTGATCCAGAAGCAATTAAACGGGCGAATTCTATTTGGGGATTTGACCATGAATTAGTGATTGAACGCTTAGGCTTTAACAGCGTTGAAGAATATTATCAAGCCAGTAGTGGGTTACAGTTAATTCCTCAACTCAGCAAGCCCACATTAATTTTATATGCAGAAGATGATCCTCTATTTGATCCAACGATTATTCCTGATTTAAAGGCAGCTAGTCATCAAAATCCTGCGATTAATTTAGTTGCCACAAACTATGGAGGTCATGTCGGTTATATTAGTAGTAAAATCTGTCAAAATCAATTTAATGATCCTGATCGATGGTGGGCATGGAATCGAATTTTAGATTGGTTTGATCAGCAAGAACAACAATTAGAAATTAGCGATCAAAAGTTAGTGAAATCTCGTTAATTTCATTTCTATAGGGGCGGGTTCATCAATGGGTTAGTTAATTAGGTAAGATATTACAAAACCCGCCCTATACAGGATTGTCCTGATATTTACAGCATAAATTCCGAGGCAACAATCATAGTTCCTATCCCTGAATCTGTGAACACTTCTTGTATTAACGCATGGGGAACACGACCATCTAAAATATGAGCCGCCCGCACCCCTTGGGCTAAACTTCTCACACAACAAGTGACTTTAGGAATCATGCCACCGGAAACAATTCCTTTGTCAATTAACTGTCGGGCTTCCTGAATATTAACTTGGGCAATTAAGGTATCAGGATTATGATAATCCTCCAAAATTCCCGCCGTATCTGTTAATAGAATTAACTTTTCAGCCCCTAATGCCGCCGCAATTTCCCCCGCAACAGTATCGGCATTCATATTATAGGCTTGTCCATTTTCATCCGTTGCCACACTAGAAACAACAGGAATATAACCACTACTCACCAAAGACTCTAACAGTTTAGTATTCACACTGCTAACTTCGCCAACAAAGCCAATATCCGCTTGACCTTGAGGACGAGCTTTAATTAAATTAGCATCCTTCCCACATAACCCAACGGCTTCTCCTCCCGCTTGGTTAATTAGGGAGACAATTTCTTTATTCACCCGACCCACTAACACCATTTCCACCACATCCATCGTAGCGGCATCCGTGACTCGTAACCCATTTTTAAATTGAGGTTCAATTCCCAGTTTTGCCAACCAACTGTTAATTTCTGGGCCACCGCCATGAACGACCACCACTCGAATTCCGACAAAAGATAGTAACACAATATCTTGCATCACCTTATCTTTGAGGCTACTATCCTTCATCGCAGCCCCCCCATATTTCACCACAATAGTACGATTAGAAAACTTTTGAATATAGGGGAGGGCTTCACTAAGAATTTTAGCGCGAATTGCTGTATCTGTTTGGTCGAAGTCGCTATGTTTAAGCATAAAATTTTCCTGAGTGCGTGTAGAGGCGGGTTCTGTGAGATCTTCCCTGATTAACCACCAAACCCGGTTTCTTTAATCAAGATAATTAAACAACGGAAGATTTGTACAGAAACCAGGTTTCTTCAATCATCTTGATTAAACAACGGAAGATTTGTACAGAAACCAGGTTTCTACCCGCCCCTAAGATTTTAGTTTATTTGAGGGTTCCATCAATGCCCACCAGCGACTAAGCGGCAAATAGATGACAGGAGCCCACAAACTGCTGAGAATTGCCGTTGAAAGTGCCACCCGTTGTTGATGTAACCAAAGATTCTCTAAATCTGAATATCCAGAGATACTTAATTGTAAACCTCGAATCGTTTCCAGCATAATAGCCATGCCAAAAACAATCAAAGCCACTGAAATAAAATCCTCTTGAATTTTTTTGATAATTCGTTTGTAGATAATGACGGTTAAAATCCCAACCGCAATAAACGGAATAATATGGGAAGGTTGGGCTCTGGTTAATCCATCTAAAATCAACCCACAGGATAAACCCCCGACGATAGCTTCTAGCAATGTTCGTTTCAAGCTCCAAGCCACCAACCAAATTAACACCCAGTTAGGGATAATTCCAAACAATTCTAAGCCGGGGATACGGACTAAGGATAACCAGATACAAATCATTAGGGAAACAACGGTTACAGTCCAATTTAATAGTTGATAGGGTTTAAGAATCATGAAAAAATTAGGAAATTATCACCTTTAAACATTAAAATTTATGTTCAATTCTTAACCGCGATTAAGAAAACCTCAATATTAGAGTTAAACCGGAAATAGTATTTTTAATTTTTCGGTAATTCTATAGAGGGATTAGCGGTTTTATTCGATTCAAAATTTAATTTTTGATTGCGGTAAACAACCACCCATTCTAAAGAAGAAATAGGAGCAAAAAATTCCAGAATAGCTTCAGGAGCCGGAGCTTTATTCATATCCACAGAAACCACTTTTCCAATCGGGATACCGGGCGGTACAATCTGACTATAAGCAGAGGTGACGACGACATCCCCCACTTTGACATTCGGATCACTTTCAAAAAACTCCATAACTCCTTGTTCAATGGCTTTTCCCTTAAGAAATCCCATATTTCGACTGCGACTAACCGTGATCCCAATTCGACTCATCGGGTCACTCAAAAGCATGACTTTACTGGTGTTAGGAGTGACATTAATCACTCGTCCAATTAATCCCCCAGGCGCAACAACTAAATCCTGATTTTGAATTCCCCCCTGACTCCCGCGACCGATAATAATTTGTTTCCACCAGGAATCTGCACTGCGACCAATTACAGGAGCAACAATGCCTTTATCCTGTTTTTTAGAATTGACATAATTTAAAAGTTCTTGAAACTTTTGATTTTGATTTTGAAGTTCTTGATTTTGAGCTTCTAACTGATTAATTCGAGGATCAATTTGTCGAACAATTTTATCTTGTGACCTAACCGTTGCTGTGGTTAAATGAAAAGGACGAGTTAACCAATAGTACATTTCATACAAAGCAGCCCCTTGAGTTTGTCGCACTAACCAAGCGGCTAAAATTGCCAAACCCAGTAAAATAACTTGATTCCGGCTCCGATTCCACCAACTCCGTGTTTCCATACCCATTACAATTAAACAGTAAAAAAAGATGAGGATGGTAACAGTTTTCCATCCCCCTACTGGTGCTCAAGAACATCACCTATAGATTACGCGAACTTCCACTAAAGACCCGTTCCAATTGTTTGAAGTTTTCTAATACCCGACCCGTTCCCAACACCACACAGCATAAAGGATCAGCCGCAATATGGGTAATAATCCCTGTTTCATGGCTAATTAAGGTATCGATTCCCTTGAGTAAAGCTCCCCCACCCGCCAGCATAATGCCCCGATCAATAATATCAGCAGCAAGTTCTGGAGGAGTACGTTCTAAAGTCCGTTTCACAGCATCAATAATAATTGATAATGGTTCTGCCATACTTTCACGCACTTCTGGGGATTTAATCGTCACCGTTCGAGGCAGACCCGATAATAAATGAATGCCCCGCACCTCCATAATATTATCTTCATCAGCATAGGTGGGATAGGCTGAACCCATCTTAATTTTGATATCCTCAGCCGTTTGTTCTCCAATCACCAAGTTATGAACTTTTTTCATATACATGATAATAGCGTCGTTGAGTTCGTCTCCTGCGACCCGCACCGACTCACTCAATACCGTTCCCTGTAAACTCAGAACCGCAACTTCTGTAGTCCCACCCCCAATATCCACAATCATATTACCCGTCGGTTCCGCAACGGGTAAACCTGCGCCAATGGCAGCAGCTACAGGTTCATCAATCAGTCGGACATCTCGCGCCCCTGCTTGAGAAGCCGCTTCAATCACAGCCCGTCGTTCTACTCCCGTCACCCCACTGGGAATCCCAATCACAATTCTAGGAGCAATCAGGGTTTTCCCCTCATGGACTCGCCGAATAAAATGTTTGAGCATTTGTTCGGCAACATCAAAATCAGCAATCACACCATGCCGTAACGGTCGTAGTACAATCACATTTTCTGGAGTTCGACCCAACATTTTTTTGGCATCTTCTCCAACGGCCAACGGTATCTTTTCCTGTTGGTCAATAGCGACCACCGAGGGTTCTTGTAGTACAATCCCTTTCCCCGATACATAAACCAGTGTGTTAGCGGTACCCAGGTCAATACCCATGTCCCGCGATAAGGAAAAACGACTAAAAAGACCCACTATTGTTTACGCCCCCAATCTGCGAAAAATTTTAACCCAATCTGATAGAAGTTTGACATATTCCCCCATTAACCCAAATGTTAGACGAAGGATATTAAGACGGTTCTTTCCCTTTGACACTCTAGGCGCGTAAACGCGCGGAGATTCTTAATTCAGCGACTGACCTTTAAGCACCGGATCTCTTTCGAGCAATACTCAAACCTTTCAATCGTGAAAAGTCACCAATTGACGAGCCTGACTTACGGCAACCCCAGAGGGTCTATCTCCAAAAGCTTACTAGGATACGACCTAGAGTTCGGGCGTGCCCCGCCCTACCTTAATTGCTCAAACCAAATTATGTGTTTTCTGGTAATGAGAATGCGTTGATTCTCGCTTCTCGGTTTTACAAGGTTTTCGCTACCCTTGTTGTTACTCTCAAGGAGTTTTCAGGTTCGAGGGTGCCGACTAAAAGCCACTTCACAACCGCCCACCTTGGGGATTTCAACCATCTCTATCTTAATCCAAAGCCGTCTTAAAAAGACGGGGTTTTAGACCCAAATTCTCGATAACGAGTTAACTGAATCCTTTCGGAGTGTCCCTAAGAGCGAGTAACCGATGTGAATTTTATTACGTTTTGGTGTTTGCGTCTAGTCCCATGGGATTCTAGCTTGAATTAGCAATCACTATTCTTCCCTTGACTGTAGCCATAGTTCGTTGGTTTAAAGACCGGATCACCGATTGATGTTGTTGACAACAGCCAACCGTTAACCATAAACCCTGAAATCGAATACAATATCATCAGGGTAGTTCATACACCTACAACATTTGCAATCGTTAATTATTTATTCATTCAAAATAATGAGTCTAAATATTGTTACGTTGGTTGGTCGTGCTGGCAGAGATCCAGAGGTAAAATATTTTGAATCGGGGAAAGTCGTCTGTAAGTTCACACTCGCTGTCAGACGTCGTAGCAGCAAAACTGATGAACCGGACTGGTTTGATCTAGAACTGTGGAACAAAACCGCAGAAGTGGCTGCTAACTACGTCCGTAAAGGGGGTTTGATTGCTGTTAAAGGATCATTAAAATTTGAGCATTGGCAAGATCGTAATACTGGAGTCCAGCGTTCTAAGCCCTTGATTTCGGTTGATGACTTAGAGTTACTTGGTTCTAAGCGGGATGAGGAAGGTGCCCCTCGCAACAATTATGATGAGTTTTAAATAGGGAAAATTGTGGCTGAAGAACCCTTAGACACCATCGACAGCTTATACCAAGCGGGTCAGTTTGCTTTTGAACAGGGCCGTTATCGGGAGTCTGTTCAATATTTAGAACGGGCTCGTCAAGCTGTAGAACCGAATTCTCGTCTGGGTGGAGAAATACAAATTTGGTTAGTTACGGCCTACGAAGCCTCTGGCCAAAAGCCGGAAGCGATCGCGCTGTGCAAACAGTTAATTCGTCATCCCACTCTGGAAACCCGTCAACAGGCTCGTCGTTTACGCGAAGTGTTAGAAGCTCCCAAACTCTATATTGACCCAGAGGGATTTGTTAAAATTCCTGATTTGAATCATCTGGATGACAAGGAAGATTCGCGCTCTCAAACCTATCGGGTTACATCAACTCAGTCTGTTTCTAAGTCCCCTTCTCTAACCGTTGGGGTCAACTTTGATCAGGTTAAAACCCAGGATAATTACTTTCTGTGGATCGCGTTAATTATCATGCTGCTGGTCAGTGGTGGCTTTCTTTGGCTCAGTTCTTAACCAGAACCTCCTCCCCTGCTATAAACTTTTAGCAGGGGATTTGCACTGAGATTTTCGACAACAAACCTGGTAAACTGAATATTGATGTCAATATTTCTACTCCTATCTCAATTACTTTCGCCTTAAGGATCAACATTCATATTCCAGAGAATAAAAGTGGAAGCATCTGATTGCCCTAATTTGACTGATCCAGCGTCTGAAGCGGGGTTTCCTGTTTACAATTCATGTTTGACAGAATTTTCCGGTGGATACTACAGGAGTACCAACCGCGCGGAGGTATAGATGGAAGTTGAAATTCCCCAACTAGAAAGTGTTAAGCGCCAACTCATGAACCATCAGCGACCCAAAAAGCCCAAGATGTTGGTAGTTGACGATGAGCCAGATAATTTAGATCTGCTCTACCGTACATTTCGACGGAATTTTAATGTATTTAAGGCAGAAAGCGGTGTTCGCGCCCTAGAGATTTTGGGAGATGAGGGGGAAGTGGCGGTGATTATCTCCGACCAACGAATGCCAGAAATGAAAGGGACGGAGTTTCTCAGCAAAACAGTGCCTCAGTTCCCCAATACCGTGCGAATTATCCTAACAGGGTTTACCGATATTGAGGACTTGGTAGATGCCATTAATTCAGGCCAAGTCTACAAATACATTACCAAGCCTTGGGACCCAAATGAACTCAAAGCCGTCGTAGAACGAGCCGCCGAAACTTATGAACTGCTGAACCAACGCACCGCAGAACTGAATCGCGCTCAGGCTCAAACCCAACTGTTAGCAACGGTTATGGAAGCCGCGCAAGTAGCCGCTAATCTTGAAAGTTTGCTGGCTACCATTGCTCAAGCGGTGGGAGAACAGTTTCAAGCGGATGTTTGCATTCTCCAACAAATTCAGGACAATCACCTGACTCCAACAGAAGGCGATTATAGTCGCACGGGTGTTGTCGAAAACTGGTTAGGAAGTGATCCGATTGTCCAAGAAGCGATGACAACGGGAAGCGTACAAGCATCCATTAATATTACGACTGATCCAGCTTTGGCTAATCTCTCTCACTATCAAAGTTCGGGAATTCAAGCCCATATTAATACTCCGATTATCTATCGGAATCACCAGATTGCTCTATTATCAGTACAGTGGAAGCAGCCTTGTCAGATGAGTCCTGATGATTTGACAACAGTTTATTTAGTGGTACAACAAATCGCCTTGGCGCTCACCAGTCTTAAGCATTAATCTCCCGACTTAACATGATCAAGGAACACAACCGCATTCAAGAAATTTTTAATCGCATCGCCCCTGTCTACGATCAGTTAAATGACGGGTTAAGTTGGGGACAGCACCGGATTTGGAAAAAAATGGCCGTGGGTTGGAGTGGTGCTAAACATGGTGATACAGCCCTGGACTTATGTTGTGGGAGTGGAGACTTAGCTCTATTATTAGCGCAACAGGTCGGAGAACAAGGGCGGGTGTTTGGGGTGGATTTTTCCAATTGTCAATTAGAGATTGCCGCACATCGACCCCGACCGTTTACGATTTCAACGGCTGCGATCACTTGGGTAGAATCGGATGTATTAGCCTTAACCTTCGAGGATAATACCTTTGACTGTGCCACAATGGGTTATGGTTTGCGAAATGTAGTGGATATTCCCAGTAGTCTGCAAGAACTACATCGAGTCCTCAAACCCGGAGCCACGGCTGCGATTTTAGATTTTCATCGTCCCCCTAGTTCTCTACTGCGGACTTTTCAACAGTGGTATCTGGATCAAATTGTTGTTCCCGCCGCCGAACGATTCGGTGTTAAAGAAGAATATGCTTATATTAACCCCAGTTTAGACAAATTTCCGATTGGTAATGAACAAGTAATGTTAGCCCAGCAAGCGGGATTTTCTCAAGCCACACATTACCCGATTGCAAGCGGTATGATGGGAGTATTAGTCATAACTAAAGCTAATTGAACAATAGGCTAATGCAGCAAACCTAGACGCTGAAATCTTGCTGTTTTCTGTTTTCTGTTAAGCCCCCGTGAACGGGGGTTTGGGGGGCCTTTTCCCTGTTCCCTGCTATAACTCATGGTCTGCTGCGATAAGAATGGTAAATTTTTCTGAACAGTGGGTTTTAATCACGCCTCCGATAGTCGGTGGAATTATTGGTTATTTTACTAATGATTTAGCGATTAAAATGTTATTTCGTCCTTACCGAACCCTACAAATTTATGGTCGAAAAGTTCCGTTTACTCCGGGTTTGATTCCCAAAAATCAAGAACGTTTAGCCAAACGAATCGCGGATACGATTATGGGGTCGTTATTAACTCCAGAGGAGTTACAAAAATTAGCGCGTCGTTTGCTAGAAACAGAACGAATGCAAGCCGCTATTAGTTGGCTTTTAAGAGTAGCTTTAGATCAAGTTAAAGCGGATACAGAACGAAAAACAGCTAAGATTTTATCGGGAATTTTACGAGATTTTATTGGAGAGTCTTTACCCAGAATTTTACGAGTTTTAGCCCGAAAAGATGATTTCCTGGCTCCTCAAATCAACCAAATTTTTGATCAAGTTTTATTGGAATTTCAACTCAATAATAAACAGGCAGAACAGTTATCAGAATGGCTTTTAGATGCTGTACTCCCGCCGGAAATCTTGCGACAAGCTTTAATTGATTTCCTCACGGATCGAAATATTTCAATTATTGATGAGGGCTTTCGTGAACAAAGTAGTGGCACTTATTGGGTCGTTGCTAATTTATTAGGATTACGCCATAGTTTAACCAGGCTGCGAACATTTTGTTTAGATGAAAAAGAGGAAACTAATCGTCGATTAGCAGAATTAATCAAATCTTTAGGAATCCGAGAACGATTGCAAGAATGGTTACAGAATATCTCGTTACAAAATTTACCTGTTTCTACGGTTAAACAGTTGCGAAAAACCCTGCAAGATGCCGTGAGAAACTATATTCAGGAACAGGGGATTGATGTACTTCAAGGGTTAAGTCAATCAATAGATTGGGATCATATTTCGACTTGGATCTTAAAACGGTTACAAAACTCTTCCATAATGAATACATCATTAGAATTAGTCAGTCAAGAATTAGCGTTAATTCTGGAAAGATATTTAGAACAGGATTTAGAAAAAATTATGGCTCAAGTAATTCCTATTTTGAATATTGAACAGGTGATTATTGATCGGGTGAAGGAAACTTCTCCTGAAGACTTGGAAGCGGCAATTAATGGTATTGTTAAAAGTGAATTACAGGCGATTGTTAATTTAGGCGGAATTTTAGGGGTGATTATTGGCTTATTTCAGATGCTTTTGTTAATATTAAGATAGCGTTATTTATGTAAACCTTTTAGTTCTTGTTTTGAATCAATATGGCAACTCCTAAGTCAAATGCTGCTCAACGAAACTCCCAAATGAGTCCAGAAGGATATGCACGTCTGAAAGCAGAAGCAATGGCTCCCTATCGGGGTTTGCGACAGTTTATTTATGTCGGTTTTGGAGCTTCGGGTTTTATCGGTGCGGTGGTGTTTTTAGCCCAACTGCTGGCGGGACGGAATGTTGAATCGGCGTTACCGAACTTGGCCCTACAAGTAGGCGTGGTGGCCCTGATGGTGGGGTTGTTTCGTTGGGAACAACGGGCCAGTCGCCGTGCATCTGGCCTAAAGTAATATAACTACACATTTCTTCATCTAGGGATATAAGACGCAAAGACAACAACAAACACGAATGACTTGAAGTGAAATCATGACAATTCTCATCGGATTTCATGGCTCTCGCTACAGAACATTTAAAGACTTTTATCAATTACAAGTGAACCCATATTGGTCAAAGGCAATGCCCAAGCTGGTAAGTTATAATCGGTTTGTTGAATTAATGTCTTATGCACTATTAGCATTATTTAGAACTGATTACTCGGCTGAGAAAAAACATGAAGAATAAGCTGATGCTGTTATCGGATAAAGCGACGGCTACTAATCGCACTCCATCGAACTCACGTTAATAGATATGTGGAGAAGTAGCGATCGCTCTCATGCGATATAATAAACTGAATCTACCCTTAATCAAATTAACCTTCACCAGCAAGTATTTCCCCAGTATGACCGACAATATTAAACCCATTCAAAAAATTCTGTTTGGCTGTCCAGGGACAGGGAAAAGCTACAAAATTCGGGAAATTGCTGAAAAACAGCTAAACATAATCTTTGATTCAGATACTAAAATCCTTAAAAATACGGTCAAAACGGTATTCCATCCTGAATATACCTATGGTGATTTCATGGGTAAACTGTTACCTCTGACTCAGGGACATAACGTAATGTATAAATTTTACCCTGGGCATTTTTTAAAAGTCTTGGGGATGGCTTACCGAGGGTTAATAGAGGGTAATAATGAACATTACTTATTAGTGATTGATGAACTCAACCTAGGGAATGCTGCTGCTATTTTTGGAACGGTTTTTCAATTATTAGATCGAGAAAGCGATCATTGGTCTAGTTATGAAGTTGATCTTTCAGAAATGGAGTTAGTAGGACTATTAAATTCAATGGGATATAAACCCGATGTACAAACCGATGGTTCCATTATGATTAAAGAGGAGGGAAAAAACATTCAATTTGATAAATTTCGTGAAGAACTAGAAATTGATTTAAAGAGCAAAAACAACAGTAATGGCTTAAGAGTTTTAGAAATTCTTAAGCAAAACAAAATTAGTATTCCTAACAATTTATCGATTCTAGCAACCATCAATACTTCCGATGAATCAATTTATTATCTTGATAGCGCATTTAAAAGGCGTTGGGATTGGCAATATATTTCCATAGAAAGCAGTCGATATATGTTGGAATCAAAATATGATACATCAGTTCAATTAGTTGTACATTTTGATGAAGATGAAGCAGGAGATGATAAATTATTAGAATGGGTTTTAATTATAGAAAAAATTAATAAAATTATTATAAATAATTCTAATTTAATCAGAAGAATTGAAGACAAACAAATTGGCTTTTGGTTTATCAAACCTAATGGTGATGGAAAAATTGATTTAGAAGAAGTTAATGATAAACTGATGTTCTATCTTTGGGACAGCGTTTTTGCTAGAGATAAAAGACCCTTAGAAAGAATTATTTCAGAAATTGTCAAAGAAGATATTAAATTAATTACTTATGATAATTTTATTGAAAATACAGCAAAATTTTTATACTATATTGCCAAAAGTTAATGAGAAAATATTAGTTTTTTATAAACTCTATAGAGCAAATAAAAATGATTAACTTTAATAATCTTGAATTGGTTGTTAACGAAAAATATTCTTTTGTTGGACTAGAACGGCGTAACTCCCAGATTCGTTTTTGTCTACCAAAAGGATTTCCTAATAAATCGGAAGAACTTCAACGCTTTACGTTTAATACAAAGCGGGATTTGTTTTTTCTGCTTTATAAAGTCTTTGACCAATTTAAGAACATTTGTATAGAAAAAGGGTATTTAGAAAAAAATAATGATATGACTACATCTGACCGAGATGGTATGGTCAAAATCCATAAAGGTGCAGATATTAGCGAAGATGACGAGTTAGATGAAAATATTTTTTATTCTAAACTCGATATGATTAGTGGGATATTGAAAGCCCATGATGAACCCAAGATTTTAAGTTTAGTTTATCGACTGGGTAGGTCAGACCGCTTTGATCATAGCCAAATTCACAAATTTTTACATCGTGCTGTTTTTTTACCGAATGGTGCTGCTTATATTGACTCAATGGACTTACCCCGTCAACAAGTCCGCTTTCAGTCAACAGATATTGTCGCAATGTACTGTTATATTTTATGGGAGATAAAACAGCAGCTTCAGCAAGAAGTGGGCGTAGAAATTAAAGCTCTAGCAGAACAGTTTAAACAACATTATATTGGGGGAAATTATGGTTTATTTGAAGAACAATATTATAGTCAAGTGATCGATAGCTTAAAAGATGCGTTAGAGTTAATTGATCACAATACTCGCTTTAAAGATATTGACTATTGGCAATTTTATGATGCAATAGAGCTATTCCTGTATGGCGAACTTCGTCAAACAGATGAGGGTGAAATTTGGGGGATTAAAAACTTTCATACGGTTTGGGAGTCGATGTGTTTAACGTATATAATAAAATCTTTAGTAAAAAGAGGATATCTAAATTATCTGCTACATTTAGATAGACGTTATATCTCTAATGATTCGCTTGATGTTTTTAATAATTCTTTTAAAATATTCCGTTTATCTGATGATATATTTAAAATCAATGGTTCTCAGCTTGTTCCTGACGCAGTAGTTTTTTCATCCATTTTGAATAATATAGAAGAAAGACGCTATGAAATTTATCCAAATCTAGATTGGAATGATCGGCGTTATTGCACCGTATTTATATTAAAATTAAATGAAGATCAAGAATTAAAAATTGCTCATGCTCACCAGGATACAGGAAAAGAACAGCATCCATTTTATTCACTAGATGGTTATTATTCTCTAATAAATATGGAAAAAAATCACCCATTATATAAAGAAAAATATCTTTCAAAGAAAGGATTAATAATTGACAAACATTTACCTCAAGGTTTTTTTTCATTTTGGAGTATCGAAAGTAAGAAAATAGATGCTGAAGAAATCTATAAAATGTATTACTTTAGACATTTATTTTATATTTACCTAAGTAATGATTTAGGCTCTTGGGATAATTTACAATCTGTGGATTTATTTGAAAATAAAAGGATAAAAGAAATTATTTCAATTCAGGAAAAATTTAAAAATATTAATTATGGTCGTCGGATGAATATTATTAAAGATTCATTATTGCTCAATAAATCATGTGATGATATAAACAATATGTTAAAAGAATTCCTGAAATCTTTTTTAACTATGGATGAAAATTATATTAATATTATTGATATAAAATACCATGAAATGAGCTATTTTTCAGATTCAAAAAATATAGAAGAAATAAAAGATAGAAGTGTTAGAAAGCAGTTTGTTTATGAATATCTGATGCAAAAGGAAGTTAAAAAACTTCCTGAACACTTAAATAAATTAAAGGTTCGTAGTAGTTTTTTGTTACCAGGATATAATCAAAAATCTATGTTTGAGGATGGACAGAAGTTTATGGGTGGATATATTCACCTTAAAACGGTTGATTTTGTCAAGTTAGCTGAAAGTTATGTATCTGATAATTTGGGATAAGAGGTGTTTCCTTAACTGTACCATAACCCCCATAACTTCGTCAACTATTTGAGAAAAACTCTTACTCAAATATCAATATTCCCTGACAATCTTTTAAAAAGCAAAACTGTTTTCAAGAATTGATTAGAAAAACTTTAGGGAATAACCAGAGACTTTCTTCTACAACCTACACCCCAATCAACAAGTATGTAACGAAAAGTCAAAAAGAGCCGATGGAGTATTGACAAAATGCACACTTTGTGAAATTTCGCCCAAGGGTTAAACTCACGAACTCATCACCGCAGATTTTTGATAGGTTAAAGACGCTTCCAGAGGAACCTCTTCAACAACGGGATGCTTTTCTAAAGTTAAATTAGATTTTTCCGAACCCGATAAACGCTTGAGTAATTTCGGTTTCGGGTCATGGAGAAGATATATAATCTGATCTCCGGCTTGCCAAGATTCTGAGGCGGGTAAGACTTGCAGATTACCGTCTCGTTCTATTAATAAAGGCACTAATTCCCCAGAGCGAATTAACGCTTGTAGATGTGCCAGTTGAAATTCCAACCCCGGTTGACGCAATACCGTTTCTCCTAATTTCACTTCTCGGTCTTCGAGATAGGTATTCCACTGTTTTAACGGTAAATCGGGGATAAAAGCCTGTTGGACTTTCTCTCGATTAACAGTAGTTTTCGTTTGCGGTTCACGGGGAAACAATGCCAACACACGCGGCGGTTTAAATTCTGCATCTGCACGTTCTGCTAAGACGACATTCACCTCACCATTACTCGTCATCGCCAGAAACGTTCCAATCGATTCTAATCCAGCTTCTTCTAATACATTCGGATCTAAAGCACTACTTTGATAAACTCTTAAACCTTGTTGTCGAGCTTTCTCACAGGCTTCGATATCCGTATCAATCATCACGACTAACTCATCCCGTTCTTGGAACAGTTTGCCAATTAATCGACTCAAAGGATTTGAACCCACAATCACCGCTCCCGTTACCGAACTAGACGTAATTCCTAGAGTTTTCGCCATCCATCGGGCGGTTAATCCTTGAATCACCACCGTCATAATAATCGTTAAAAAGACTAAAGCCTTAATTGAATCTCCCCCATTAATTCCCCGTTGGGTAAGTATAATCGCAAATAAAGAAGCAACGGAAGCCGAAACAATTCCTCTGGGTGCGACCCAAGAGGCAAATAATTTTTGTCGCCAATTCAGATTACTATTGAAGGTACAAAGCCAAATATTAATCGGACGCACCACCCACATTAACGCTAAAACCGTTAATACACTTCCCCATCCCAAGGCGACAATACTATCTAAGGATAAATCCGCCGCTAATAAAATAAATAATACCGAAACCGCCAACATCGTTAATTGACCTTTAAATCGGAGTAATTGACGCATATCGGGAATACCCACATAACGCACCATCATTCCCGTAACTACCGTTGTCATTAACCCCGATTCACTCATCAGTAATTCTGCAATATCAAATAATCCCCAAAGGGCGGCTAATACGACTAAATTCTTTAATTCTTCTGACATAAATTGGGCAGTTTTCAATAACCAGCCCAAGATTCCACCGCCAATCACCCCAATTCCAGCGCCAATACTCAAACGTAATAGCAATTGTCCCATAATTTCTACAGGGTGAGTATTGCCATTTAAAACCACGTTCAGCACTAAAACCGCTAAAATTGCCCCAACGGGGTCAATTAGAACCCCCTCCCCCTCCAATAAAGCGGATACCTGACGGTCTACGGAAACCTGTTTTAGCAATGGCCCGATTACCGTTGGGCCTGTAACAACGACTAAGGAAGCGTAGAGAAAGGCAATTTGCCAAGGAAATTCCCCCAACCAATGGGCGGCCATTCCTGCACCCATCAGGGTGATTAAAGTTCCAAAGGTCACTAAATTGCGAATACTGCCCGAAACTTGACCTAACGCCCGCAGGTCTAAACTTAATCCTCCCTCAAACAAAATTAAGGCGACGGATAGGGAGACAATCACTTCTAAACCGCTTCCCAAGAGGTTCGGCTGCACTAAACCCAAGCCATCATTCCCGGCGAGAATTCCGAAGAATAACAGAAAGACGATGGCAGGAACTTTCAGGTAGTCTGCCAAGACTTGAGCCGTAATCCCTGCAATGACGGTAATTACCATCAGCAAGGTAATGTGAAAAGATGAGGTTTCCATAGGTGCTATTGTCGCAGGCTAGATGAAATTATTGCCTACTTTGATCACAGAACAACCAGTGGGGTAGTTCAGGGAATTAATAACAAGCAGAAACTGATTAAACGTTCGGCTTATGGATTCAGAAATTTTAAAAACTTTCAATTTTCAATCAAGATGTTTACTTAATTGGCATTTTAACTAAATCTTTAGCATACTAGATACTGAAGAACCGTTTTTACTTTCCCTGTAGTGATATGAAAGAGGGATAATAGTGAACCCTTGCTACCTAGAGGAAGTCGCCAAAGCTATATGTAGAGCCAATCCCAAATTTTTTTGCCAAAAGGGTTGACAGGAGCAAAAAAGACTGCTAGATTGATAAGAGTGTCGAAAAACAAAAGACACGCCGAACCTGGACAACTTAAGAGTTTGAAAGCCAAGTTGACACATTTTTTCTCGTCATAGGAATTCAGTCTTAGTCAAGGAGTTTAACACAAACTCTGAAATTAAGCAA
>CAITND010000189.1 GCA_903893625.1 uncultured Oscillatoriales cyanobacterium
ATGGGTAATGGGTAATGGGTAATGGGTAATGGGTAATGGGTAATGGGTAATGGGTAATGGGTAATGGGTAATGGGTAATGGGTAATGGGTAATGGGTAATTCCCTGTTCCCTGTTCCCTGTTCCCTCTTTAATCAATAATTTCACCCGTTTTTTTCAGCATTCTCACCTTGCGTCCGTCTTCAGTAAAGGTGTAAGACACCCGACTGGCTACGTTTTCTTTGGTGGAATACAGCATCACGTTAGAACTATGAATCGGAGCTTCAAAGGTCGTAATTCTACCGGATTCACCTTCTTGGCGAGGTTTAACGTGCTTAGTTCTCACGTTAACATCCTTGACCACGACCTTACTGGCTTTGGGCAGAACTCGCAGGATTTCTCCGACTTTCCCTTTATCACTCCCGGTAATCACTTGCACAGTGTCACCTTTTTTAACGTGCATTTTATAACGTTCGGGTTTCTTATCGGATGTTGTTTTTTTCGACATTAAAGAACCTCCGGTGCAAGAGAAACAATTTTCGTGAAATTCTTATCCCGTAGTTCCCGCGCTACAGGGCCAAATACACGAGTGCCTCTGGGATTACCATCTGCGTTAATAATCACAGCCGCATTGTCATCAAATCGAATACTCATACCGCTATCCCGACGTAAACTATGACGAGTACGGACAATTACAGCCCGAACCACATCAGATTTTTTGACCGCCATATTGGGAATAGCATCCTTGACAACCGCAATGATCACATCGCCGATTCCGCCATAGCGACAGTTGCCGCCTTTTAAAACGCGAATACACATTAACTTTCGTGCACCGCTATTATCAGCAACATTGAGAATCGTTTGGACTTGAATCATAGTGTTATTTTTCCCCCTCTCAAGTATTACTATTCTTTATAAAAACGTAACAGGAGCGAAGCCATGCCCGTCTCTAAAGATTAGTTTTGCCACTACCGCTTAGGATTTCGACCACATTCCAGCGTTTTGTTTTACTTAAAGGGCGAGTCTCGGAAATCCGAACTCTATCCCCTTCTTGACATTGGTTATTTTCGTCGTGGGCTTTATATCGTTTAGTTTTGACGACAATTTTGCCGTATTTAGGATGGGGAGAACGGTTTTCGACCGTCACAACCACTGTTTTATCCATTTTGTTACTAACGACTAAGCCAACTCTTTCTTTTACTGCCATAGCGCAAATCTCTCCAAAATCAGTTATCAAGTATCCGCATCATCAGTTATCAGTTATCAGTTATCAGTTTTTAGTTTTTAGTTTTTAGTTTTGATTCAAAAGTTGATAACAATTAACGATCAGCTATCAACGATTAATCCTTCACTCTTCACTCTTCACTCTTCACTGATTACTGATTACTGATAACTGATTACTGATTTGGCGCTCCCGTTCCACTGTTTTTAATTGAGCTAAACGATGGCGTGTATGCTTAAACTCATGGGGTTTTTCTAAACGCCCTGTCGCTTTCAGTAAACGCAGGTTAGCCAGTTGTTTTTTGACTTCTAAGATTTGCTGGGACAGTTCTTCGTCATTTAACTGTCTCGCTTCTTCAATTTTAGGAAAAGACATAATTGAGTCCTTTGGGATTGACAGTTAACCGTTAACCGTTAACCGTTAACGACACATTTACAGAGCTTCTTCCTCAACGGAACGGGCAATAAATTTGGTTTTAATCGGTAATTTAAACGCCGCTAACCGCATCGCTTCCCGGGCAATTTCTTCCGAAACCCCAGCAATTTCAAACAACACCCGACCGGGTTTGACCACAGCCACCCAATATTCAGGTGCCCCTTTCCCAGAACCCATCCGGGTTTCAGCCGCCCGCATTGTCACAGGTTTGTCTGGGAAAATCCGAATCCAAATTTTGCCACCCCGACGAATATAACGAGTCATCGCTCGACGAGCCGCTTCAATTTGGCGAGAGGTAATCCAACAGGGTTCTAAAGCTTGCAGTGCAAAATCACCGAAGTTTAGATCATTACCGCGAGTCGCTAGACCTCTCATGCGACCACGCTGTTGTTTGCGGAACTTTGTTCTTCTGGGACTTAACATGATCGAATCAGTTATCAGTTATCAGTTATCAGTTATCAGTTATCAGTAAATAAATAACAGACAACAATTTCTTTATCCTTCGTTAGAACGGTCGTCATATTTTTGACGACGAGGTTGCCGATTACGACGGGGTTGAGCCGTTGTTGAGGCAGCGACCTCTTCCTGTCCAGGAATAATTTCTCCCTTAAAGACCCAAACTTTAACACCCAGAATGCCGTAAACTGTCAACGCCGTGCAGTAGGCGTAGTCAATATCAGCCCGCAGGGTATGCAGAGGAACTCTGCCTTCGCGAGTCCATTCAGTCCGAGCAATTTCTGCCCCATTCAACCGACCACTCACCTGGATTTTGATGCCTTCAATTCCAGCCTTCTGCGCCCGTGTAATTGCCTGACGCACGACCCGACGGAAGGAAACCCGTTTTTCCAGTTGTTGGGCGATATATTCAGCAATTAAGGTGGCATCGGCATCAACCCGTGCAACTTCCACAACGTTGATCCGAATTTGGCGATTATTACCCAGTTTTTTCTGGAGGCCAAGGCGCAGAGATTCAATCCCTGTACCCCCACGACCAACCACAACACCGGGTCTAGCCGTTTGGACTTCTAAATCAATTTGATCCGCTTTGCGTTCAATTCGGACTTTAGAAATCCCAGCGTTATGTAGTTCTTTACGAATGAACTCCCGAATCGTATAGTCTTCCTGTAACAGTTCAGGATACTGTTTAGAATCAGCAAACCAACGGGATCTATGCTCTTGGGTAATTCCCAGTCGAAACCCAACAGGATGAATTTTTTGTCCCATAGCAGATTAAGGATGAGGTATTTTGATGAATTTCGATTCTCGAAGAGAAAAGAATTAGACGTTTCTATTCCCTGATGTCCTGAGTGGCCTTAGCTATCCGCTTGAGGGGCCACAGCGACAATAATATGGCAAGTCGGCTTGCGAATTTGGTAGGCACGGCCTTGGGCGCGGGGTCTAAAGCGTTTAATGCACGGCCCTTGATCGGCGTAAGCCTGGGAAATGATTAAATTCTTTGGATCTAAGCCAGAATTGTGTTCTGCGTTAGCAACCGCAGAGCGTAAAACCTTGAGAATTGGCTCACAAGCCCGATAGGGCATGAATTCCAGAATAATCAAAGCTTCTCGGTAGGATCGTCCCCGAATTTGATCCAAAACTCGTCTTACCTTGAAGGGTGACATCCGAATGTAACGGGCGATCGCTTTTACTTCGGCGCTAGTATCTATAGCCATAGTTCATTTTAATTCCTAGTAGGCATTCAATGGAATTGTTAGTATGCAACTATCCTAACGGCGGGCTTTTTTATCACTTTTAGCGTGACCTCGGAAGGTACGAGTGGGAGCAAATTCTCCTAATTTATGACCAACCATTTGTTCAGTAACGAACACAGGAACGTGCTGTCTGCCGTTATGGACGGCGATCGTATGACCCACCATCAGGGGGATGATCGTGGATGCCCTTGACCACGTTTTGATCACTTGTTTCTCTCCCTTCGCATTTAATTTTTCAACTTTGCTGAGGAGATGATCAGCTACAAATGGGCCTTTTTTGAGTGAACGAGACATAATTAATTCGTTGACAGTTGATAGTTAACAGTTGACCGTTGACCGTTGAGCGACAACAGACAACAGACAACAGACAACAAGATTAAGTTTGCCGTCCACCTTTACCCCGTTTCGAGGATTTCCGACGACGACGAACAATTAAAGCGGTACTGCGTTTTTTCTTGTTGCGGGTCTTCGCACCCAATGCGGGTTTACCCCAAGGCGTAACCGGGCCAGAACGACCAATCGGTGCCCGTCCTTCCCCACCACCATGAGGGTGATCCACCGGGTTCATGACGCTACCGCGAACTTCAGGACGACGACCTTTCCAACGCTTACGACCGGCTTTGCCGATGCTGATGTTTCGAGCATCAATATTCCCGACTTGTCCAATGGTGGCGTAGCATTGAGCAGGAATCTTCCGTTGTTCCCCAGAAGGCAGTTTCAGGGTGACATAGTTCCCTTCTTTAGCCATGACTTGAGCCGTTGTTCCCGCCGCCCGCACGATTTGTCCACCTTTACCGGGGACTAATTCGACGTTATGTATTTCTGTCCCTAACGGAATTTTCGATAAGGGCAGGGCATTACCAACTTCGATGGGGGAGTCAGGGCCAGAAACAATCATGGTTCCGACTTTGAGCCCTACCGGGTGCAGGATATAACGCTTTTCCCCATCGGTATAATACACCAGGGCAATCCGAGCATTACGGTTGGGATCGTATTCAATCTCAGCGACTTTGGCGGGGATATTGTGCTTATCCCGACGAAAATCAACAATTCGATACAGTTTCTTGTGTCCGCCACCCCGATGACGACAGGTAATTACGCCTCGGTTATTCCGTCCTTTATCCCGGTGTTTGGAAACCGTTAAGGAAGATTCCGGTTCAGAACGAGTAATCTCTGCAAAATCGGAAACGGTATGTTGGCGAGTAGCGGGAGTATAGGGTCGGTATGAACGAATTCCCATATTTGATCCTTAGATTCTAAACACATTGGTTGACTGTTGACAGACGGGTACGGGCGGGTTTAGTGAGATCTATGTGTAAAGCACCAAAATCCTGATGAACCCGCCCCTACAACAGACAACAGACAACAACCTCTCTACACATCTGGGAACAGAACTTTCCGCAGTGGGTCTCCATCTACCAGGGTAATGATTGCCCGTTTGTAGCCCGGTTTGTACCCAATAAATTTACCGACCCGGCGACGTTTGCGCGGCGGAATATGGGTATTAACAGCCTTGACTTTAACCGGAAATAACAGTTCAATCGCTTGTTTGATCATCGGCTTAGTCGCCTTGCGATCAACATCAAACGTAAACTGATTCAGTTCCATTAACATCGTGGCTTTTTCAGTCACAATCGGACGCTTCACCAAATCAATCAGATCGCCGGGATTATACTCCATCACCGTAAACCTCCTGAATTTTGGCTAGGGCCGCAGCCGTTGTTACAATTTTGTCAGCAGCCAGAACGTCATAAACGTTGAGGCTATCAGCCAAGCACATTCTCAGTTTGGGAATGTTGCGACCCGATAAATAAATATTGGGTTGTTTCTCGGCTAACACCAATAAAACTTTAGATTCGGGTTCAATTCCCCAACGGGTCATTGCCGATACTAAGTCTTTGGTTTTGGGTCGAGAAAACTGATCCGCAAAGTCTTCAACCACAATTAGATCTTCAAATCGGCTTTGAAAAGCAGTTCGCAGGGCTAACTGTCTTTCTTTGCGGTTCATTTTTTGGGAATAGTCTCTGGGTTTGGGCCCAAAGATCACCCCACCGCCTCGCCACAAAGGAGAACGAATTGAACCCGCCCTAGCGCGACCTGTGCCTTTTTGACGCCAAGGTTTCCGACCACCCCCCCGGACTTCGGCACGGGTTTTGGTGCAGGCTGTGCCTTGACGAGCATTCGCCATTTGCCGAACTAAGGCTCTATGGACAATGTGACTGGCATTTTCTTCGGATGCTACTTTTAGGTCAAGGGTCGCTTGTCCTACGCTTTCACCCTGCCAATTTCGGACTACACAATCAACCATGGTTGTTTCCTCCTCTACTTGCCACCGACTATGTTAGCGGGTGCGATACTCAACAAACCGCCGGGTTTGCCAGGAACAGCCCCTTTCACTAACAGCAGGTTACGTTCAGGATCGACACGCACAACGATTAATTTGCGAGTGGTGACTTGACTGGCTCCATAGTGTCCAGCCATACGTTTTCCAGGATAAACCCGGCCTGGGGTGGTTCCAGGGCCGATAGAACCGGGCTGACGATGGTTTTTTGAACCATGAGCCATAGGGCCACGTTTAAAGTTATGGCGTTTTTGATAACCGGAGAAGCCACGACCCATGCTGGTTCCACTTACATCCACCAGTTGTCCTGGGGTGAACATATCAGCTTTGAGTTGTTGGCCTAATTCAAAGTTTCCGGCTTCATTGACGCGGTACTCTTTAAGGTGGCGCATAGGAGTGCCTCCAGATTTGGCTAAATGCCCCTGTTCCGCATTGCTGAGATACTTATTGACCTCTTTGTCGGGAGATTTTTTTGTATTTAGCTTGCGTTTTTTATCGGGAACTTCACCGTATCCTAATTGGATGGCGGTGTAGCCATCAGTTTGTTTGGTTTTAATCTGGGTAACAATGCAAGGCCCTGCTTGAATGACGGTGACGGGAATCGCTTTCCCGCTTTCGACTTCAAACACTTGGGTCATGCCGACTTTTGTGCCGAGGATACCTACAGACACTTAAACTAGCCTCTCTTTTCTACGCATTACAATAAAGTTTGGATCGACCGTGAGGAAGAATCCCCTTGCTGAAAACACACAAGAAATTGATTAAAGATGACTTGTGGATGTTTAAACACACCAAAACAGTCTCCTACCATTGAAGCAGGATCAACCCTGGGGAGTTTAGAACGCTTTCCGGCTATCAACAAGTTCTAAGCTGTTTGTGGATCGAGGATTACCCTCGATACTGCTCTTATGTCGCTGGGACTTGAGCAGCAAGCTACTCAGTATCCTTTCCTGACAGGTTGTTAAACCTTATGCAGATCACTTGGCTCACGCCGAATTTGTTTAGGATTTAACGTCAGTAGGCTGCTGTTTCCTTGCGGATTCGGCTTTGCTGATTTCTGCCCAATCACTGACCCCATTGGGGCGAACAACGTTAACGCGATGTTCTCACCGCCGGGAAATTCAGTCTTTTGGAAGTCAACAGCATTTGCCCGATTAGCGACAATTTTTGATTGTAGGGTAATTTTAACAAACTGTCAAGAGTCAATCCCAAGTCCGATAAGATTTGTAATTGAACTTTAGAGGCGTTTGGTGATTTCCCAACCTAAAAAACCCTTTCTATGCGTGGGGAGTGCCAAAAATCTATAATATTTCAAGCGAAGATAAGCAAGATTTTACTAAAGAGGTTAATTACCTAGTTATGGCACTGATCACAACCGGAAGCAAGCTCCTTCGGGATTTGGAAACATACGGAGCTTTAGGAATGTATGTTCCCCTGGAAGGGGGATTTGAAGGACGATACCGTCGTCGGTTACGGGCGAATGGATATACAACCTATAACCTATCGGCACGGGGTTTAGGAGATTTATCGGCTTATTTAACGGGGGTTCATGGGGTTCGTCCTCCCCACTTAGGCAAAAAAAGCAGTGGGAATAAAGCGGCTGTTGGCAATATTTATTATGTTCCCCCCATTTTAAATACACAGTTAGATCAACTTCCACCTAAATCGAAAGGTTTAGTGCTATGGATTATTGAAGGTCATATTTTGTCGAGTCAAGAAATCGCGTTTTTGACTCAGTTACCCCAACAAGAACCTCGTGTCAAATTGGTGGTGGAAATGGGCGGAGCGCGGGTTGTACAATGGACACCCCTTAAGGATGTCAATATTGCGGCTTGAACGCTGTTTTTCCTTTTAAGTCGAACTTAAGTTGGGTTAACCCCCAACTTTTTTTTGACCGTTAAGAAAGGCAATAGGGAATAGGCATAGCGCTACGCGCTATTCTTAAGACGATGGTATAATTGTGAAAAAATCGACAATGGAAAAAAGATGCCTAAGCCTTATATCAGTCTTAAAATCTATAATCGAAATTTATATTTCAAGATCTTATTCAGGTAATTTCAAGTTGAGTATTGCTGCAAAACGATGGAGTCTTTCAAGAGTTACCTTTACAGGCTCATTTAATCTTTGAGAAGCACAAGTAATATGAAAATCACTAACTTCATCTTTAATCCAAGGTTCTAATCCATCTAAGTCTTGAGAGAGAACAATTAAATCTGCTTGAGTTACTATTAAATCATTTAGTAATTCTATGTCGATTATGGGTATTTTGAATCCTAGTGGTGCAAGTTTTTGCAATCTTGTCAATATTTCAGCTACTGGTTGCTTTAGCCACATAGAAACTCGTAGAATATGATTTAGGCTAACTTCATTTTCTAACCAAGGTTCCCTTTGATCGAGGTCTTGCGATAGAGCAATAAGATCATCTTGGTTAGCAATAAAATCACCGAGCAAATCTGGATTAGTTTCTGGTATTTCTACCCCTAATGGAATAAATCGTTGTAGTCGTTTAAGAGTTGTTGCTAAGGTTTCATTAAGAGTAACTGAGGCTCGGACTATCTGCCAATTAGGAATATTTTCTTTAAACCAAGGAGCCTCACCATCTAAATTATTTGAGAATATAATCATATCTGACTGATCAGCAATATAGTTACTAAAAACCTCTGGAGATAGCTGAGAAACATCTAAGCCTAGAGGGATAAATCTCTGTAAGCTATTTACAATTTCTATAATAGGTTTTCCTAGTTTTTTTGCTGCTTGAACAATATGAAGAGAAGTAACTTTATTTTGTAGCCATTTGTCGGAACCATTGAGATCATTAGATAGTAGTACCAAATCATCCTTTGAAACCTTATATTCCCTCAAGGGTTTAGATATATTTTCTGGTATTACAACTCCTTCAATACCAACAGAAATAAAGTTTTTAAATCTTTCTATTGTTTTACCAAGTGGTTCATTTATCCAATTTGCCGATTTAAGGATATGAATTAAAGAGATTTCATCAATATAGTTGACGTTTTCCTCGTAAAAATCTTTGAATAGAAGCTTTAAATCTATATTAGTAATATCATCTAAGTTTTTAGGTGATTTTTCAGGTGTCTTAACTCCTAAAAATCTATATTTTTGCAATTTCTTAATACAACTACTGATTGATATGTCCTCCTCTATTCTATGCACTATAAAACTAGAAGTTATTTTACCTTTTTCAACCCATTCAAAGCAACCATCCTCCAGATCATCAGGATATTCGGACAGATTTCTAAAATCCTCAATAGTGACAACAAAATCTTCTAAATTATCGATAGATAATTCTGGTATTTGTAGTCCTAAATAGATAAATTTATGTAAAGATTTAATTATTTTACTAATTGGTTTATCTAAGTCCAAACTAGCTTTCATTAAATGAATAATAAGTGGGTTTTCGTTCCACTTAAAATCTCCAAAAAACAAATAGTGATTAAGGATTCTTAAGTCTTCTAAAGTTAAAGATTTCAGAAAGTTTAAATCTATTTGTTGTAGTTCTATTCCTAAAGCAACAAAAGGACTTAATATTCCTATAATTCTAGTTACTTCTCTCAGAAGCCATTCGTTAAAATCGTCTTGAAAATCTTCATCTTCATCATCTTCAAGACCAAGACAATCCTCAAATTCCTCATAATAGTCAAGAGCCAATAATATATCAAGTAAAGAAACAAAATTTTCCGATGTAAAATTTCTTCCTCTTTTTTCTCCTGACACAATATTAAATATTTTTTTAGTCACATAGATATTATTAAATAATTCTATTTCTACTTTTCCCAAATATTTTTACGGTGTGAATGTAGCTTTTTATATATTGTTTCATCATATTCTCTGAATAACCAATCCTTAATCTTTGCATCAACGAAACAACAGCCAATTTCTGCAATAGGAACTTTGATCGGGCTAAAGTTAGCATAGCTTATTTCAACTGTAGTGGTTATTTGGGTATTATTTTTGATCAGCAAATCCACTATATACTCAGCTACAGAAACTTCAGATTTTTCTAATTCCCATAGCCATTCCATAGATAAAGAAGACCAATTAAGTAAAGACTCCCAACCTTTAATTAATTCATTTCTAGCCCAATTTCGATCCCACTCTATAATCCTTTTCCGATCTACTGTCAGCTTAGGACGACGAGAACGACACAAGTTAACAACAACACAGGGATGCAATTCTTCAGTCACTAAACCATCAGATAAAATACAACCTTTTTCTGTAATCCACCATAAATCTGGATGATTAGCATTAATATAAAACTCATCAGACAATTCAGGATGTCGTAATTGTCCTGACTCCCAAAATTCTTGCTGCTCAAATTCCTTAACTTCAGTTTTATAATCCGCAACCCATAACAACCGTTTCAGGATTTCAAGGCAAGAAATAGGCTTGTTTTGATGGTGAGTTCGGTTTAGATAAAGCCTAATTCTTGTACCCGAATCTCTCCCTTTTCCTAAATCTTGCATCCGAAAAAGACCGCTACTCCCTGGAATCCTAACTTGCAATTGACGCGCAGGTTTTCCTTGATGATCTAACCGACAGGTTTCTACCTCAATCTCATCTGTCAACATAAAATAACTCAATACCCCAACACCAAATTGACTATTTGGATAGAGACGAATTGGCGGATCACATTTCAACCACTCTGCTTGTTCTTCAATAAATTCTGGTAGATCGGCAAAACGACGACCCGCACGAGCAAAGCATTGGGAGAGATGCTGCATTTCCATGCCAATCCCGTTATCTTCACATTCAATATATTCTCGTCCTTGTTCGTCCCTCGCTTGACGAAAGATAATTTTTCCCTCCCATTTTTCTCCTTGATAATTTCCTCTTTGCTGCAAATATTCAAGTCTTGCTTCTCGGTAACGACAAGCATCCAAAGCATTTTGATACAGTTCTCTAATAGCGAGAGTTGGATCGCCATACAACTGTTCTCCCATCAATAGTTCTCGAATCTCATCATGGGCGAGTTGAAAGTTAACGTGAGGGGTTTGATAAACAGGTACATTATTATTCTTCTGCTTTTCTGGCGTAATGCCATCTGGTAATAAATGAGTAGGTAAACCTTGTAGAGCGCTTATTGTGCCTTGTTTTTCTGCCGCCTGTCGCAAAATATAAGAGAGAATTTCATCAATACCTTCAATATGCTTTCTTAGAGCTAAATCTACAGCAGGATGATGACAAGTTATTTTTAGAGTACGCCCTTTACTAATAGGGTTCCATCTAGCTTGATTTAGGCTGTTTAGGACATCTTCAGGATTGAGTGGGTCGGATAATCCAATATGATCTACTAAGTCATCAGAAAGAGTACGAATATCAATGGCTAGTAATCCTGCTAGTTTAAGCAGATATGCCAACATCTTTTCACGAATATCTTGTTCGTATCGATAAGGCCCAACAGTTACTTTGTTTTGAAGAGGATCAGGACGATCATCACGATCAATACGTTCAATATCTACTAAAGTACAACGCGCCAACTCTAATAAACGTTTTGCTTGTAAAGTTTCTTTCACTAAAACAGGTTTGTTTTTATCAAAATTTTCTAGTTCATTGATAAATTCATCTGATAAATACCCACTATCTGACTTCGCCATCCAAATTTCAATAGTTTTTAATAAACAACGGTGCATGAGCCATGTCATTACAGAATCTTTATCCGTTGTCCGTTCTTGCTCCAGTAATCGTTTAGCTTTTCGGATAAAACGAGGCTGACTTTGATGGAGTTTATCTAGAGCGTTTCCGAAATCTACTTTAATACCATTTTCGTCTAAAGATAAAGGATTTGCTTTTGCAGCCTCAATAACTCCATTTGCTAAAACTGCTTCTCGAATAAAAGGGACAGCAATTATTAACGCGGTCTCTGCCCCAGTAAGTTTAATAGGTGGTTCAGAACAATAAATCAACAAGTCCAAAGATTCTAACATCCTTAATGGAAATTGTTGATCTCGCCAAGCATCTTGAGGAAAAACCTGAATTACTTCTTGCCATTTTTGCCAACAAATTCGCACAATGTTGACGACTTGATCTTTAAGTTGATGAATAGAAGAACTCTCATTCCTTTCCTGATCTTGCCAAAGTGAAGATTGGAGTACCGCTTCAACCCAAGGAGAATCTGCATCTTCTTGGATCGCTTCTTGAACTAATCCTTTACAAATAAATTGTCAATCTTATCACTGTCATATTCTGGAACACCAATCAACAGCGCACGACGATTTTTCATCTAATCCTCCGCAAAGGTTAGTGTAATAGCTCCCTTGCCTCCTAGCTTTACAGTTCCCACAAAATTTACACCACCTTCTGCGTTAACTTCTACACCAACTGTGACTTCCTTTAATTTAAAATTACCTACTTTCTTAATATCGCTTAATGCGTTACTGAGTCCTTGACAAATGTTATTTAGATTTTCTTTTAGCCGATCAATTGGAATTTCTTGCAGTACGATTTCAGCATCAACAGAAAAAATGCCTTTAGTATCTTGATCGCTTTCATCAGGTAAACTAACTAAGAATGGAATTGTTTGATTAGTCATATTAGTGAATATTTTTCAATTAAAAATCATTCTATTTATTGTACACAAAAAATATGATTTCTATCGCAAAAAGTAAAATTTCATTACGAGAAATACTTAGCTAAGTCTGGTATTCCCCAGAACGATCCTTACATTTGCGATTTTCTTGTCTAATGCCCAAGTTGCTGCAACGGCTGCCACTGCGCCAAATCTACTCCAAAGAGCCTTAGCCAAAGGCTTCAATGTTGGTATCCAGAAATTCCGTGACTTTCTGGCGACTCTGCGCGAGACTGCGGTTAAGGAACAGGAGGTGGCGATTAGTGCGATCGCCGCTCTTGTAGTTTGGGTAAAGGAACGCAATCCAACTATGGGAAATGATAACCTCATTGTGGGTTACTGCGATCACTTTTTCTGATGAACTGCGATCATCATCTCTCAAGTTAGAAAAAAGCGATCGCCTCTTGATTCAAAAAGCGCTCGCCGATTTTGATTCAGTTTAACTACTCAGAAAAGCGGTTATTCCGTTGAGATTCCAAGAGTTTTTTCTCATCTGCGGGGTTTAACTGGGGTCGGTCGATCACCAACGTCAGCTTATTAAGCTTGCCGTTAAAACGGAAAGGAACTTGATAATCCTTATCATCTACAGGCGTAACCGTATCCGCACCCACATCAAAGTTTTCATCCCATGCCACAGTAAACGGTAGCGTCCGCTCTATTACCTGAGTTGCAACGGATTGACCGTCAACTTTTAGGATATATAACCAGGTAATAGGCCCCATTCCCCATTCCCTATTTCCTGTTCCCTCTTTGCTGATTCTTGTGTCACCATAGAAAGTGTGAACACTTATGATTCCCCTTTAACAGCTTTACAACGGGGTAACTGGTTCAAACTCATTTGCGGAGCCAGTTATCAACATATTAGCGCGGTGAGAAGTTTAACCTTAGCGTACACCTTAGCAGGTGCGGATTGTATTGATGTGGCGGCTGATCCGGCAGTGATTACAGCGACTCAGGAGGCGTTAGCCCAAGCCGAATCTTTGGGGCAACAAGCCCAAGCATTAGGATTTGGCTATCGTTATCGTCCCTGGTTAATGGTCAGTCTCAATGATGGTGAAGATCCCCATTTTCGCAAAGCTGAATTTGAGGCGACGGCTTGCCCATCCAGTTGTTGGCGACCTTGCGAAACCGTTTGTCCGACGGGTGCGATCGCATTTTCTCCGATGAAATCCGGTGTCATCGATCAATTATGCTATGGCTGTGGACGCTGTATTCCGATTTGTCCCAGTGATCTAATTTACGCCCGATCTTATGTCTTCCGCCCCGATGTGATTGCGCCGTTAGTGTTAAAAACCGGAGTAGATGCCCTAGAAATTCATACCCAAGTTGGACGAGAAACTGACTTTAAACGGCTGTGGAATAGTATCCAACCACATTTGGACAAGCTCAAACTGGTTGCCATTAGCTGTCCTGACGGGCAGGGTGTGGTGGAATATCTGCAAACCTTATCTGAAATGATCACACCCCTGAATTGTCCGTTAATCTGGCAAACCGATGGACGGCCAATGAGTGGAGATATTGGGGCGGGTACAACCTTGGCAAGTGTGAAACTTGCTCAAAAAATTTTGGCTGCAAATTTACCGGGATATGTACAACTTGCGGGTGGCACAAACGATTATACTGTAGCCAAGCTCAAATCCCTTGGGCTTTTACAGTCACCTGTTACCGATCATCCTCCTGTGGTCAAACCCGTTTTTCCAAATCCTTATAGACCCACTCAGACAATTTTTGAAAACGGTATACGGTGTACAGACGAGCCATGGCGCGTCTCTACTGACGGTCATCGGGTGGCGGGTGTGGCTTATGGTAGCTATGCCCGTGTGCTGTTGTCACCAATTTTAGAGCAGTTAGAATCCCTGTCCACTCCTGAACTCAAGATGGTAAGTCCTTCTGGGGAGGAACTGATTACCCAGAATTATCAACCCTTGAGTCAGGAGGAGATGTTTTACCGGGTAGAGAGGCAGAAGAATGTGTCTCTACTCGAAGCTAACCCTGACTTGCTGTGGCAAGCGGTGGGTAAAGCCTCAACCCTCGTTTCCCAACTCAAATCAGTTATCAGTTACCAGTGATCAGTTATCAGTGCAGGAATTGGCTAATTCCTTAACTATTAGCTATTAATTCTTGACTCTTAACTCTTAACTCTTAACTGATAACTGATTATTGACTCTTAACTGATAACTGATGACTGATAACTGATCACTGATTATTGATTTGAGTATGCAAATTACAGACGACCTGAATAGATTACTCGAAATTGTTCCCGATGAAATTCGGCAGAATTTGCAGCAGCATCCACAACGAGACAGTCTAATTGAGATTGTGATGGATTTGGGCCGTCTTCCAGAGGCTCGTTTTCCGTCCAAAGCCGAATATCTCTCAGACACACCTGTCTCTTTGGAAGATCTGGAGCATTGTATCTTGCAAATTGGGGAGTTTAGCGGTGACAATCGAGCGGGAATTGAGCAAACTTTGCATCGAATTAGTGCAATTCGCAACCGTACCGGAAAAATTATTGGTTTAACTTGTCGGGTGGGTCGGGCCATATTTGGCAAGATTGGCATGATCCGGGATTTGGTAGAAACGGGTCAATCCATCCTACTTCTGGGTCGTCCAGGGGTTGGGAAAACAACGGCGCTGCGAGAAATTACTCGTGTGCTGGCGGATGAGTTGGAAAAGCGGGTGGTGATTATTGACACCAGTAATGAAATTGCAGGGGATGGAGATGTTCCCCATCCTGCCATTGGCAGAGCGCGTCGGATGCAGGTGGCTCGTCCTGAACTACAACATCAAGTCATGATTGAGGCGGTGGAGAACCATATGCCCCAAGTAATCGTGATTGATGAGATTGGGACAGAATTAGAAGCTTTAGCGGCTCGAACCATTGCTGAACGGGGGGTGCAGTTGATTGGCACGGCCCATGGCAACCGGATTGAGAACTTAATGAAAAACCCAACTTTAGCAGATTTGATTGGGGGAATTCAAGCGGTGACGTTAGGGGATGAGGAGGCTCGACGTCGGGGTTCTCAAAAAACTGTGTTAGAACGCAAAGCACCCCCAACCTTTGACATTGCGATTGAAATGTTAGAGCAACAACGCTGGGTACTGCATGAATCTGTGGCGATTACGATTGATCATCTTTTACGGGGACTGCAACCGACGCTGCAAGTTCGCACGATGAATGATGAGGGTGAAGTCAGTATTTTTCAAGAACGATATACTCCCCCGGCTCAAGTTTCACTCTTAGGAAGCGCGGCGATGAAATCCCGTGAACCTGTGGCGGCAATGCCCGGTATTCGAGGGTTGCGAGGTTCGGGGAAAATGATGCCTGTTCCCCAGGAAAATACGGGATCGGAATCTCAATATTTTGAACAACTCTTAGAACAGTCTTTTTCTGGGATTACACCCCTACACGCTGATGAAGAATTCCCTTTTATTAAGCATATTGGGGAGGGTTCATCTTTAAATATTTATCCTTATGGGATTCCTCGCCATCAAATTGAACAGGTGATCCAAACGCTATCTTTACCTGTGATCATGACGAAGGATATTGACAGTGCGGATCTGGTGTTGGCGTTGCGATCGCATATTCGGAATCAATCGAAAATGCGCCATGTCGCAAAGACTCGTCAAATTCCGATTCATACAATTAAATCAGGAACTGCACCTCAAATTGCACGAGCGTTGAGGCGTCTATTGAATATGGAAGATCCCAGCACCCCGGAAATTGCTGATTTGACTTTGTTTGCAGCGAGTGGTTCTTCTGATGAAATTGAAGCTTTAGAGGAAGCGCGTTTAGCCGTAGAACAAATTGTCATTCCTAAAGGACAACCTGTAGAATTACTTCCCCGGTCTCCCCAAGTTAGAAAAATGCAACATGAACTGGTGGAACACTATCGCTTAAAGTCTAATAGCTTTGGGGAAGAACCTAACCGTCGTTTAAGAATTTATCCGGCCTGAATCAGTGATCAGTGATCAGTGATCAGTGATCACTGATCACTGATCAGTTATCAGTTGACAGTTGACAGTTGACAGTTGACAGTTGAGGGTTAGTATTAATCAATTGGATGTTAGGAAATGAATAATTAGTTAATGACAGGAGGTATTGATGAGTGATCAGTTACCAGTGATCAGTTATCAGTGCAAGAATTGGTCAATTCCTTAACTGTTAGCTATTAATTCTTGACTCTTAGTTCTTAACTGATGACTGATAACTGATCATTGATAACTGATCATTGATAACTGATAACTGATCACTGATAACTGATTACTGTATGGAACCAGCACTGATCAAACTTTTTATTCAGCTAATTGCAACTCAAACGGGGTTATCGATTCGTTTGCAAGACTACGCTGGATTGGCTCAAAAAATCAAGATGCGAGTTAAAGCTTTAAAGCTGCCCAACCCTCACGTTTACTTAAATTTATTAAGCACCGATACCGCTACGAGTCAGCAGGAATGGAAACAATTAATTCCTTTGATTACAACAATTGAGAGTTATTTCTTTCGAGATCAAGGGCAAATTAATCTTCTGCGAAAGGTGATTTTACCCGAATTAATTGCCTCCCGACATCAAACCAAAACCTTAACACTTTGGAGTGCAGGTTGTTCGACGGGAGAAGAACCCTATACCCTTTCAATGTTGTTGCAACAGTTACTTCCAGATTGGGCGAGTTGGAATATTCATATTCTGGGAACAGATGTCAATGAAGAAGCCTTACAAAAGGCAAGACAAGGGTTATATACGGCTTGGTCTTTTCGGATGGTTGAATCAGAAATCAGAAATCAAAATTTTGTGCAACAAGGACAGAATTGGAAAATTAATGCGCTGACTCAGTATTCTGTGCAATTTTTTAATTTGAATTTAGTTAAAGATATCTATTACTATCCCAATCACACACCGATTCAAGAGGTTGATTTAATTATTTGCCGTAATGTTTTTGTCTATTTTGCTAGAGAGTATATCAACCAAGTTATTGCTAAGTTTTATAATGTTTTGAGGCGGGGAGGTTATTTAATTACAGGTCATGCTGAATTACAAAATCAGGATAACCTGCAACTATTTCAAGCCAAAATTTATCCTGAATCCATGATTTATCAACGTCCTACTATTGGTTTTGTAGAAGAATCTTTAGGGAGTCAAGAACATTTAATTGTTGATCGGGCTAATATTTGGGATAATCTATTATCTTCATCTTGGAAAAGTCAGGATACATACCCTAGAGGTCAGCATAGCGATAATCATCAATCCGAAACTTTGAAATTACCCAAAAAAAGTTTAGAAGAGGCAAAACGATATTTTAAAAATAAACAATATGGAACGGCTATTCAAAAAGCTGAACAATTCCTTCAAACTCATAGCCATTATTTGAAGAATAGGGAACTGGGAATAGGCGAACCAGAAGAAAGAACTGAAACCCTACACCTCAAACCTGAAACTCAATTTGATGCTTATTATTTATTGGCACAAGCATCAGCAAATTTAGGACAATATGAACAAGCTACATTGTATTGCAAAAAAGCAATTGAAATAGATTCTTTATCTATTCTGACCTATTATTTGCTGCTACATATTGCCGAAGAACAGGAAGATTTGGCAGGCGCGAAGTTGTTGTCTAAACGGATTATTTATCTGCTTCCCTCATCAATTCCAGCCTATCTGGAACTAGGATCAATTTATGAGCAGGAAGAAGATCACACCAGAGCAGCTAAAATGTACAATACAGCTTTAGCACTTCTCAAATCCTTACCTCCGAGTATGGGAATTGAACATTTAGAAGGAGTAACGGCTCAAGATTTAATTGTTTTTTTAGAAAAGAAACACCTAGTTGTTGACCGTTGACTATTGACTGGTACAGACGCGCCATGGCACGTCTCTACACTGATAACTGATAACTGATAACTGATAACTGATAACTGATTATGGCTTATCTAATTTTTGCACTAAAGTTGATGCGTTATGCCATCGATGCGTCTGCGGTTCAAGAAATTTTCTTCCTACCTGAATTAACTCCAATTCCCTCTGCACCTGCCGATTTAGTCGGTTTAATTAATTTACGAGGAGAGTTACTTCCGGTGATTGATCTAACGATTCGATTGGGTTATCCTCAACCGAATTATACTTTGTCAGATAGCGTAATTATCCTAAAATTTAATAATATTAGATTAGGGATTATTGTCAATCAAGTCTATGAAGTTCAGATGATTGCTACCGATGCGATTAAAACAGAACTAGCTTATAACTTGCAACAGGAATACAATACTGTTCACCCTTCCTATTATCTTCAAGGAATTGCTCAAGTTAACGAGCATTTGGTAATGGTTTTGAATCCAGAAACCCTCATCCAATATATTAGTCACTCCCTCACGGATTTTAATTTAGATATAGGGGAGATCAATTTGGAAGAAAATCAACAGCATTTACCCCCAGAATCTTCAACAAAAATCAACTTCAGAAAACCCCAAAATTTGGTTTTTTGTCCCGATGCAACCCCAGAAGAACGGACAATTTTTCAAGAAAGAGCTAAAAATTTGAGGCGTTCTATTGATAGCCAAGATTTTGCCGGATTAGTACCTTTAGCGGTAATTGGCTTAAGCAAAGAATATTTTGGTGTTAATTTAGAGATTATTCGGGAGTTTACGGATATTCATCATGTTACACCAATTCCCTGTACTCCCCCTTATATTGTAGGAAATATGAATTTACGGGGGGAAATCTTAACATTAGTTGATATTCGAGGCTTGGTAAATTTACCTTTAGAAACCTCTCAGGGATTATCCAAAGCCATGATTGTTAAGATTAATGATATTGTTGCTGGAATCATAGTGGAAGGAATTTTTGATGTCATGTACTTAAAAGAAGCCGAGATTAAAACCATTCCCACGGCTGTTCATTTAAAACAGGATGAATACTTACAAGGTACGGCTTTTTATAAAGATAAAATGATGAGTATCCTCAATGTTACAAAAATTATGACTCAAGGAGAATTAGTTATTGATCAAGAGGTTTAGTTTTGTTCTAAAATCAGAGTAAATTTTGAATATCAGTCAACAGCAAACATTCAACCATCAACCATCATAATGTTTAACAATCTAAAGTTAAGAGAACGGTTACTATTAGGGTATAGCATACCTGTACTTTTGTTTATGGGATTAACTGGGTTAGTTTATACCAATATTAATCAAGTTGCTAATATGTTTAAAGAAGCTGAACGAGTTCAAGAAGTAATTTTAAAAGTCAGCTTGATAGAACGGGGTTCCCAAGGAATGATTCGGAGCTTAAGAGGATACTTAGCGTTAAAAGATCAAGAGTTTTTAAGTGAATATAGTTCCGCTTTAATCACTTATCGAGAAGCGGCTAAAGCACTGGAATCTTTAATTTATATTCCAGAGCAAAAACAACGGTTAGAAAAACTTAATAGCTTAGTTAATCAATATGATCAAATAGCGCAACAAAGTTTTGCGCTGGTGAATGAAGGGAAGTTGAATGAGGCTATTGAAAAAGCTCGAAATGGAACTCAATATGTAACCGAGTTTGATCGGATTAGCGATCAATTTTCTGCGACAGAAACCAATCTATCAATTCAGGAAAGAGCTAAAACAAAAGAGGCATTGGAGGGGTTATTGTATGTGCTGGTTATCGGAGCATTAATAATTTTGGTGACGGTTGTTATTATTGCTTTATTAATTGCGATCAATATTGGGGGAACAATTCATCAAGCCACACAAGTGATAGCCACTTCTTCAACAGAAATTGCAGCCACCCTAGCAGAACAAGAACGAACGGCTAATCAACAAGCAGGTTCTGTTCATGAAACCACAACAACAATGGATGAATTGAGTGCTTCATCTCAATCAACGGCTGAACAAGCAGAGTCCGCGACATCGGGAGCCAGACAAGCTTTAGGATTAACAGAAGGAGGTAAAAAAGCCGTTAGTAGTACCTTAGAAGGGATGGGAATCCTTCAAGAAAAAGTCGAAGCGATCGCGCAACAAATTATTCGGTTAAGTGAACAAACTAATCAAATTGGGAATATTTCTGAATTGGTGAGTGATTTGGCTAATCAAACAAATATGTTAGCTCTGAATGCGGCAGTGGAAGCTGTTCGAGCCGGAGAACATGGGAAAGGATTTGCCGTCGTCGCTACTGAAATTAGAAAATTAGCGGATGAAAGTCGAAAATCTGCCTTAAAAATTAATACCCTCGTAGCTGATATTTTAAAAGCAATTAATTCAACCGTAATGGCAACGGAAGAAGGGACAAAAACGGTTTTATCCAGTGTAGAATTAGCCAGAGAAACAGCCGATACTTTTGCTGGAGTTAGTGAAGCGGTGAATAATGTTGTTTTAAATAATCAACAAATTTCTCTCAATGTCAAGCAACAAGCGATCGCCATTACACAGGTTTTAGATGCTATGAATGCCTTAAGCCAAGGTGTCGGTGAAACCGCGAATGGATTAAGTCAAGCTAAAATCGGAATGCAAAAATTGAATGAAGTTGCCTTAGACCTCAACTCCATTGTTTAATTAAAGTCAAAGGATGAAGTACCCATGATGATTGAAGATGATGAACTCCGTGAAGTTTTTAAAACCGCAAGTGAAGAGCATTTGCAAAATTTGGATGAGGGATTGTTGTATCTGGAAAAACAACCCAACGATACCACAAAACTTGAAGAATTATTGCGAGAAGCCCATAGCCTGAAAGGGGATGCTGGGATGTTAGGGGTGAAAGATGTTGCTACTTTAGCCCATCAAATTGAACATTTATTAGGCGGTTTAAAACGTCAGGAAACCACCCTATCCGCCGAATTAGTAGACCGAATTTCCCATGGCATTGATGCGATTCGTCAATTGGTTCATGCTGCGGTTACAGGGGAACCCAGTACGATTAATACCTTTCATAGTCTGGCTTATTTGATGGGGGCGAAACCCGCAGCCCCAAACCCTGACCTTTCCGTTCCTCCGGTGGTGGCGACTGAACCTCCCACCCCCCCTGCTGTCCCCACCCCGGAACCTTCTCCACCCCTCGTTATCGTTGATTCCGTTCCTGCCAATACCAGGGCTCCTGTCACGGCATCCCCCGAATCTATCTATAAAATTGAAACCATTCGAGTCCCGACTCGAAATTTAGATGGATTAATGACTCAAACCGGAGAATTAACGGTAACAAAAATTCGCATTGCCCATCGACTGAATGAAATTGAAGAAATTACCAGTTTATGGGAAGAATGGAGTCGAGATGCCTTTGTTAATCGTTTTGTGGTTAATGACCTAGAAAATCACCTCAATCGTCATATTTCTGGCAATGGAAGCATCGGACAACTCCAAAATTATTATCATCGCAACGCCGAACGTTTAGAACAGTTTGGAACGTTAATTAATCAACTCAGAAATACATTTTCTGAAGATATAGCCCGCTTAGAAATTATTAGTGATGAACTCGAAGACGGTATTCGGACACTGCGATTATTACCCTTATCTACTATTTTTAATTTATTTCCCCGAATGGTAAGGGATTTAGCTCGACAACAAGGAAAAGAAATTGAATTAGTGATTTCTGGTGGAGATACCTGTGCTGATAAACGGATTTTAGAAGAAATGAAAGATCCTCTGATGCACATTTTAAGAAATGCCATTGATCATGGGATTGAAACTCCAGAAGAACGGCAGAAATTGGGCAAATCTGCGATCGCAACCATTCAGTTACGCGGGTATCAAACCGCAACCCATGTTGTCCTAGAAGTGCGTGATGATGGCCGGGGATTAGATTTAGAAAAGATTAAACAAACAGCTTTAAAACGGGGAATTTGTCAACCCGAAGAATTATTAGGAATGACCCCGCAACAGATTCATGCTTTAATTTTTGCCCCAGGTTTTACCACCCGAACTGTTGTTACAGAAGTATCAGGACGGGGGGTAGGAATGGATGTGGTGCGGACTAATGTGGAACGTTTAAAAGGTCTGATTCAAGTTGAATCTTCCCCCTCAACAGGCTGTTTATTTCGGATTCAATTGGGAACAACCTTAGCAACGGCTCATGTTTTAATTGTGTCCGTCCAGGGTATTTCCTATGCTATTCCGGTTGAATTTGTACATAAGACTCGACTGGTCATGTCCAATGAAATTTTTGCAATTGAAGGACGAGATACAATTATTTTTGAAGACCAACCGATTTCAGTGGCTAAACTCGCTGATTTATTAGAAATTCGTTTAATTCAATCTAAGGTTGACTCGGAAACAACACCTACGACCGATGCAAAACCTCGATCTTCTAATTCCTCATCTTTTCTTCAGTCCTTTGCCCAAACTTCTAACTCTGTAGGGGTAAATTTCTCCCGGTCGTCTTCTGCTGATTTTGGTACCCATGGTTTACCCACTCAGATACAGAATAAGAATGAAAAGTATTCCCCAGTGGATGTGTCTTTACCCTGTATTATTTTGAAAGTAGGGGAAGAAAAATTGGGATTATTTGTAGATGCTTTAATTGATCAGCAGGATGTGGTATTAAAACCCCAAAGCCAATTGTTAAAACGGGTTAGAAATGTGGCGGGTGCAACAATTTTAGGAACTGGGGAAGTGTGTATTATATTAAGTCCCCAAGATCTGATTAAATCTATTCGCAAACAAGCGGGTGTGATTTTCTCTCCAACGGTGCGATCGCCCTTAACTATTCAGGAGCATTCCTCCCATAAACCTGTGATTTTATTAGTGGAAGATTCGATTGCAACTCGCACCCAAGAAAAGCGAATTTTAGAATCGGCGGGTTATGAAGTGGTGACGGCAGTTGATGGGTTAGATGGGTTTAATAAACTCACCGCCCGTTCCTTTGATGCGGTGGTTTCTGATATTCAAATGCCCAATCTTGATGGGTTAAGTTTAACTGCAAAAATTCGACAACATCAAGAATATAGTGAACTGCCGATTATTCTCGTCACCTCTCTCGCCTCCGATGAAGATAAACGCAAAGGAGCAGAAGCGGGAGCCAATGCCTATATTACAAAAGCGTCTTTTAATCAAGAAGTTTTGATAGAGACCCTAAAAAGACTGGTTTGACATCCTCCCCGGCCTAAAGGCACGGGGATTCCTAAACCTCACGATTTAGGTTTCTGTTTCTTCCCCAAAAGGGATTTCGCACCAGCCTGAACAGATTTACTCTGTTCCGGTCTTACAGTCGCTCCACAGACTAATACCGCTAGTCCAGCGGCTAAAATATTTTTACCCGCATTGACATCTCTATCGTGGTTGATTCCACAATTAGGACATTGCCAATCACGAATATTTAAAGGCATTTTATCGACAATATGCCCACAATTACTACAGCGTTTGGAACTAGGAAACCATTGGTCAATTTTGACCAGATTTCGCCCGTACCAAAGACACTTGTAATCTAATTGCCGAATCAACTCACTCCATCCGCTATCAGAAATAGCCAGTGCGAGTTTGTGGTTTTTGACCATATTCTTAACTGCCAACGACTCAACGGCAATCGTTTGATTTTCGCGTACCAAGTTAGTCGTCAGCTTATGCAAGAAATCTTTACGGGAATCCGAAATTTTAAGGTGAACTTTGGCTACCTTAATTCTCGCTTTTTCCCTATTCTTGGAACCTTTTTGTTTACGAGAAAGATTCTTTTGCACCCGTTTCAATCTTTTGTAATGCTTCTTAAATTGTTTGGGGTTAGCCACTTTGTCACCGTTGCTGGTAACAATCAGGCTCGTTATACCCAAGTCAATCCCAATCGCATTATCGTTAATGGGCAAGGGTTGAATTGTTGGAGCATCGAAACGGATGGAGATATGCCAACGCCCAGAGGGATGCAATCTAACGGTCACACTAAAGGGCTCACATCCTTTTGGAATCTGCCTAGACCATCGAATGTCCAAGGGTTCAAGACTTTTAGCCAGATAGATTTTTCCATCTCTAAACTTAAATGCCGACTTCGTAAATTCGGCGCTACCGCCATTTCTTTTCTTCTTGAAGTTGGGGTATTTTGCCCTTCCTGCAAAGAAGTTAGTAAAGGCTCTCTGAAGATGTCTCAACCCTTGTTGTAGTGGTACGCAACTAACTTCATTAAGAAAATCCAAGTCTTCTTGTTTTTTCCATGCTGTTAGCATAGAGGAGGTTTGTTCGTAACCAATTCGCTCTTGTCTTTCGTACCATCCTTGAGTCCTTTCATGGAGTGCTTTATTGTAAACTAATCTTACACAGCCCAAAGTGCGCCACAACAGCGACTCTTGCTCTGGAGTTGGGTAAAATCGGTAACTAAAGGCTTTTTCCATAGTTCACATTCTAGCATATATTTTGTGATTGTGTTAAACTTTTAAGCTAAAGCCGTCCTCCGCTATCGCTAAAGGACGGGGTTTCTACCCAATTTTTCGATGATCAGTAATCAGTAATCAGTCATCAGTAATCAGTCATCAGTAATTCATAATTCGTAATTCGTAATTCGTAATTCGTAATTCGTAATTCGTAATTGTAAACAGTCAACATTTGAAAATGCCAATTCGAGTTCTCCTAGTAGAAGATTCGACCGTTGCTTTAATTATTCTGAAACGAATTTTATCGACGTCTCCAGACCTTTGTGTTGTGGGAACTGCTCGAACAGGTAAGGAAGCATTAACATTAGTTCCCACTGTAAAACCAGATGTTATTTGTACAGATTTTCATATGCCCCAAATGAACGGACTGGAATTTATCCAGGAAGTCATGGTCGATTATCCTCGTCCTATTTTAGTAATTAGTGCCTCCGTTCAAGATGATGATACTCACAATGTTTTTCAACTTTTAAATGCTGGGGCGGTTGATGTATTTCCCAAACCTACAACTGGTTTAGCATCGGATTATGAGTTAATTGGACAGGAATTAATTCATAAAATTAAAGTGCTTTCAGGGGTGAAAGTTTTTACTAAACACCGTAAATCTCAACCACCATTAAACCCGGTTCAGTCCGACAACCGCTTGTCTATTCCGACCCCTTCACCCATCAGCAGAACAACATTTTCCCCGGTTTCCTCTAAAACGATTAAAATGCTCGCTATTGGTGCATCGACGGGTGGCCCCCAAGCCTTACATACAATTTTGACCCAACTTCCAAAGAATTTTCCCGTTCCCATTGTTTGTGTTCAGCACATTAGTGAGGGGTTTTTGCAAGGGTTGGTGAGTTGGTTAGATGGGGAATGCCATTTACCGATTAAAATTGCACCTGCGGGGGAACTTCCCCAAGCCGGATGTGTTTATTTTGCCCCAGAAGGGCATCATTTAGAATTTAGCCGGAATGGTCGCTTTGCTTACTCCAATGCACCCCCACTTGCGGGTCATCGTCCTGCGGTGACAGCAACTTTAGAATCTGTGGCTCAGTTTTATGGTACGAGTGGTGCTGGCGTTTTGTTAACGGGAATGGGACGGGATGGCGCCGATGGCATGAAAGCTATTGCTGAAAGTGGAGGGTTAACCATTGCCCAAAACCAGGAAAGTTGTGTGGTCTTTGGAATGCCCGCAGAAGCGATCGCATTAGGTGCAGCCCAATATATTCTATCCGTTAACGAGATTGCACCATTCCTATTAAACCGAGTCAAGAATCAGTAAATAGTTGACTATTCCCTTCTATATTATTGAATCAAGGATGATTAAGATGAAACTTAAGTTGAATTTTAAACAAGAAGAAAATCAGCAAAATACACTTTTAAAAAGCTTAAGAATCTTAAGTTTAATGGGAGCATTTTTTTTAATTGATTTTCCGGCTTTGGCGCAAATTAATCTAGCGACTTTAATTGATATTATTGGCAATAATAATCAGGTGTTTATTGAAGATCAAGTAGCCGAAGTCAAGGAACAAGCAGCATTAGGACAAACAATCCGAACAGAACAAGCTCGCGCTCAAATTGATTTTAATACAGGTGCGGCGGGACGAATGACTGAAAATTCTCAGATTATTGTTGGTCAATGTGTGGAAGTACAAGAAGGGGCTTTAATGGCTTCTGGCCCTGCTAATGGCTGTATTTTGGGGTTTTCAACCGCCGTCCAAGGAACAATTTATATGTTGGATGTAGAAAAAAATAATAATACCAATACCAATACAGGAACAATTCGGGTTTTGGAAGGAAAAATTCAATTATCATTACGAAATAACCCCAATGATCCCAATCCTATAACCATTCAAGAAGGACAAAAAGTTGCAAGTTTAACGCCCAATTTAGCCCTGTCTCAAGTCTCTGTTCAACGGATGACTAAACAAGAATATGAAGGGATAATTACAGGGCCATTATTCCAAGGGTATAAAACACCCCTCCCCAATCAAGACAAAATTAACGAGGTTTGTAAACGACTCTATGGTAACTGTGCGACCGTCGGCGGAAACGTCCCAGTTCGAGGGTTATGGTAAGGCAGGGGAAGCGGGGGAAGATGGAAAAATTATTGAAATCTCACACTCTGCTCCCGACACCCCACTTAACAGGCAAGATGCCTGTTCCACACACCCGACTAAGGTTGAGGGGTGACAGAATTCGTTGAAGGTTCGGTAGATGTTACGGGTTGGGGGTCTTGAAGGAGTAAGCGTTGTTTTTCACGAAATTGAGTCGCCGCGTCCTGAATATTTTGACGTTGTTGATTTCCTACCGCTTCATAATCAACATTAAATCGCCCTAAGCGAGAATTATGAATAATATCTAACATGGTTTTCCCACTATTCTCACCACTCAGGGGGTCAGGATTATCAGAACGTTGAAACTCCTGTAATGGGCTGGCTGAAGTCGATTGAGCTAGACTTGCTGATGTTAACCCCAAAATTCCAATTCCAACAGCCACAAGAGTAGAAGAGAAGAGTCCTAGACCCAATTTTAATCCCTTAAATTTCATGATCACAACCTCACGACTTCAAAAATAACTATAAAAACTTAGATTTCCTCATTGTAACTATTTTTGGTAAATATTGAAATAGATAACCCCCCTAACTTTCTAAAATTGAGAAGGTTGGGGGGATTAATCTTTAACTAAATTTTATTGTGTTAATGACCGCATCTTCAATCCAGCTTTAGGCAAATCGACGCTTTAATAGAGGCTGAATCGAAACTAATGAGACCGTTGCAAACCCTAGTAAAACGAACAAAGCACCGCCAAAGGTGATCGTAGCAAAGGGTGCGTGCATTACCACACTATTGAATCCCCAATCTTGATGGAGATATAAATAACGAATCGGTTCAATGGCATAACTCAGGGGGTTGAGGGAAGCAACAACTTGTAACCAAGTGGGCATAAAAGATAAAGGAGCGAGGGCGGTACTAGCAAATAAAAGCGGTAAATTCGTGACAAAAATCACCGCAATTAATTCAATATGACCGGGTAAAGCAAAGGCTAATCCTAAACTTAAACCTGTCACCCCTAAAACTAATAGAAGCACAATTAGGGTAATGATAGTTAATCCGGCAATTCCGGGTAATCCTGCCCCTAAAACTGCCCCAGCAGCAACAATTACAGAGGTTTGAATTAAACTCAAGGTGACGATATAAATGGCTGAAGCTAAGACAATAGAAAAACGAGAGACTAAAGGCGCGACTAATAAACGATTGAGAAAACCAAACTCTCGATCAAACATGATCGGCAAACCTGCATTTAAAGCTCCGGCAAATGCAGTAAAAACAATCACACCTGCTCCTAAAAATTGAGCATAATTTAGGGTTTCTCCAAATAATCCTTTGGGGGCATTTTGAAATAATGCTCCAAATAAAATCAACCACATTAACGGTTGAATAATACCCGCAATTAAAGTGGAAGGACGACGTTGTAATTGAATAAATAGCCGACGAGTTAAGGCTATTGTTTCTTGAAGGAATTCTCCGACTAAATTCGGTTGTTGATCAGCCGTTTGATGGGGTGTTGATAATTTAACGGATGTTGTTGAACTACTCATAATTGTTAACGGTTGACGGTTGACAGTTGACAGTTAATCAGGCTATTTAGATCTTAGATAAATCTGGGAGAATCTAATTCTAACGCATACTTTTCTTTTTCTCAGCTTTTAAATCTCGATTACTGGCGGCGGCAATTTCAGCATCGAGTAAGGTTCGACCTGTTGCAGCTAAATAGACATCATCTAAACTCGGTCGAGATTGAGCAATGCCAAAAGTAGGTAAACCTGCATCTTTTAACGCCTGTTGAATGGTAAACAACGCATCACTTTGAGACTTTACGACTAAATTTAAAGAATTGCCTTGAGCATTATTAATAATAATCTCTTGGACAAAGGGCAAAGGTTGTAATAATGCTTTGGCTTTTTCGGCTTCTTCTACAGGGGAAAATTCTCGAATTCTCAGGGTAATGCGATCGCCTCCTACTTGGTCTTTTAATTGTGAAGGTGTACCCGTTGCAATCACTACTCCTTGATCAATAATTGCCACTCGATCTGCTAAAGCATCTACTTCTTCTAAATAGTGGCTAGTGATTAAAACTGTTGTGCCATTTTCCCTTAATTGACGGAGGAAATTCCACACCGCCACCCGACTTTCAATGTCTAAGCCAACAGTGGGTTCATCTAACACTAATAAATCCGGTTGATGCAATAACCCCGATGCCAAATCTAAGCGTTTACGAATACCCCCGGAATAGGTTCCGGTTTTTTGATCAATCCAATCTTGTAATCCTAATAAATTCGTAACCTGATGAATTCGTTCTGCAATTGTGTTCCGAGGAATATGATAGAGGGCGGCTTGTAATTGTAATAACTCAAGCCCGGTTAAAACTTTATCTAAAGCCACTTCTTGAGCAACATAACCTAAGCGTTGACGAGCTAATCTGGGCTGATCAATCACAGAAATACCCGATATTTCTAAACGTCCAGCATCGGGAGTAATTAACGTACACAACGCCCGTAGAGTTGTGGTTTTTCCGGCTCCATTCGGCCCCAATAAACCAAAGATTTCTCCCGATTGGACATCAAGAGACACATCTTTAAGGGCTGGGACAGAGCCATAGGATTTTTGTAGATTTTGGATGAGAACGGCAGGAATCATATTGCACGTTTAACGTTTAAATAAGGATATTGACTATTAACGGTTGGCTGTTGGCAGATACGGTGTTAACGGGTACGGGCGGGTTCAGTCAGATCTTTGTTGAATTAATCACAATCTTGATGAACCCGCCCCTACAACTGTCAACCGCTCGACTGCCTTAACACTTCTAAACAATTTCCTATTTTGACACTTTCTATGCTCTAACGGGGTAGATAATTTGGGTTTTCGTTGCCAATTATGGGAAAATTTGGGAATCCATACTCAACAGGATGCTTCCTCTCGGCTTCTGTTATGGCTTGCAAAGGGAACTGAGATTCACTACAATCAAACATTAAAACCCGACAAAAATAATAATTGATAGTCCTTGTTTTTTGATCAGAGGTTAACATAATTATGGGGGTGCGAAGTTGGGATGATAAACTGTTATACAGCATCCTTGCTGATTTCAACAATTGTGAAACAGTTAACTCTAACTCTGTACAGGATCTCAATCAATTTCTTATTTCTTGCGGGCCAACAGATCCTCTCATTCTTATAGGTTATCGAATGAGTCGAATTCTCATTGCTGAAGATGAACCCCGAATTGCTGCCTTTCTGGAAAAAGGACTGCGAGCGAATGGGTTTACGACAACACTCGCCTGTAACGGACGAGAAGCGGTAGAAAAAGCACTCGCCCATGAGTTTGACTTGTTGATTCTTGACCTGGGGCTTCCCGATCAAGATGGGTTTCAAGTTTTAGAACAATTGCGGGGACAAGGAGAACAAATTCCCATCATTATATTAACGGCTCGTGATGATATCAGCGATAAAGTCGCGGGGTTAGAAGGGGGAGCCGATGACTATGTGACGAAACCCTTCCGGTTTGCTGAACTCTTAGCCCGTGTTCGTGCCCGTTTACGACATCATCCGACATCTGGGAATAAAGAAGATAAAGCGTTAACGGTGGGCCAAGTAACACTGGATTTATATACCCGTCAAGCCTGTTTAGGAGAAACACCTATTACTCTATCGGCTAAGGAATTTCAGCTTTTAGAAACCTTCTTGCGCCATCCAGGTCAAGTGTTGAGTCGAGAACAACTACTGGATCAAGTTTGGGGATATGACTACGATCCTGGATCGAATATTGTTGATGTTTATGTCGGTTATCTCCGCAAGAAGTTGGGGAGTGATCGGATTGAAACAGTACGCGGGATGGGATATCGTCTAGTTTGTTAAAAACTCTGGGAACTTTTGATCTAGGCAAAACGTCGGTATGAGAGCAAAGTCCAACGAGAAGGCTTTTTTTAAAAGCACGAAAATTAGCAATCTCTTTCGTGTAAATAGCTATATTGCATCTATAAATCAAGCTATTAACAATCATTTGTGAAACTGTTAACTATTGTCGTTACTGAGGGCATCCTTAAATTAGGTGGGTGAGGATTATTGACATTACTGTAAGCAATCAGAATTAAGCAATTGGGAGAATTTAGACCTGTGGGTGGTGTCCTAACAGTGTTTCCTTTGCTTTTGCTGACTTGGGGAAATTTAAAACCATTACATTTCACCTGATGGTGATTTTAAATAGGGATTAGAGGTTGAGTTCAATCACTATTTTTTAATAAAAACCCTGATCGGGTTAATGGATACGTTTGTGCTTTTTATCTTAAAAAGTCCACCCCAAAAGCAACAATAGTGTGGACTTTTTTTGCATTTTATTTAAAAAAATTAAAATAATATAGCTCTAATATTAAGATTTTTCTCATAAAGACTTCATGACTATCTTAAAGCTGTTTTTTAGGATTAGTATAAGCAGTAAGAAACGATTAGAACTGAATATTCTTTTAACTCTTGAGCACCATTCAGTTCTACGGTTTCAGCATTAGTCTGCAAAAACACCACTTTTTGTCTTAGATATCACAAAGTTGAGAAAATTATGAGCGACTTAAACAAGTTTGCCACAGAATTAGACAAGTTAGGGGATAAGCTCGGTAAACTAGCTGATAAACCAGAGAAGTTTTTCAAAAAGCTAGAGAAGATATTTGATCAGGATGCTTATCTAAAACTCAATCCTGATGTTAAAAAAGCCGTTGAAGCTGGCTTAATGACAGCAGAAGACCACTTTTTACTCTATGGAATTTATGAAAATCGGGAATGCAGTAATATATTCAGTGTTCGTCAATACTTACAACTGAATGTAGACATTAACATTGCGGTTAAACAACAAGGTTTAAGTGCCATTGAACACTTTATAGATGTTGGACAAGGCGAAAATCGACACTGGAACCCTCTATTTAATATTAATGACTACTTAGAACTGAATCCAGATGTTAAGCAAGCTGTTCAAGATGGCTTAACAAATGCCACTGAACATTTCTTAGATGTGGGAATAGATGAAAAACGAAACTTTAGTTTTGTCTTCAATCTCCAAGATTATTTGGCTCTCAATCCCGATCTGGCAGTACAAGTTCAACAGGGTTTAATTAACCCCATTCAACATTTCTTTAATTTTGGTCAATTTGAAGAGCGAGAATGTAATAAATCTTTCTTCAATATCAAGTATTATTTGGAAGCGAACCCAGATGTTAAACTAGAGGCTCAAGCAGATCTAATTAGTGCGATCGGTCATTATGTTCAATTTGGTCTTGCAGAAAACCGTCCATTTAATCAGAACATTTCTGTCACCCAAATTCTACAACAATTCAATATTACCAACCTCTCGGTAATTAGCATTCAGCAAATCCAACAATTTATTCAGATATCGCTATCAACACCCACACCGCAACCAACTGTTGCACCAACTCCAACACCCACACCGCAACCAACTGTTGCACCAACTCCAACACCCACACCGCAACCAACTGTTGCACCAACTCCTGAAACAACTGTTGCACCGACTCCTGAAACAACTGTTGCACCAACTCCAACACCCACACCGCAACCAACTGTTGCACCAACTCCAACACCCACACCGCAACCAACTGTTACACCAACACCAGAACCAACTCCTGAACCAACTCCAGTTCCCTCTCAAGAGTTCTTCAATCTTGACTATATTAAAGTCACCTACGCGACTTTACTCAAAGCAGGTTTAAAAGTTGAGGATCTCAGCACTATTACAGATATTGAGATCATCAATTTCATCAATCAAAATGGATTAACACTAGGGATTAATCCCTCACCTTATGTAAATATTAATATTTACATAGAAACTTACAGCCAACAACTGATCAGTTTCTACCAAGTTACCTCTGTTACCGAAATAACCTTTGTACAAATCCTCAACTATATTAGTGGGGCAGGTTTAGATGCAGGAAACAGTCCTTCTGTGTTCATTGATATTGATTTTGTCAAGAAGAATTATGCCAAAAAATTAGAGAAATTCTTCGAGAAAACCCTTGATAAAATCACCAACAAGGAAATTTTAGAATACATTGACAAAGAAGGGATTAAAGGCGGAGATCAACTCTCTGGTAGCATCGACTTTAATTATATTCGGTCAACATATAATGTTGAACTGGTTGCTAAATTTGGGGTGAGTTTAGAATTAATTAGTAATCAGCAAATCTTTCAGTTTATCAATAGTAAAGAAGGCTCTGAGATTATTACCAATCCTTCACCTACCGTTGATATTAACTTTGTCAAAGTTGTTTACGCACAAGAGATTGCGACTTACTTCAATATTTCTATTGAACAAGTCATTACTCTTTCTAATACCCAAATTTTCCTGTTCATTAATAACGTTCCACCGGAACAAAACATTGAGACCTCTTGGACAACCTCTTTAAATTACCTGGAAGCCATTTATGGTAAAGAGTTAGTCGCTCAGTTAGGGAAAAATCCATCCGTTGAACAAATTCTTCAATTCATTGAAGAACAAGGGATTAAAAATGGACATACCGTTTCTCCTTTCATGAGTTTGGATTATGTGAAACAGTTGCATCTCGATAAAATTATCGAAGCATACAACATCACACAAACAGCAGAGATTGTGGATGAAGATGTCCTCGAAAGCGTCAATTTAGATAACTGGATTGATGTTGAATACTGTCGTGTTAAATACGCTACTCAACTCGCGGCATACTTTAAAGTCTCTCAGGAAGAAATCGTTAATCTGACAGATGAACAAATCAAGGTTTATATACTAGGAATCGGATTAGAACTGGGATTAGCCGGAGGTGCAATTGACTTTAAGAAAGTCGAGAAACTTCTAGAAAAAGAACTCAAAGATTTCTTTAAAGTCAAAGACGTTAAAGAGTTAACTGATGGACAAATTAATGCGTTTCTATCGGGTGAAGGTAAAAAACTCGGACTGATCAAACAAATCAGTGAAGCCGTTGATGTCGAATACTACAAAGGAATTTACGGTGAAGCTCTAACGGCTCAATTTGGAGAAGATGTCAAACCAGAAGAAATTGTCGAGTTCTTATTTGGTGATGCGGCTCCCGTAATTGATGTGAAATTCTGCTTAAATCAATATGCAGATGAACTCACACAATATGCAGAAGGTTTAGGCAAAACTCTGCAAGATTTAACGCCAGAGGATCTGAAACAATACTTCTTCAGCAATGAAGGATTTGATGTCAATAAAAACCTGACAGCTTTTGATTTAAAAGCGTTCAGTACCCAATATTCATCACAGTTAGTTGCATTTTATAATGTAACCTCTGTTGATGAACTGAATCAGACCCAAATTTATCGGTTCATTACCCAAGAATCTAGCCAATTAAATCTTGATATTTCCGAATTTATCTCCGAAGATGGTCTAGCATTCTACAAAGGAAAATACGCAGAAGAAATCGCTGTTAAATATGGTGTTGAGGTTAGTGTTGTTCAGGAACTAAATGCCAATGTTCTACTAGATATTGTCTTCCGGGGATGGTCTGATGATCTCGACTCTGACTACTTCAAAGGGAAATTTGAAGGAGATGTTCAGGTGGTCTTTGGTGTAGCAACTATCGCTGAAGTCACGGATTTACAAATTCTCCAATATCTGCATGAACAGGAAACTGTTGATATCAAAACAATCAACTGGTTTGATACCGATGAATATGTCAAAAAATATGGTAAAGAACTGGAAGATGCACTGAAAGATTCCTACCACGTTAAAGATATTAGTGAACTCTCAAGTCAGCAAATTATTCAGTTTGCCTTTAGCGTTGAAGCCAAAGCATTTAGTGTAGAAGGATTGATTGATTTAGAGTACGTTACTGACACTTTCGGTGCAGCAATTGCTGGAGGCGATCAAGTTACGGAAAAATGGATCAGTCAATATATCGGCGTTGATGCAGGATATGTTGAGTTTCAACTCAGTGGTTTAATTAAAGCGGGAACAGTTACCTTAGAACAAATTAATACAGTTCTAGAAACTGAGGTTGCAGCCGTTGATTTGTTGAGTAAAAAACAACTTATCGACTTAATTAACAACAGTGAATTCAAGACCGCTTTAGGCGCGGGTGTTGAAATTAAACTGTTCCAAGATACCCCGAATTTGGATTATGTCAAGGAAACCTTTGCTCCCGCCTTGGCAGAAGTTTTAGGGGTGAATGTTGCCTCAATTACGGGTGATGAAACTAAGGTTGTTTCCAACGATGAAGTTCTGACATATCTCGTTGAAAATAAAGCAGCAGATATCGCTGAATTTGCCGGAGTTACTGAGGATAAAGTCACAACGGATTTAGCACAAAAATGGCTACTTGAAGCCAATGTGATCCCGTTGGATAATGGTACAACTGATAATGGTACACCCATTAAAATTGATTTAGTTTATGGCCGTTATCAACTGCAACAGTTAGTTACGGATGCAACACTTACCCTCGATACTATCAATGAGTTCTTACCTGCACCCATTGAGTCTGTAGATACAATTACCGATGAAAATCTCACGGATTTGTTACTCAATAAAGACTTCCAAACGGCATTAGGTGATAATAGTATTGAGTTGGTTCAGCCTCCGACCTTAGATGTTAATTTCCTGGCTTCTGAATATCAGGATGAACTCTCAGCATACTACAGTTTACCTGTCGATACTGAATTCACTCAACAACAAATCATCGATTATTTCAGTACCACAGATGCTGACAAAATCACAACCGCAGGTGTGAGTGTTGAAGAATATATTCAACAGCTTACGGTGACAGAAGTTCCACCAACAGTTCCACCAACAGACTTTGATCCACAATATGTGAAATTCCAACTTCAAAATTTGTTGGATAACAATGTGATCACCATCGAAGATGTTAATAATGTTCTGACTACTGATGTTCAAGCGTTAGATGGGTTAACAAATGAACAAGTTCAAGAATTAGTTGTTAACGAAGCCTTTAACACCAAACTAGGTGCAGATAAGGCACTGAAACTGACACAAACGGAGACACCTGACTATAACTATGTGCGTAACCTTTATGCTCAAGAATTAGCTGGTGCTTATGATGTTTCAGTCAATGATGTTTTAGCTGGAGATGTTGTCGAACTCACGGACGAACAAATCCTCAACGCCTTTACACAAAACCTGTCAACGGTTGATGTGGGATATATCAGTAATCAACTGGAAAAATTGATTACTGACAAAAAATTAAGTTTAGATCAAGTCAAACAATTCTTGGGAAGTGAAGACGCAACTTTTACAACTGTTGAAGACTTGACAAATTCCCAAATCATTCAGTTAGTCTATAGTCCTGACTTCAAGGATTTGTTAAAAGCAGAAAATCAAACTCTGGAACTGTCCCCTGTTGATTATAAACAGTATATTGAGGACAATACCGATGCTTTGAAAGCTGCCTATCCAGATGTTACTAATATCAAAGATGTAACTCTGGAACAAGTCAAACAGTTTATGTATGGCGAAGGAGTTCAACAGGGTATTCAGCTTGATAAATATTTAGCTCTTGATTATCTCGGAGACACATATACAAGCGCGATTAATAGCGTTGCAGTTGATGATCAGGTGGTGTTGAATTGGCTGAAAGACGACTATAATAAACTGGATGTCAACTACCTGCGTTATCAGTTTGAACAGTTAAACGTTGAAAAACAAACGCAGTTATTAACTGATCTGCAAATTGAGAAAGATGTTAATTCCCTGACGAACAAAGACATCATTTCTATTACTTTGAGCAACGCTTACAAAGAAGTATCGCCGGATAATAGCATTCAACTCACAGCTATTAATGTTGATGCTTACCGACAAGCTTACACCCAACAGCTTGTTGATTACTACTTCCCAAGTAACGATGGTACTCCCAATGGCGGAACCGGTACACCAACTGATAACCCTGAAAATGGTAATAGTGGAAATATAAATCTGGTTGCTCAAATCAGCGACAAAGATGTTATTAAGTTTGCCTTCAGCGACGGAATTAAACAAGGAATTGATCCTCTGGAATTCATTGATAATGAATACCTGAAAACAGCTTTCCAAGCGGAACTGGCAACCCATTACAACGTTGATGTATCCGCAGTTGATCAACTCGATGATTCCTTAGTGGCTGACTATGTTTACGGTGGGATTTTGGATGCAGAAATTGACTACAAATTCTATAGCCAAACCTACAAAGCTGAGTTAGAAGCCACCTTCAACAAACCCGTTGAACAACTGACAAATACCGACATCCTGCAACACGCTTTAAAAGTGACAATTCCGCAAGGAAAAGCGATCGCGCCTGTTGATGTTAATGGGTTTGTTAAGGAATACAATAAACAACTGTCTGATATTTTTGGAGTTGAACCCAAAGACCTCAAAAAACTCGATAAAGGCTTCCTCAAAGACTTTATTCTCGAACAATCCAAAGATTATGATTTGGATGGGAAAAAATACACCAATCTTGACTACTATCGAAATCAAGATGGAAAAGAATTGTTAGACAACTACCGCGAGGAAAATGTCTACAATATTGATCCCAAGAAAGTCTTTGATTACGCCATTGATAATCCACAAGAAGTTCCCAGTACAGCGCCAACAATTGACTTAGTTTGGTATCAGCAACAATATGGCGATGATATTGCAACAAATCAAGCTAAAATTGATACCAATAAAGACAGTCAAATTAGCAACGATGAGTTGTCTGTCTATGCTACAGGGGAAGGTTTAATTAAAGGAAACAAACCTTCTGAATTGTTGAAAGACTTCGACCAATACGTTGCTGATCCTCAAGTGCAGGAAGATCTCTTAACCTACTACAATATTGAGTCGGTTGATGCACTTACAAATCCTCAAATTATGACCTATATGGTCAGTAAAGGTTTGTCAGATGGTCACGAACCCTTCAGTGATGAATTCTTAGCTGCTCATCCTGAACTGGACTTGGAAACCTTCAAACAAGCCAATACTCAAGCCTTAGTTCAATATACAGGAGTTGCAATTGAACAGGTGAACTACTTGAATGTCTTCTCCTATGAAGCTAGTGCAGGTTTTTTAAATACAGCAACCAGTAACGATGGTTTAGCCTAATCCTAACCTCCCCTGGACTCCCCAGGGGGGCTTTTTTTATTTTCTTGAATTTAATTAATCTAACGGAAAAACCGGGTTTCTAGGGGTTTCTAGGGTGCGAACACAATTATCGATAGTTAGTAAATTGTAAAGCAGCTGGATAATCTTCTTGTTTAAGGCGTTGAATTACTACTTGTAAATCATCCTTAGATTTTGCTGAAATTCTAACAGAATCCCCCTGAATAGAAGCTTGTATTTTCTTAAACTCATCTTTAATTAACTTAGTGATTTGTTTGGCTAGTTCCTGAGTTAAGCCTTTTCTGAGTTTAATTTCCTGTCTAACTCGATTACCACTGGCAGATTCTACTTTGCCATAATCAAAAATTTTCAAGGAAAGATTCCGCTTCGCGGATTTCGTTTGCAAAATCGTATGAATTGCATCTAGGGTAAACTCACTATCGGTATTAATAACAATTGCAGTTTCCCCTAATTCTAAGGTCGTTTTCGTGTCTTTCAAATCATAACGGCTTTTAATTTCCCGTTCTGTTTGATCAACAGCATTAACTAATTCCTGCCGATCAAAATCACTCACAACATCAAATGAATAAGTAGAAGCCATAGAAATTGAAAATGTAAGGGTCAAAGTTCAGAAATGACTGGGGAACAATAATTCAATCCTTTAACAGTAGGGGCGCAGTCTGATCATAACTCCTGGGCAACCGTCCCAAAGCAACGACTAAAAACGGTGCAGAAATTAACACCTCTACCACCCCAATTCTATCTCAGGGAATGGCTGACGTGGACAACCCTAAACTGATCAATTGTTCCCCTTCCTAATCCAAATAGAACAACGTCACAATTTTGCGCTGATTCTCGGCTTCTTCACAGGTGTTGAGGAGGGTGACACTATCATGATAGGCAAAGCAAATTAACTGTTGACACCGAGAAATAATTTCCTGGTTACACAGCGCACTGGCTTCAGCTAGAGATAAATCATCTCCCTTGGGATTTTCCACTAAATGGATCACCTGTTCTAACTGCTTGCGAGATTCTCTGGGCTGACGTTTCATGCTTTGTGGCAAAATCACCGTCACCAAATTGGGGTCAGCCCGCATTCCCCCTTTAATGGCCGCCGAGTTCGTCCCCGTTGAACCGGATGTAATCAGATGATTACCTTCTAAAACTAAGGCATAACTCATCATCTCGATTAGGTTCTGATGGGTTAAGGGAATATGACGGGAACCCAACAAAGCAATGCGCTTGGAGCCAGTTTGTTGAATGGCTGCCAATTCTTCTAAAAAGTCATCTACTTTCGGCAGATTGATAGCTTGGTTCAAGGATAATTACAAAATATAATCAGGACAATCCTGTAGATTTTAGCAAATTCAGCGACAATTATTCGGAGTGTAACTAAAGTTTTAACCGGATTCTGTCCGGTGTGATTGTGATGATCCCAACAACCTCTCAACCCTCCTGGGGACAACAGTTTACCACCCCCGCAGCAGAATTTCCCCCCACACCCTTACCCATTCTCTCTGGAAAACTCCCCCCTGGGTTAAGGGGTTCTCTCTATCGCAATGGCCCTGGACGTTTGGAACGCGGCGGACTACGAGTAGGACATTGGTTTGATGGCGATGGCGCGATTTTAGCCGTCCATTTCACCGATGAGGGTGCAACGGGAGTCTATCGTTATGTCAAAACCGCAGGTTATCAACAGGAAGAACAAGCAAATCGTTTGATGTATGGGGGCTACGGAATGACATCACCCGGAAACCTTTGGGAACGCTTCACCAAACCCCTCAAAAATGCAGCGAATACTTCGGTTTTAGCCTTACCCGATAAATTATTGGCGTTGTGGGAAGGAGGACAACCCCACGCCTTAGATTTACAAACCTTAGAGACTTGGGGACTCGATAACCTCAGTGGGTTAACCGACAATACCCCCTATTCTGCCCATCCTAAAATAGATCCTGAAACGGGGGATATTTTCAATTTTGGGCAAATTTTGGCGGGAAAGCCTCAGTTAATGCTGTATCAAAGCGATCGCACTGGCAAAATTATACAACACAACCAAATTCCTTTAGATGGGATTTCTGTGATTCATGATTTTGTCCTCGCGGGTCAATATTTAATTTTTGTTATTCCTCCCCTGCGGTTAAAACTCTTACCCGTTTTACTTCAGTTTAAATCTTTTAGTGAATCCTTCCAATGGCAACCCCAAACCTCCACCCAAATTTTAATCATTGATCGCCAAACTTTTCAACTCGTCAATCGCATTGAAACAGAACCCTGGTTTCAGTGGCATTTTAGCAATGGTTACGTTGAAAATGATGGTAACGTTATTGTTGATTTTGCCCGTTATCAAGATTTCCAAACCAATCAATATTTGAAAGAAGTCGCCACTGGAAAGACTCACACCCTAGCAAAATCAACGTTGTGGCGGATGGTATTGCAACCTCAAACGGGTAAACTCCTACAATTAGAAGAAATATTAGATCGCCATTGTGAATTTCCGACTGTTAACCCCAAAGAAGTTGGAAAAAAAGCTAAATTTACCTATTTATCCATTCATAAATCAGGGGTGAATTGTGCTATTGAAATGTTTGGTTCTATTGGACGGTTTAATCATCAAACTCAAACGTTACAAGAAGCAAATTTAGGAGATAATCGTTATCCGATGGAACCTATTTTTGTTCATGATATTGATAACTATCAACAGGGTTGGGTCTTAACCATTGTTTATGATGGTGATCAAAATTCCAGCGAAGTTTGGATCTTTGATGCCGAATATTTAGATAGAGAACCCATTTGTCGGTTAGCATTACCTAGTGTTATTCCGAATGGATTTCATGGGACTTGGAAACCCCTGAGTTAAATCTGTATTGACAAAACTTGATTCGGTTGAGTCTTAAAATTTTCCTGAATTTCTGAAACGGTTGATGAATTCAAGATTAAACTACACCCAAAACCAAAATGCGATTAATTGTTACCCACACAACCCTATTAAAATTGCGTCCTGTTGATTCTTCTTCCTTAGCAGAGTCTCAAAAAATTAATCTTTCGGTAGGAAGTCGCTTAATTATAGCAAGTTATGAAGATCAAGATCAAGATCATTACCGGATTACATTAGTAGCATCTTTAGGAAGTGGTAAAGATAAAAGTATGGTTTGGTATGTGTACAAACCCCATGCTTTAATGATTCCTTATGATCGTGAATTTGCCATGGTTAATTTATCAACAGATAGTAAACTCAATGTCCGTTCTTCTCCCAATGTTGCTTCTAATAATGTAATTTATCAAATTCCTAATCAAATTGATCTAGAACTGATTGAATGTTGCTACAATCAGGAATTATGGTGGTTAGGCAAACCTCTAAATGATCAGAAAAAAGCCTATGGATGGATATCTGCTAAATATTTAAAACTTTACACTCCAGAGGGATGTTCCGCTTGAGATTTTTGAAGATTAATGAAGTTTTAGGTTAAGATTAAAAAGGCGATCAAACTCTTAAGAGTGCGATCGCCTTTTTAATGGGTTGTTGATATTGTTTAACAAAGTTTAAAGCTGTTCAGGATCAATTCCTAATTCTCGGAGTTTAGCCGCTAACTTATCAGCACGTTGAGTTTCATTTTTTGCGACTTCTTCAGAAGTTAAAACCAGTTCACCTCCCGAATTAAAAAATCGCAGTTTATTCTCAAAAACTCCTAAAAACAGTTCTAACTGTTGACTCCATAACCACCCGTTTTCATTCGGTGAAATCGGTTGATATTGACCCTCAACAATATGAAACCCAGCAAATTCTAAAGAATTAGGATCAAACCAAAAATAATCAGGAGTACGGAAAATCTCTTGATAGATTTCTTTTTTCAGTCCTCTATCCATATCAGCCGTTGTTCTTGATAACATTTCAATGATGACATTCGGATATTTGCCATCTTCTTCCCAAACTACCCAACTATTACGCGGTTTACGTTCTGTTCCAAGGACTACAAAAAAATCTGGCCCTCGAAATTCCTCTGATTTTTTTTGACGCTGACTATAATAAATAGTCAGATTTCCAATAGCATAAAAATCATCTCGATTTTGCCATAACCATTCTAAAGAGTTCAGTAAAAGTAGAATTTGGCGGAGATGGAGTTCGCTTTCCAAAGGTGGCTCCTGACTTAATAAATGACTGGGCGGAAATTGCACTTCATCGAGAAGTGTTGGCGTTTGAATTTGTGCTTCAACAATAGACATGATTGAATCTCCGTTAGGAGGATTGTTTTTTATTATAGTTGAAAAAAATAGCGATCGCTTATAATTATTTTAATCTCAAATTACTCTAAGATGAATAACCATGACCCAATTCACCTTAAACTTAGAAACTATTGATCTGACTGATGAACAGTTTTTTCAACTTTGTCAGAATAACCGAGATTTAAGATTTGAACGCAATTTCAACGGGGAATTAGTAATTATGTCACCCGCAGGAGGAGAAACAAGTAATCGGAATGCTGGATTAACTGCACAACTTTGGCTCTGGAATCAACAATATAAATTAGGAAAAGTCTTTGATTCTTCAGGCGGATTTAAACTTCCCAATGGTGCAGATCGTTCACCCGATGCGTCGTGGATATCTTTAGAAAAATGGCAGAATTCAACCCTCGAACAGCGTCAAAAGTTTTTACCCTTATGTCCTGATTTTGTAATAGAATTACGTTCTCCGAGTGATAATATAAAAAACCTTCAAAATAAAATGAAAGAATATCAAGAAAACGGAACTCGTTTAGGATGGTTAATCGATCCCCAAACAAAAACCGTAGAAATTTATCGACTCAATCAAGAAGTAGAAATATTAGAAAATCCCTTAACATTATCAGGGGAAAATATCTTACCCAAATTTACCCTAAACCTAGAACAAATTTGGTAAACCCCGTTGTTGCGCTTTAGCGCAATCAGAAACCTATAATAAAAACAGTTAACCTCAATAATTTCCTCGTTTCTAGGTTCTACCTAGAAATGCTATTAATGGAAGCTCCGCCTCCTTTTTTTGAGGCAGAGCATTGGAATTAGACGGGGCAAAATGTCTAATTCCCACTAATATGAAATTCGATGAGAGATGTTACAGATGCTCCCTCTAACGTCCATTAAATACTTTTGTTCCAGTATTCTAAACCCGTCAAAATTACATCTTCTAACCACTGCTTGAAGCGTTCTATTAAATTATCTTCTTCGTCTGCGTAAGAGAACTGGAATGGGGAATCTGTTAAAGACTCAATATCACTAATATTGCTTTTATCTTCCTCAGAATCATCTCTATGATAAGCACAAGCAGTACATACAAGCAATCCCCGGTATTCATGTCCTAGAACATGAAATGAAAGAAGAAGCATTGTTGATGTTTCTACATTAATAACTAATTGAATCCAAGTGTGGTAATTCCGAAGATTTGCAAAGTATCCCAACTGTTTGGCTGTTTGGAGCACTTGATAGCGATGATAATATGAGCGATCATCGTTACTAGGAGCAGGAATCGTAAAAACCTCTGCATTATTAACGAAATTCTGGATAGATAACTTAATTTCATCAGCAACGTCTTGTAGGCGATTAGAAGCTATATCAAATAATTTTGAGGCAAAGCTTTCAGCCTTCTGGCATCGTTCTTGAATAGATGCTGGTTGATTTTGTTTGAATTTTTCAGCGATAGAAGAAATGATAACTTTAGTTCGTCGCGTCTCTGATAATACCTGCTCTGACAGACCCAGGCTTCTTAAGAAAGATTGCTTTTGACTCTTAGCAAAAAGATTAATTAAGCTGGATAGATTACCCTGATCTGCCTCTTCCAAAGCTGTGATGTAGACTGCTCGATCATCACGAGTGAGAACCAAAGGAAACCAACTAGCTTGAATAAATACTAAACTAGCTAAACAACGAGCAACACGACCATTTCCATCTTGAAATGGATGAACTTGTGTAAATCGATGATGTAACCATGCAGACTCAATCTCAGGAGGAACTTTTTGATCACAATGTTGATGATGTAACATAATCAGTCTATCCATCTCAGAGGCAACTTGCTCGGGAAGACAGTAATGATGAACAGAACCGTCCGGTCGCAAAGGATTGTTCGGTTGACGTTTCCAATCACCTTTTATTAAAGGGACACGAAATATTTTTCCTGTACCTGGCTCTAGGGCTTCTGTACTGTCTTGACTCTGAGTTAAAAGTTGATGTAACTGCTTGATATAGGAAGTTGATAGCGTTCTTTGCCCACCTACAAAATCAAATAATCCTTCAATTGCTGCCTCTTGATCTTTAATCAGAGAAACCACCTGTTTAACTGGACGATCTGTGGCTCCATGAGGAATTAACGCTTCATTAATTCCCTGTTCGATCAGCAAATGAGTGATCCCACGATCTATTGTGTACAAGCGCTCCATTATTCCGGTTTCAATTGCTATTTCCCTGCGTAGCTTCTCATTGAAAGTTTGAAACTCACTAGATTGACGTAGACGCTCTGCTTGCTCGTTCCAAACAGTTACTAGAGGTGGCAATTCAGAACTTGCCAAATTCTTCCAGTCTGACTGTAAGTCTTCTATTGGTTCCCACAACATAAACCTTTGCCTCCATTGACATAAATTGATTCTAACTTTCTTGTCTTCTGATAGATAGCCTTTTGGCTACCTTTGCACTGAACTTAGAACAAATTTGATAAGCCCCGTTGTTGTGCTGAAGCACAATCAGAAGACTATAATAAAAACAATTAACCTCAATCTCCTCGTTTCTAGGTTCTACCTAGAAATGCTATTAATGGAGGCGGAGACTCCTTTACTATTGTTTGAGGTAGAGCCTCAAAATTGGCATTCCAATGCTCTGCATTGGAACGAGGGAATGTTTTAGTTATTGACTTTGATTTTTAACGTGGTATACTAAGGGTTGATCTATACTTTACTGTATAGGCAAATTTAACTCTTGATCACGATAGAGGTTAGCTGTATGAAGAATACACTTGAAAATATATCTGTGAAGGGATTTCGCCGTCTTCAAAATATTGACCTGGAGATGAGGGATATCATCGTTATGATTGGTGCAAACGGTTCAGGAAAAACTTCTTTTTTAGATGTTCTTTCTATACTCGCTGCTTCAGCAAGTGGGAATTTACATCATATATTACAACTCAAAGGTGGCTTGAATCAAATTTTGACCAGAGGTAAAGCACAAGAGCTAGAAATTGCCGTTTCAATGCAAATACCAGAGAGACAACCTTTAAACTATAGTTTAACTTTATCTCCTAAAGATTTATCTTATGAAGTCAAAGACGAAAATTTAACGCAACAGAGAAATCCCAATAGACCCGAACCCTTCAAGTATATTGAATCACAGGGATTAGATATTAAATATTCTCAGGAAGGTATTGGACTTGTGAGGCCTAATTGGGATCATAACCCGCTTGAAACATCCCTTTCTCAAGTTCCTAAAACGTATCGTGAACCAGAGAACTTGAGAAAAAGCCTTGCTTCCTGTACCTATTATGGAGCGCTCGATGTTTCTGAGAAAAGCCCCATTCGTCTACCACAAACCATGCGCCCTGCCAAGTTACCAGGGGCAAGGGGTGAAGACTTGATTTCCTGCCTTTATGACCTTCGAGAAAGCGATCTCGATCGCTTTGAATGGGTGGAAAATATTATATCTGCGGCTTTTCCAGATTTTGAGCGATTAAACTTTCCTCCCGTTGCCGCCGGAACTCTTTCCATGACTTGGACAGACCGCAATTTTGATCACCCAATTTATGTCCATGAATTATCAGAAGGAACACTGCGTTTTCTCTGGTTGGTTACTTTACTTCAAAGTCAAAATTTAACCACAATTACCTTGCTAGATGAACCAGAAGTTAGCTTACATCCTGAACTTTTAAGACATTTAGTTTATCTAATGAGAGAAGCTTCAAAACACACACAACTGATCGTTGCAACCCACTCAGATCGACTGATTGGATTTCTTGAACCCCACGAAGTTTTAATTTGCGATATTGAAGGAGGGGAAACAAAAATGACTTGGGCTGATACGTTTAATTTGAGTAAATGGTTAGAAGATTATAGCCTTGATCAAGTTTGGGCAATGAATATCATGGGGGGTCGTCCATGAAAATTGCGATTTTGGTTGAAGGCGCTACTGAAGTGGCATTTAAAGAAAAACTTCGTGATTTTTTGCAAAGTCGTTTGGGTCAAAAAATGCCAAAGATTAAATTTATTCCGCAGGATGGTCGCATTCCCAAAGAAGGAAAACTCAAGCGGCAAGTTGAAAATCTTTTAGATAATGATGGTGGTTATGATGCTGTCATTGCACTGACAGATGTTTATACCGGAAAAAAAGACTTTCAAGATGCGGCTGATGCTAAAGCTAAAATGAACAATTGGGTGGGAAATAACCCCAATTTTTACCCCCATACAGCATTACATGATTTTGAAGCATGGCTGCTTCCCTACTGGGAAACTATCCAAGAATTGGCAATACATAATCGTTCTGCTCCTGATGGTTCTCCAGAAACCGTGAATCACGATCACCCTCCTTCTTATAGGATTCAAGAGATTTTTAGAGTAGGAAAATGCAAAAGAGACTATAATAAAATAAGTGATGGCAAAAGGATTTTAAGGGACAATGATCTGATGATAGCCATCGAAGCCTGTCCAGAACTAAAATCTTTTGTGAATCGAATTATTTCTCTCTGTGATCGGGATAAAGTGATTCCTTGATGCAATCAAGCAACACAGAAACCCGGTTTCTGAAGGCAAATCAGGGTCAGAAACCCGGTTTCTTGGTTTATTTGTGTAAATCCTTAAAAAAAATAAGGTGAGTTACAAATTGCGTAAACTCACCTGAAAATTAATATTAAATTAGAGATTAACTTCTCATTTCAATGCTTCTGCACCACCAACCACTTCCAGAAGTTCCTGGGTAATGGAGGCTTGACGAGCTTTGTTGTAGGATAAGGTCAGGGATTTAATTAAATCTCCAGCATTCTCACTAGCATTACTCATCGCCGTCATCCGGGCAGCTAACTCACTAGCAATAGATTCTTGCCAAGCGCGTAACAGTTGGTTGGTTAAAAACAAAGGCAATAACGCATCCAAAATCTGGGCGGGATCTTGTTCAAAAATCATATCTCTTGGTAAATCCATGAGAGTATTTTTGACTTTCTCCCGTGAGACTTCAAATTTACCATTTTTAGTAGTCAAACGGAAGATTTCATCATCCGTTGGCTCTAACCCTTGAGGAGTAAGAGGTAACAGAGTTTGAATCACAGGACGAGAAGCAATTAACGAAACAAATTTCGTATAAATTAACTCAATCCGATCCAATTCGCCTGATAAAAATAAATCCAAAAGATTTTCCGCAGAATCCCTTACTCTTTCTAAAGCTGGATTTTTTTCAGGATTTTCTACCGTTGCGCGGATATCAACATCCCGTCTTTGGAAATATTGAATTGCTTTGCGTCCGACTAATAAATAGGTGCATTCAATACCTTCGGCTTCCAACTCTTTAGCGCGAGTTTCAGCCCGTTTGATGATGCTGCTATTATAGGTGCCGCACAAGCCACGATTACCAGCAATTACCAGTAATCCTACTTTTTTAACTTCCCGTTGTTTGAGCAGAGGTAAATCTGCTTCTTCAAATTTCAAACGGGATTGTAAACCATAAAGAATTCCGGCTAATCTATCAGCAAAGGGTCGAGAAGCCAAGACTTGTTCTTGGGCGCGACGCACTTTTGCTGAAGCAACTAGACGCATCGCTTCTGTGATTTTCTTGGTATTTTTAACCGAATCAATGCGATCGCGGATCGCTTTTAAATTTGACATAGTTTTGTCAGTTATCAGTCAAAGAGTTTACAGTCAAAAAGTCAACAGTAATCAGAAAAAATTACGAATTACGAATTACGAATTACGAATTACGAATTACGAATTACGAATTACGAATTACGAATTACGAATTACGAATTACGAATTACGAATTACGAATTACGATAATTCTTAATTCTTAATTCGTAATTCTTACCATTACTGATAACTGATTAAGGTGAAACTAAAAATGTTTGTTTGAACTCGTTGATCCCTTCTTTTAGCAGACCTTCAGCTTCATCATCAAGGACTTTTTTACCTTGAACGATTTCGACATATTTGGGTTTGCTATTTTTCAGATATTCCCGCAGTCCGAGGGCAAAGGAAACAATTTTTTCAACGGGAACCTCATCGAGATAACCGTTAATTCCGGCGTAAATTACCGCCACCTGTTCAAACAATTGCAGGGGAGAATTTTGGGATTGTTTTAACAGTTCTTGCAGACGTTTGCCCCGTTCTAATTGGTTACGGGTAGCTTGGTCTAAATCAGAGGCGAACTGAGAAAATGCGGCTAACTCAGCATACTGAGCCAACTCCAATTTCACTTTCCCTGCCACTTTCTTCATGGCTTTGGTTTGAGCCGCCGAACCCACCCGGGACACGGAAATCCCCGCGTTCACCGCCGGACGTAAACCGGAGTTAAATAAGTCAGAGGATAGGAAAATCTGACCATCAGTAATCGAAATCACGTTGGTCGGAATGTAGGCCGAAACGTCACCCGCTTGGGTTTCGATGATTGGTAACGCTGTCATGCTACCGCTACCGAGTTCTTCGTTCAGTTTCGCAGCCCGCTCTAATAAACGAGAGTGGAGATAGAACACATCCCCAGGATAGGCTTCGCGTCCGGGGGGACGACGGAGTAACAGGGACATTTGACGATAGGCTTGGGCCTGTTTAGACAAGTCATCATAGATGACCAGGGTGTGTTTGCCCTTGTACATGAAATATTCGGCAATGGTAGCTCCAGTATAGGGGGCCAGGTATTGCAGAGTAGCGGATTCACTGGCACTAGCAGCCACAACGACGGTATACTCCATCGCGCCTTTTTCTTCCAGAGTGGCCACGACTTGGGCAACGGTAGAGGCTTTCTGACCAATGGCAACGTAGACGCAGATCACGTCTTCGCCTTTTTGGTTAATGATCGTGTCAATGGCAATGGAGGTTTTTCCAGTTTGACGGTCGCCAATGATTAATTCCCGTTGACCCCGACCGATGGGGATCATGGAGTCAATAGCCGTAATTCCCGTTTGCATGGGTTCGCACACGGAACGACGGGCGATAATCCCAGGGGCTGGGGATTCTAATAAGCGAGTTTCAGTGGTTTTGGGATCGCCTTTACCATCAATGGGACGGGCTAACGCATCGACAACTCGGCCTAACATCGCGTCCCCAACGGGGATTTGAGAAATTCTTCCAGTGGCGGTGACGGCGGAGCCTTCTTGGATCTCCCGACCTTCACCCATTAACACCGCACCGACGTTATCTTCTTCTAAGTTCAGAGCAATACCGATGGTGCCGTCGGCAAACTCTAACAGTTCACCGGACATAACTTTATCTAAGCCATAAATCCGGGCAATACCGTCACCGACTTGCAGAACAGTTCCAACGTTAGTTTCTTTAACGTCTTGGTCGTACTGTTCAATTTGCTGCTGAATAATACTGCTAATTTCGTCAGGTCTGATCGCTACCATTGTTCTTGTCAGTAGTTAGGAGTTATGAATTCAGTAAAAATCCCCGACATGATCATGACGGGTAACAAAATTTATTGGGCTAATTTCATCCCAATGCGGCGCAGTTGTCCGCGCAAACTGGCATCCACCACGCGAGATCCCACTTTAATAATCACACCGCCCAACAGGTTAGGATCGACTGTGGTGGCAATTTCCACAGATCGGGCTTGGGTCATAGCTTTGACCTTTTCGGTCAAGGTATTCTGTTGAGCTTCTGTTAACGGGTGGGCGGAAGTGACTTCTGCTAAAACTGCCTGATTGAGTTTCCGCAGTAAGACTAAATACTGTTTAGCAATTTCTTCTAGGAATAAAATCCGTCCTCGATCCACTAATAGCATCAAGAAATTCCGCAATAAGGGATTAACTTGATCGGCTGTAATTCTTTGCAGAACGGCTTTTTTGTCCTGGGGTTTAACCACAGGACTTCCTAAAAAGGTTTTTAATTCTGCGGAACTGTCCAGTAATTCCAGTAATAAGCGAGTGTCATTACCGAAGTCTTCCGTTAAGTTTCTTGATTGAGCCAAGGACATTAACGCCGAGGCGTAAGGCTCGATAATTTCTCCAGCGATCGCACTCATATTCAACCTCCCAACAGCATTAGACTCTGATCAATTAACCGTTCCTGAACAGTGTCATTCAGCTGCTGTTTGAGTTGAGATTCTGCCCGTTCAATGGCTTGAGTGGCGATCAGAGAACGCAGTTGAGCAATCACCCGTTCTCGATCTGAATCTAACTCAGCGCTCGCAGTTGCTTTCATGCGTTCCACATCTTCGACGGCTTTGGCTAGAATTAACTCTCTAACGGCTTTTGCCCGTTCTTCCGCTTCGGCTAAAATCCGTTGAGCTTCGGTTTGGGCGGCGGTTAATTTTTGTTGTTGTTCTGCCAGAGACGCTTCCGCTTGTTTTTGGCGCTGTTCAGCTTCTAGAATCGCTTCTTCAATGGTGGAGCGTCTTTCATTTAGGATTTTTCCTAAAAAGCCTCGCCCAAAGTAAACCAGCACACCAATCAGAATGGCTAGGTTAATTAGGTTCGTCTCAAAAATATTGGTATTGAGACCGAATCCAGCTTCAGAGCCAGCTTCTGTGGCTAGTAATAAAACAGTCTCCATGATGTTCTTCTCATAAATGCGCGGCTTAATTTTTCACCCCCTAGATTGGGTGGTGTAAATCTAGCCTGGGCTGTCTTCAATCCGAATTTTTTCGCAATTTAACAAGCTGAAAACAATCTTGTCATCAGCTTTAGCGCGTCCAAGATTATCTAACTAACTCAGCCCCTAATAATTTTTCTAAAATTTGGCGACTGAGGGGTTCTACTTGTTGCTCTAAAGCTTGCAGGGCTTGTTGTTTTTCCTGCTCAATTTCTTGAGCTGCTATTTCTCTCAATTTTTGCGCTTCTTGCATCGCTTCTGCAACTTTTCCAGAGGCAATTTTCTGGGCATTCGCTTGAGCGTTTACAATGGTCGCTTGAGCTTTTTTACGAGTTTCTGCTAACTCTAATTCGTATTGGTGGGCTAATTTTTCAGCTTTAGCCAGACGTTCTTTGGCGTTGACTTCCCGATCCCGAATATAATCGGCCCGTTCATCAATTGCCGTTCCTAATGGTTTATAAAAAACCCGGTTCAAAATTGCTGCCAGAATCAAGAACTGTACTGCCATTAACGGCAGGGTTGCATCCAGATCAAAAAGTCCTCCTTCTTTGGCAGCTTCTTCAACCGCAAATAGAATTGTCCCGTGCATTATTATCCCTTGAATAGTTTCATCAAGATGGATTTTAGACCTAGATTTGAGATAGACCAAAACCTAAAATCTAAAATCCATGTTTGGATTACTGTTTAGGCGAAGGGGTTAGCAAACAGTAATACCAGAGAAACAACTAAACCATAAATGGTCAGTGCTTCCATGAAGGCTAAACTTAACAGTAAAGTCCCACGAATTTTACCTTCTGCTTCGGGTTGACGGGCAATCCCTTCCACTGCTTGACCAGCAGCAATCCCTTGACCAATTCCAGGGCCAATCGCGCCTAAACCAATAGCTAAAGCAGCAGCAACAACAGAAGCAGCAGCAACCAGTGGATTCATGATAATTTTCTTCCTTACTAAATACAAAAGAGTTAACAAACAATCAATTAGACAAATGTGAAATCAATCCCTATCTACATTGATCAAACTAGGAGATTTGAAAAAAACAATTTTCTTCTTTGTCCCGTGAACAATGCCAGATTCGTTTAATGGATTGGAGTCCCCAAAACGTTATTTTACCAATAAAGGGGATCTAGTTTAACCCAACAGCACATTTTGGAAAAATCAAGATCTTAAGAAAAGAAATCTTCAAGGATTTGTTGCTTTTCTTAGTCGTGATGTTCGCTGCCATGTCCTTCTAAGGCTTCACCAATATAGTTCGCTGCCAAAGTCGCAAAAATTAGCGCTTGAATGGCACTCAAGAATAAACCCAAAACCATCAGGGGCAGAGGAATAAACAGAGGTACCAGGAATACCAACACGGCAACCACCAGTTCATCCGCCAAAATGTTACCAAACAAACGGAAACTCAGGGAGAGGGGTTTGGTAAAATCTTCAATCACCCGAAATATAGCGAGGAAGGCAAGGGGTTGAGCGTAATCAGCAAAATAACCGACAAAGCCTTTTTTACTGATTCCGGCGTAGAAATACGCTAAGGACGTTAACAGGGCCAAAGCCACTGTCGTATTGATATCGCTGGTGGGGGCTGCTAATTCTCCTGAAGGAAGTTCGATCAGCTTCCAAGGAATTAATGCACCTGACCAGTTAGAGGCAAAGATGAATAAGAACAGTGTTCCAATGAAGGGAACCCAAGGACGATATTCTTTTTCCCCGATTTGGTCTTTAGCAAGGTTGCGAATGAATTCTAGGGCATACTCCATAAAATTCTGCATCCCACTGGGAATTCGCTGCACGTTGCTGCTGGCCAACACTGAGAAAATAATCAGCAAACCGATTACAAACCACGAAGTCAGAAAAATCTGACCATGCAGTTTTAAACCGCCGACTTCCCAATAGAGATGATGGCCAACTTCCAAACTAGCGAGGGGAAGAGGATTGAAGATGTTTAAAACAGTCAGCATTTCCATTCAAGAGGCTTCCTCTACAGATTGAGGACTGGAGGATTCCGAAAATCAAGTGACCTACTTCGGCTTCAAGCTGAACGCTGTCATGATTACATAGGACAAGAGGGCGACTTTGTAGGTGAGAAATCCTAAGAAAATCGGTAAAATCTGGAGTTGATGCCAACGAGTGGCTAAAATCATAAAACCCGCTAGGATCAAAATCCGGTTTTGGCCTAGTTTTTTCTTCTCTCTACCCAGTTTTTCCACATCTTGGCCGAGCATTCGCAAGTAGGCTATGCCCACGCTCGCCCCGATTAAATAGTTGCAAGCAACTTCCAGGGAATAAAAACAGCAAACCGTAACAAAAATTACCCCAGTCGCTGCGAGTGTCATCAGCAACAATTGACGTTGCAACTGATAATACTCCAGCATAGAAGGGTCGGGTTCCACAGCAAGCTTAGACCCGGATTCGACTGTTTCCTCTGCGTTTGTCATAGCTACTTGGACAAGTTCACCTATTTTTAGTTCATTGACACTCCCACCCCGGTCGGGGATGGGATTCTTAAGAGATTTCCCTCTTAATATCCTTATTGCTAAGGTTCTTGGGCGCAATCTTTTTGCCTTAAAAAAGGTAGGCTGCTATCCTTGTCTTTCAACAAGCTCCTCAAGCGTTTAGGGCTTTAAAGCCCTGGTTTCGCGGAGTCCCCACGTACCTTCGTGGTAGGCATTTGCTTCCCAAACTTACGTCTGTGTATCCATTCCACCTTTTGATTGTCACAACCGATTTATCCGCTAATCAAAGCGGCAGTTCTAACTTTCCCCAAGTTCACGCACAGGCGTATAACACGCTCTGTAAGCCACAATGAATCATATCATGTTCTGTTCCCAGAACTTAAAAGAAAATTAATTATCGGAGCAGGGGAGGTAGGGGGAGCAGGGGGAGCAGGGGGAGCAGGGGAGGTAGGGGAGGTAGGGGAGGTGGACTGTCCTGTTAATTTTCTAATGCGGCTTGAATATTGTGTTTGAGGGTTGAGACAACATCCTCGATGGCGATTTCTTGGGAATTGCGGGTGGCTCGTTCTACCAGTTCCACTTTACCCGATTTAATTGAACGTCCGGTGACAATCCGATAGGGAATGCCAATTAAATCCGCATCTTTGAATTTTACCCCCGCCCGTTCATTGCGATCATCAAGTAAGGTTTCAATACCCGCTTGCTTCAATTCTGTATACAATTTTTCGGCAATTTCCACCTGTTGAACGTCGGTAATATTAGGAATAGCAATAATTACTTGATAGGGTGCGATCGCCACAGGCCAAATTATCCCATCTTTATCATAGGATTGTTCAACGGCTGATTGCGCTAACCGAGACACCCCAACGCCATAACATCCCATTACTAAGGGTAATTCTTCCCCCTGTTCATTGGTGAAAGTTGCTCCCATCGCTTGAGAATATTTAATCCCCAATTGGAAAATATGACCCACTTCAATACCTCTGGCACTGTGTAAAATTTGGTTAGGGTCATGAACTGCGCGATCGCCTTTTTGAGCTTTTCTAATATCTACAATACGTTTAGGTAAAGTAAATTCTTTGCCCCAATTTGCTCCCACAACGTGATATCCTGAATCATCCGCCCCAGTAACAAAATTCTTTAATTCCGATGCTGTTTGATCTACTATTCGTACAAATTTGCCATCATGGATACCCCCCTTATCCCAGGGGTTGCTAATATAATAATCGGGCAAACCTGGGGAAATATAGCCTAAAGGTAAAGGTTTTGTTGCCCATTTTTCTTGAGCTTCTTGATCAGGAACCGTTAAAGATAATATAGTTTTTGCGCCAAATTCAGGAGCTAATTTTGTTAATTCATTTTGTAATTTAACTTCATTAACCTCCTGATCTCCCCGAATACTAATTAAAACTAAAACCGTTGTTCCATTATCATAAGCAACTTGATATAGAACATTTTTAACAATTTGTGTCGGAGAACATTTCAGCAAATTTGCTAAGGTTGCAATGGTGGTAGTATCCGGTGTTTCTAACTTTTTATATTCGGTAAAGCTAGAAATTTCAGCATCAACGGGAAGGGATACGGCTTTTTCTGTATTAGCTGCATATTTGCCATCTTCAGTATAGAGAACTTCATCTTCTCCGGCTTCTGCTAAGACCATAAATTCTTGAGAACCACTTCCCCCAATAGCTCCAGAATCAGCTTCTACGGCTCGATATTGTAACCCACAACGACTTAACATATTGCGATAGGCTTGATCCATATCTCGATAGGTTTTCTTCAAACTTTCTTCATCACTATGAAAAGAATAACCATCTTTCATAATAAATTCTCGTCCCCGCATTAACCCAAACCGAGGCCGAATTTCATCTCTAAATTTCGTTTGAATTTGATATAAATGAATCGGTAATTGTTGATGGGAACGGATCATATCTTTAGCAATAGTTGTAATCACTTCCTCATGGGTTGGCCCTAATGCTAATTCCCGCTTCCGACGGTCGGTGAGGGAAAACATAATTCCCTCAGCTTTAGTATAGGTATCCCACCGTCCCGACTCGCGCCAGAGTTCCGCAGGTTGAACTTGGGGAAGTAGACATTCTTGGGCTCCTGTGGCGTTCATTTCTTCTCGAACAATTTGAGATACTTTTTGCAAAACCCGCCACATCAGGGGAAGATAGGCGTAAATTCCACTTCCAATGCGGCGAATATATCCCGCCCGGACTAATAGTTTGTGACTGGGAATTTCCGCTTCTTTGGGATCTTCCCGCAGGGTGACAAATAGCATTTGAGATAGTCGCATCGTTTGGTTTCCTAAAATTAAAGACCAATTTATTATTATCGCAGAATAGGGTTAAATTATTTTAAATCTATTTTAAATCTTCCCTGATTCATTAATTTTAGGTGGAAATACTTTAGATAAATCCAAGGTTAAATCAGGAAAACAGGGTAAGATTACAGACTGGGTAGGTAAATAAATTAGTTTACGAAGATAACCAAAATCCCCTTGTAATTTTTGATAGGGTTCGCTATAATATTCTAAACATAAATCAAATAAATTAAAAATCCAATAGTCACTAATATTATGTTCAGCATAAACGGATAATTTAACTTGCTGATCATAGTTTAAAGAGGAATCAGAAACCTCAATGAGCAGTAAAATATCTTGTGCAGTAGGATGAGAAGTTGCATAATCATCCTGTCGATTTCTAAGAATTGTAAAGTCTGGTTCAGGTTCACTATTAGGCAGTAAGATAATAGGAGATTGACATTGTAAAGTTGCATTTCCTATTATTAAATGACTCAATTCTCGTAATAATTTTCTTAGACAAGTTTCGTGCATTCTTCCTTTTGCTGCCATTTCAATCATTTCTCCGCGAATCAGTTCAACTCTATCATCTTCTTGAAAAAAGCCTAATTCAGTTAGGCGGTGATAGTCTTCGATGGTAAATTTTTTAACGGTTGCGATCGCCATGATTTTAAGATTAATAATTTCTGGGTTTAATGTGATTATTTTCTGTTATTCCTGATTAATTTATTGTGGGCGGAAATACTTTAGATAAATCCAAGGTTAAATCAGGAAAACATGGTAAGATTATAGACTCGTTAGGCAAATAAATCAATTTATTGCGATAACCAAACTCTCCTTGTAAGTTTTGATAGGGTTGACGATAATATTCTAAACAAAAATCGACTAAATTAAAAATCCAATAATCGGTAATATTATTCTCAGCATAAACCGATAGTTTTGTAGTTTGATCATAGTCTAAAGATGAATCAGAAATTTCAATCAGCAGTAAAATATCTTCCGTCTGGGGATGACCGTTTAAATAGTCATCTTCTCGATTTTTAACAATCACTCGATCTGGTTCCGGTTCACTATAAGATGATAAAATAATTGGTTGTTGTCCTCTTAAGGTTGCACGTTCTCCAATGAGTTTGTATAGTTCTCGTTCTAAGCGGGTTTCACAAACAGAGTGGGAAGTTCCTTTTGCTGCCATTTCAATCATTTCTCCGCGAATGAGTTCAACTTTATCATCTTTTTGGAAAAAGCCTAATTCAGTTAGGCGATGATAGTCTTCGATGGTAAATTTTTTAACAGTTGCGATCGCCATAATTTTAAAAATCAATAATTATTATTACTATTCATCGTATAGCATTTGATTGGCAATGTAAAATATTTCTGGATCAAGATTTAGAGAAATAATCTTAAATTCTTTGAGATTCTCTTTAATAAGCCGTTGAGTTACTTGAGGGGAAAAACGAGGTTGAGAGGGAAAAGAAGATATAACCGAGAATAATTCGGCTAGGGTATGAGTGACAATAAATCCCTCTATTTTTGCGGTTTTAACCTGTTCTAACCATGACCAACAAGGAAAATGCTGAGGATGTTTAACTAATATGGTTCTTCTTTAATCGGGTTTAAGATTATTTTTCCATCTTGAATTTCTAAAGATAGTTTTGATTCATTATCTAAGCCTAATTGTTGTCTAATAATTTCAGGAATTTCAATAAATCCTGATTGATTTAAGGTGACTAAGTTCATAATATTTTCCTAACCTAAAGTTACCTGTGTATATTATAGCAGCGATCGCACTCCTAACTCCCCTACACCCCGCATCCCAAATTTTCCTAAACCCCTTACACCCTTACACCAACAAAAGTATATCTTTGAACATCATCGGGCAAGATTTCTGTAATATGCTAAGATTAGAATGGTTATCTAATTGTATTTGAACGGAGGCAATCAATATGTTATCAACTGATGTTAGACAAGAATCCATGATGAAAAGAATTGAGCAAGTTGTTTCGATTTTAATGAAAGAACGTCCTTTGTTTAAAGAAGAACTGAATCAGTCAAAAATGATTGAAGAGTTATTTAAACTCTTTCAAGAAAACTTACCTTTTGAAAAATTTAACACGATGTCAGATCAGGAATTAAAGAAACATTGTAGTCTGATTATGGTGACAGAAGCAGTGGCGGGAACTTTGAATGAATTAACACCTGAACAAATGGCTATTTTTGATGAAGTAATTAAACGGAAATAAATGATTATGAGTTATTTATTAGATACTAATATTGTTTCCTTATCCCTGAAAAATAATCTTAAAGTCAAGGGAAAGCTCAAACAATTAGAATCTCAAAAAGAATTACTCTGTATCAGTTGCATTACTTATTTTGAAATTAAAAGAGGATTATTTGCAGTAAAAGCAACTAAACAACTAGAGAGATTTAATGAATTTTGCCAAGATTATCAAATTATTTTATTAGATGATTTAGCAATTTTAGAGAAAGCAGCCGAAATTCATGCCAATTTAAGGTTAAGAGGATTACCGATCCAAACAGAAGATATTTTAATTGCTGCTACTGCTATGGTTAAAGGTTTAATTCTGGTTTCTAATGATAGTGATTTATTGAGAGTTGAGGGTTTAAGTTTAGAGAATTGGGTAGAGTGATAAGTTGAAGTTTTGTTGAAGGTGTTATATAGCGATCGCACCCTCAACAACCCTAAAATAAAAAGCGATCACATTAACAACTTTACTCCAGATCAAGGGGATTAAAAGTAATTGAAGATTGTGCGCTATGACGAAGATAAAGAATATAAACGATATCCTCTCGAATGGTGAAAATAATTCGGTATTTATTCCTTGATTTCCCATAAATAATTTGTCTAATTTCTTCAGGAAAATCATCGTTTTCTCTAGCTAAAGCAAAACGTTTCGGCTTATCTTGCAAAGTAGCAATAGTATTCATTAAATCTCTAAACCATTGATCAGCATAATTAGGGTTAAGATTTTTTAACCAAAGATAAGCAGATTCTATTTCTAGTTTAGCATTCTGGGTTAATTTAACTTGAAATTCCATGTTTTTGCTGCATTTCTTCGATGAATTGATTTAGGGGTTGTGTGTCACCTGTTGCTATATCTTCTAATCCTTTTTTAATCCCAATAATAGTTTCTAATTTCTCGATAAAATCTAGTAATTTTTGATAAGATCCAGCATCTTGTACTACTAATTCGGCTTTCCCATTAACAGTTAAAACGATAGGATTACCTGTTTCTTTCATCTGGGTAATCATTTCATTTGTATTCCGTTTAAAGGTTGAGAGGGATTGAATATCTCGATTTAGATTAATCATGGTTGGGGACTTGGCACTAAATTTGCATTTAATTTAATGTTAGCACAAAATAGCAAAAGTGATCGCACTCTCAACACTCCTACAATAAAAAGCGATCGCACCCTCAACAACCCTACAATAAAATAGGTTATAATAGCAAGCAGTTAAATAATCACCTAATTCATTATGCAACAAAGTTTTGATGCGGTTTTTGAAAACGGGGTTTTTCGCCCCTTAGCTGATTTCCAATTAACAGAAGGTCAAACCGTAAAACTTATTATAGAATCGGAATCTATGAAAAAAACGAAAGGCTTTCCTACAACGGGAATTATTGCTCAACTAACAGCAAATCCTCTTGTGATTCCTAACTTTCATTCCCTGACAAGAGAGGAAGTGAATGAACGCTGGTAAACCTCAACGTTTTTTTGTTGATTCTAATATTTGGCTATACCGTTTTATCGTTAATCCTAATGATTCAGATGCTAGAGCAAAACAACCAATAGCTACAAGTATTACCAGTCAAGAAAACCTAGTTATTAGCACGCAGGTTGTCAATGAAGTCTGCTCAAATTTAATTCGCAAAGCCAGGTTTAATAATTCACAGATTCAAAGTCTAATTGAGGATTTTGAAGCGGGCTGTGAAATTTTACCTGTTTCTTTTGCAACAATTCAGTATGCTGTAAATTTGCGGGATTGCTATTTATTTTCATTTTGGGATAGTATAATCATTGCTAGTGCAATTTTAGGCGATATAACTGTTCTATATTCAGAAGATATGCAAGATGGTTTAATCATCGAAGATACTTTACAGATTATCAACCCATTCAGAGATTTAAAATGAGCGATCGCACTTCTAACTCCCACACATCCTAAAAACCCGGTTTCTTAAAGAAACCGGGTTTTTAATCCCCATAGTGGTTGAGATTATCAAATATCTAAGTCTAACTCCATCTGATTAACTTTCACTTCTTTTTGTTTTTCAGCACTTTTAACAACTTCTAAACTTAAACGAATATTTAATCTTTTTTGATTTTCAATAATATCTTGGACTGTGACAATTTGAATCTTATCACAACTTTGACTCATGTATTGACTCTGATAATAACCAGCAGATTTTGCCGTTTTTATCATATCTTTAGTGGGATTTTCTAAAGTTATAAATATGGCTATACTAGCATTTTCTAGGGTCATTGTTCCTATTAAATCTCGGATATCTCCTGGTTTTACTTTTCCTGATTTGACTTGAAAAATTATCTTTTCAGGTTCATTTTGATTACCTTGAAAGTAAGCAATTCCGTCTACACCTTGATCTGCACCTTTTTTAGTTTTAATGATTCCTTTGTTATCAGTATAAGTTAAGATTGCCCATTTTTCAAATTCTTTTCGAGTGCGATCGTCTGCTTTATTTGCTAATTCTGTTGCACTTTCTATATCTTTAGGAATACCATGCAGTTTAATAGTCTGTAAAACCCCTTTTTCAAAGCTATCTTCTAATCTTCTTAAGATTAAACTAATACTTTGATAAGTAATATCAATTCCTATCCATTTTCGGTCTAATCTTTGGGAAACTGCAACGGTTGTACCACATCCACAATAAGCATCTAATATCACATCATTTTCGTTAGAACTTGCTTTAATTATTCTTTCTAATAATGCTTCTGGTTTCTGTGTTGGATAACCTAATCTTTCTGAACTTTCTGAACCGATAGAAGGTATATCAAAAACATCTTTTTGAAAAACCATTGAATATTGTAATCCTGTTTCTTTATCTATTTGAAAATCACTTTTTTTAAATCCATATTTGTGCATCATATAAGATTTTTCTTTTTGAGGATTAAATAAATATTTTTTTGTTTTTGTATAAAAAAATATCACATCATGTTTTCTAGCAAATCTTTTTTTTGTTGCTCCTCCTGTTTTATAACTCCAAATAATTTCGTTTTGAAATTCTCCACCCTGAGAACAAAAAACAGCATCTAATACTAATTTTAAATAATGACTTGCATTCGGATCACAATGTAAATAAAAACTACCTGTAGGTTTTAAAACTCGATAAATTTCTGTTATTCTTAAAGTCATACTCACTAAATAAGCAAGTAAACTTCCTGTTCCTAAAACATTCCTTAAACCTGTAATTAAAGCAATACATTGATGGGTAAATTTACCATTATAATTAGTAATAATTTCATCTATTCCATGAATAGCGTAATCATCCCATTCCCAGGTATCAATAAACGCCTGTGCTTGAGCTTTATCCTCTGAACCAATATTATTATAGATTTGATTGTAATTGCGTTTAGAATTAAAAGGAGGATCAATATAACATAGGTCAACTGATTCATCTTTAATGTAACGTCTTAAAACTTCTAAATTATCGCCATAATAAAGTTGATTAACCATTATTTTTAGCAAATTACTTTGCTTGAGTCAAACTTGATTAATCATTTTTATACTAAATTGATTTTTTGTCATAGTGGAAAATATCTGATATTACCTGATGTTTTATTAAGAAGTATTAAGACAATACCTGAAAAAACCTGATAATCTGGAAGGAAATTGAGTTATAATGACTAAAAGTGTTACCTCATCTAACTTTTATGACTGTTACAGAAATTTTACAATTTGTAGATAGCTTAGTATTTTCTGAGACAGAGAAGCATTTAGATGATCTGCAAAAAAAGATTGTTGAAGAAGTATTTAAAGGTAAAACTTATCAGCAAATTGCAGACATTTATGATTATGATGAGGGTTATATTGGTGATGAATGTAGGAAGTTATTTAAAATTTTATCTGAACAGTTAGGAGAAAATATTAATAAATCTAATTTTTGTTGGACTATAGAAAGATTACAACTAAAATCATCACCGCTTATTATACACACAAACAGTAACCATAGTAAGCAAAATAATAATCATACTTTTAATTTTTGTGTGCCAAGTGTAAACGAGTCTAATAACAATCAAGAAAAAAACCTAAACACTAAATCTAAATCAGTTTATTACGATTTAACCCTAGCTCCTCAAATCATAAATTTTTATAACCGAGAAACTGAACTTAAAACTATTTCTAATTGGATATTAAAGCAAAATACTCGTTTAATCTCAATATTAGGATTATCGGGAATGGGTAAAACTGCTCTTGTTAAAAGATTTATTGATTTAAACTTAGATCAATTTGAAGCTATTATCTGGAGAAGTTTAAAATATCCTAAACCTTTAGAGTTGCTGGTTAAGGATTTATTGAATATTATTAAACCAGAAGACAAACAAACTATAGATGATCAAGTCAAACAATTATTAGATATACTCATTAATAAAAAATGTTTAATTATCCTTGATGATGTGCAGAATATCTTTACTCCGGGTCAATTCGCGGGACAATATCAACCGGAATATCAAAGTTATCAAAACTTTTTTACCTTGATCACAGAAATTGAACATCAGAGTAGTTTCATTTTAATTAGTCAAGAAAAATATGCAGAAATGGAATGTTTAGATGAGCAGTTATATCCAGTTAAGTGTTTAGAATTATCGGGTTTATATGATACTAATATTTTGAATAATAAAGGGTTGGAAAATCAAGAATTTTGGTTAAATTTAATTAATTTATATGAAGGAAATCCTAGTTATTTAAAAAGTATTGCTATTTCAATTAAAAATATATTTGATGGTGATGTTGCTGAGTTTTTAGATGAGAATGAATTAGTGATTACTCAAGAGATGCGATCGCATTTTAACCAACTGTTTAACCGACTCTCACCTATTGAACAACAAATCGTTTTAAAATTAAGTCAATTTGAGCAACCTTTATCCAGAGAAACATTGAGAGAAAGTGTAAAGTTATCATCAACGGATTTAATTAATGGATTACAATCTTTACAACAACGGTATTTAGTTACTAAAATTAAACAGGATCAAATTATGTTTAAATTGTCTTCTGTTTTTAGAGAATTTGTAAAAAACTTTTGTTAAGGTTAAAATTATTTATTTTGATAATTTATTTAAGGCATCAGTCATTTTTTGACCATTAGACTTGGTTTCCGATGTTGATATTTCTTCTTCTAAAAAAGTAATTTTAACTTTAACTGAACTATCTAAGTTGATGTCGGGAGTTTGATCCAGCCATTGAATAGAATTGTTTTTTAAAATAGCGTTGAAAGTTTTTAGCATGATTTTTTTAATAATTAATAATTGGCTAATTCTGGTGAACACCTACAAGAAGCATAAACTAATAATTGTACTATAGCAATCCTAAATAGGTTGTAATATTTTAGGGTAGGGGTTGGGTCTCCCAACCCCTACAGGTTTTGATCACAAATTATTTAGACTTGCTATATATAGAATTAAAATTTTTTAGCCTGATTTTTTGCTTTGGGCTGCTGAGATCGATGACGGCTGCACTCCCGCCCTCCCCCTGCTCTCCCCAGATAAGCAACCCTCCTCTTTTCTCCATACCGTTAGCAGTTGGGAACGCCCACTCCACAGACCCCTCTCTTCTTCTTCACAAAATTTACACTTTTTTGTCTCTGCACCGCCCTATACTTCTAAATGTAGGCTATTGCAGGATAATGTTGAACAGGAATTCAAAATGTCAACGTTTTGAACCAGCAGGCAGAAGGATACGGTAACATCCCGCCACAACCCCATCTAACCTAACTCTCCTGTTGACTTCGTTTATACAGTTAACGACTTTGCGGGATTAGGTTTAGTAAGAAATTAAAGCTGAAACCCCTACAAACATCTATCCTTTACCGAAAGTCTACCGCCATCCAATCCATAATTTTGGGATAAATCCTTTTAGATTTGGGGTTGAGTTATCTCTCAAACCTTTAAAATCTAAAATTCTTGCCTCTTAAGTGAAAGTTTTAAGGAATATAGTCTCATGTCCACCAATAGAAAAAAACGCACTCCTTCTAATCCCAGTCCTGCTTCTGCCATTAGTGACAAAGTAAAAGTTACGGTTTCATTAACGGCTAATTCAGCGCAACATTTAGAAACCTTCGCTAAAGAATTAGGAGTCTCAAAATCTGAATTATTTGAACGCCTAGCCAAAGGAGAGTTAAATCTAGCCACAGAAGGCCAACAAACAACCCCTTCTACTTCCCCAGAAACGGAAGCAACTGTTAATGTAGAATCTCCTGCACCCTCGACTAACGAAGCTGAACTCAAACAGCAGATTGAAGAACAGGCGAATACCATTCAAGAGTTACAGCAACAACTCGCTAGGGTATCGGAGTTAGAAGCTCAACTGGCACAAACCGTTGATTCTGCAACCTATGAAGCCTTAAAACAAGAAGCAGAAAACCTAAAACAAACCGTTACTGATCTGCAAAATCAACTGAAACAAAAAGTAACACAAACTGTTAACTCAAAAGCGTATCAGGCTTTACAAAAAGCATCTGAAAAACAGCAATCAACGATTGCTCAATTACAAACTCAATTAACTCGAATTACTGAATTAGAACAACAATTAGCAGCAGCTATTCCGGCAGAAACCCACCAAGCCTTGCAACAAGAGTTAGAACAGGAACGAAATACCAAAGCGCAATTGAGTCAGCATATTGAAGCTCTGGAAAAAGAACTAAACCAAAGCAATAGTTTTCTAGCTCAACTGCAAATGAAACAGGAGATAATTACCGAACTAGAAGGAAAATTAGCTCAGAGTATTCCGGCGGAAACTTATCAGCAATTAGAATATCTTTGTACAACCCAAAGAAATCAAATGGCGACCCTTGAACAAAAATTAATGGATTTAGTTTCGACTAAAATACAACAGCAAGAAACCCCGAATACAACCGTTAATTATGATACTCTCAAAAACTATTTGCAAGAACAAGATAATTTAATTAACGTCTTGCAAAAACGGGTTGTAGAATTGCAAGGATTAGCTTCCTTTGGAGAATCTCAACTGTCTAAATGGCGAAATCGCACCTATAACAGTTAAGCAAAAGTAGGATGGGCTATGCCCATCTTAAACCTCAAACCCGTAAAGGATAAAACCCTCTCAAGACGTAACCTTCAAAAAAATATTAAAATAAATTAAGTTTTTCCGGTTTTTTGACCGAATCCCTAACCAGGGAAGTGTAACTGAGCTTAGGATAAAGTGCAGATGGTTTAATCAAAAACACAACTATGGTAACTCTTTACGTTAACCCCGCCACTGGAAATGATTTCAGTTCCGGCGAGTCAAATTCCCCCTTTAAAACCTTAAAAAAAGCCCTGTCTCAAGCCCAGTCTGGAACAACGATTTACCTCGAAGCGGGCACTTATAATAGTTTAAGTGGTGAAGCTTTTCCCCTCACCGTCCCTTCTGGGGTCATCGTTATTGGGAATGAATCGGGTAAAGGCAGTGGGATTTTAATCGAAGGCAATGGACTCTATACCAGTCCCAGTGCTGCCAGTCAAAATATTACTATTTTGATGCAAAATAACGCCCAATTGCGCGGTGTCACCGTCACCAATATTCAAAGCCGAGGAACAGGGATTTGGATTGAATCTCAATCTCCGATTATTGCTAACTGTACGTTAACCCGATGCAAACGAGAAGGGGTTTATGCCGTCGGTGCAGGAAATCCCCAAATTCTCAATAGTATTTTTATTCAAAATGAAGGGTATGGGGTTTCTATTGAAGGGGAAATCAAAGGAGAAATTCAAGGCAATACCTTTCAAAATACCGGATATGGTCTTTCCATAAAAGATCAAGCTGCTCCTTTAATTCGGGATAATGCTATTGTAGAAAATCGTTCTGGATTATTAATTGCCGATCACGCTAAACCGATTCTGCGTCAAAACTTAATTGAACGCAATAGCGGGGATGGGGTTGTGATTATGAATCAAGCCACACCCGATTTAGGAACCGTGCAAACTCCAGGGGGAAATACCATTCGCAATAATGGCGGTTTTGATGTTCAAAATGCCGGGAATGCCAGCTTAACTTCTTTTGGAAATATTATTAGTCCTACTCGCGTTAAAGGAACTATACAAGTCGTGACTCAAACTGTACCGATGGCTGCATCTGCCACTCTATTTGTTAATTCTGCCACAGGCAATGATTCTGCTACAGGCGGTCAATCAGACCCCTTAAAAACCATTGCTAAAGCTATTAGTCGCGCCCAATCAGGAACCCTGATTCAAGTCGCTCCAGGAAGCTATAACGCAGCCAGTGGGGAAGTGTTTCCTCTGATTGTGCCATCGGGAGTTACAATCGTCGGGAACGAAGCTACAAAGGGCAAAGATGTCGTAATTTTAGGCAGTGGTACGTTTACCAGTCCCAGTTCAGCGGCTCAGAATGTTACGATTTTGATGCAAAATAACGCGACGGTTAAAGGTGTCAGCGTTACGAATGACAAAACGCGAGGAACTGGAATCTGGGCTGAATCCGTTTATTGTACCGTTGCCAGTTGTACTTTATCAAAATCTAAACGGGAAGGGTTATTTGCAACGGGAACAGCTATTCCTGCGGTGCTGAATAGTGATTTTATTGAAAATGTTGGTAATGGTATCGCTTTAGCGGGAAATGCGAAAGGAGAAATTCGGGGAAATAAATTCCAAAATACCGGATATGCGATCGCCGTGCAAGCCTCTGCCGCTCCATTAATTATTGAAAACGAAATTCTGGAAAACCGTTCTGGTCTGGTGTTATCAGGACAATCTAAACCAGTATTACGGAAAAATCAAGTTAAGAAGAATCTCCAAGATGGATTAACGGTAATTGCTGATTCCGCCCCGGATATGGGCAACCCTCAAGATAATGGCGGGAATGTGTTTGTTGATAATGGCAAATATGATGTGCAAAATGCCAGTAAATTCACATTAGTTTCAGTGGGAAATCAAATTAACCCGACTCGGACATTAGGAAGTATTGAATTTAGTGCCAATGAAAGTCCGACTCCCTCCCCCACACCAACCCCAACTCCTGGCCCCAGTCCCACACCGACTCCGGTTCCTGGGGGGGCGAAATTCAACGATATTGGTTCTCATTGGGCGAGACCGTTTATTGAACGGTTAGCGGATATGGGAATTATTAGCGGCTTTCCCGATGGTTCATTTAAACCCGATGCGACCTTAACTCGCGCCCAACACGCCGCGATGTTGATGAAAGCGTTTACACTGACCCCCATTCGAGAAGCCATCGCTTTTACAGATGTTCCAGCAGATTTTTGGGGGAAAGAAGCCATTAATCAGGCAAATCGGGCGGGTTTCCTATCCGGTTATCCTGATAAAACCTTCCGACCCAATCAAAATTTAACTCGTTCTCAAGCCATTGTTTCCTTAGTGAATGGGTTGAAATTAACCGGGGGAACATCGAATAGTTTGAGTGTTTATACTGATCGCGCTCAAATTCCGGCTTTTGCTGTTAATGCCATGATTACAGCAACGGAATTAAACATGGTGGTGAATTACCCGAAGAAAGAGGTATTTAACCCCTTAAAAGATGTTACCCGTGCGGAAATTGCAGCGATTTTCTATCAAACCTTAGTAGCCGTTAATCGGGCGCAAGCGATTGATTCTCCTTACATTGTTTAACTAACTTTTCTCCTGACATTGTTTAAGATTAAAAACCCGGTTTATGGCAGAAACCGGGTTTTTTTAACAGCATTTTATTGATAGCGGGACTCTCCTGAATTAATAGTGTAATATTACACTATTAATTCAGATGCGTAACAGCTGATCTGGAGACTATGCGCCTGAGAGCAGCTGGGGGCATTATCCCAAAAGCAAACGTGAGTTAAATCAAGGAGAGAAAGAAGATGACAGCATTAATTTTAAACAATTCAGAAATTACCCCCATTACCCATGACCAATTCTATCAACTTTGTGTTGCTAATCGAGACTTACGATTAGAACGTACAGCTAAAGGAGACTTAATTATTATGCCACCCACAGGAGGCGAAACCAGTAAGCGTAATTCCGATATTAACCTAGAGTTAGCATTATGGAATCGCCAAACCCAATTGGGCATAACTTTTGACTCATCGGGTGGATTTACACTTCCTAATGGGGCGGATTTTTCCCCTGATGCGGCTTGGATACCCTTAGAAAAATGGGAATCTCTAACAGCAGAACAAAAAACTAAATTTTTGCCCTTATCTCCTGATTTTGTTATAGAATTGCGTTCCCCTAGTGATTCTTTAAAACTACTACAATTAAAAATGCAGGAGTATATTGATAATGGTACTCGTTTAGGTTGGTTAATTAATCCGAAAAACCGCCAAGTCGAAATTTATCATCAGGGGAGAGAAAAAGAAATTTTAGAAAACCCAACCACATTATCGGGAGAAGATATTTTACCCGGATTTGTTTTAAATATTTCATTAATTTGGTAATACGAAGCTTACTCACCCTACGATAGTTTAGAATGTTTATTATTGTTAAAAATTATGACTTATCCGCAAGTAATTTGTATTGGTGAAATGTTGTTTGATCGGTTATCTAATCAATTGGAACAACCCTTAGAACAGGTCAAATCTTGGACAGATTACCCCGGAGGCGCTCCGGCTAATACCGCTTGTGGATTAGTGAAATTAGGAATTCCGACGGCTTTTATCGGGTGTATTGGGGAAGATGCACCTGGAGATCAATTAGTGAAATTATTAACGAAAACGGGGGTTAATATTACAGGAGTTCAACGCCATTCTAGCGCACCGACTCGGATTGTTTATGTGGTGAGAGATGAAGGGGGCGATCGCAGTTTTGCTGGATTTGGAGATAGAGACACAAGGGAATTTGCCGATACTCATTTACAAGCTGAACAACTTCCAGAACTATTATTTCAAACCGCAGAATTTCTGGTTTTAGGAACATTAGAACTAGCGTATCCAGAAAGTAAAAATGCAATTTTAAAAGCCGTTGAATTTGCTAAAAATTATCAGGTTAAAATTTTTATTGATATTAACTGGCGACCGATGTTTTGGTCAAACCCTAATGAAGCGATGGAACTGATTTTAAATGTTGTTCAAAATGCTGATTTCCTGAAATTAACCCATGAAGAAGCAGAATTATTATTTAATAATATAGAACCAGAAGCGATCGCTCAACAGTTACAAATTCAAGGGGTATTCGTCACCGCCGGAGAACAAGGTTGTGCCTATTATTTGGGAGGAAATTCAGGAAGAATACCCGCCTTTTCTGTTACTGTAGAAGATACAACCGGAGCCGGAGATGGATTTACCGCCGGAATTCTTTATCAATTCTGTAAATTAGGATTAGAATCGATTAATCATGCTAAAATAGCTGAAGAAATTGTGAGATTTGCCAGTGCAGTCGGGGCATTAACGACAACAAAACCCGGCGCTATTGCAGCCCAACCCACCTTAACAGAAGTTGAAACTTTTTTAAAGCCCTATTGGTAATAATCATCACCCCTTGTTGATTGAAAGTAGGCAGAAATGAATAAAAATCTATTCTAGTCTTGGGCTAGATCCTGATTTTGACTATAATTTTTAATGCCAGTTCTCATAAAGATCATGAAAAAATACATTTCTCGTCTGTTGGCTCTTGTTCTTGTGGCTGCTATTAGTTTAATCGGATGCAGTGGTAGTTCTACTGGACAGTTGACAGGGAATTATCCTCAAGATACTTTAGCCGTTGTCGATAGCTTGAGAACCGCTATTCTGTTACCCGAAGATGCACCGGAGAAGATAGAAGCTCAAAGTCAAGCACGGGAAATCATTAACGAATTTATTGCTCGTTACCGTCGGGATAGTTCTGTGACGACCTTGAGTTCGTTTACCACGATGCGTACAGCCCTAGATGCCTTAGCAGGCCATTATAGCTCCTACCCCAACCGTCCTATTCCAGATAAGTTAAAACAACGTTTGGCACAGGAATTTAAACAAGTGGAAATGGCTGTTAACAGAGGCGCATAATCAGTTATCAGTTATCAGTTATCAGTTATCAGTTATTCGTCAAAAGTCAAAAGTCAAAAGTTAAGAGTCAACCCTCAACACCTTTTTTTCTGCTGATATCTTTGAGGATGTTGTGAATCATTTAATATAGTGAAATCCTGTAAGAATTTATGTTTGGTTTAATGATTCATCAACGCCGTTTTTCTAGCTTATTATTCAGTTGTTTGATTGGTTTTTACTTAAATCCTTTACTGTTAGTTTCTGTGGCACGTTCTCAAACTTTAGCTTATTGTAAATTATCTCCGCAAGCGATTGCTCAAAAAGAAAATTTACGACAAACTGCATTAACGGGAGATTCCCAAGCGGTTCAAAACTATAATACTATTTTAACTCAACACGCCCAACAAATCAATCAATGTCGTCAACGAATTACTCCTAAAAATCAAGCAATCTGGTTAAGATTATATCCCTGTGATGCTCGAATAGGAGAAATTGATCGAATTTTAGATAATATTATTAATCGAGGATATAACAAAGTTTATTTAGAAGTTTTTTATGATGGTCAAGTGTTGTTACCCTCTGGGAAAAATCCTACTGTTTGGCCATCAGCAATGCGATCGCCTGGAAGCGAAAACCAAGATTTATTAGCAGAAACCATCCAAAAAGGCAGACAACGGGGCTTAAAAGTTTACGCCTGGATGTTCATGTTAAATTATGGCTATACTTATACGCTAAAACCGGATCGAACAACCGTTTTAGCTCGCAATGGTAAGGGAGAAACTACTACAACCGCAGTTATTGACCAAACGAAAATAGACGAATATGGAGAAAGTTTCGTTAATCAAGGGTTTGTTGACCCCTATCACCCTACTGCTAGACAAGATTATTTAACCTTATTAAATACTATTTTACAACGTCGTCCCGATGGGGTTTTATTTGATTATGTTCGCTATCCCAAAGGGTTAGGAGGAGAGTCAGTTGCTACCAAAGTTAAAGAATTATGGATTTATGGAGAAGCCTCTCAACAAGCCTTTTTAAATCGGGCCAGTAGTCAGAAAGGACGAGACTTAATGCAGCGATTTTTACAACAAGGATTTATTACCGAAAATGATGTTAAAGCCGTGAATGAAAAGCATCCTGATGAAAAGGATAAACCCTATTGGCCAGATGAAAAACAATGGAAAACCTTAGCCTCTATTCCCAAGATGGGAGAAACTTTACAATTACAATTATGGCGTTTAAGTGTTGCCCATGCCAGACAGGGGGTTTTAGATTTTTTAGCCATAGCAACTCAACCTGTTCAAAGCCAAGGAATTCCTGCGGGGGCGGTATTTTTTCCTGAAGCAAATCGCAAAATAGGAGGGATGGGTTTTGACTCCCGAATGCAGCCTTGGGATCAATTTTCATCTGCTATTGAATGGCATCCGATGTCCTATGCAGTCTGTGGTCAAGTTAACTGTATTACGGCGCAAGTTCAGCAAGTAATTCAGCAAGCTCTCCCAGGAACTCAAATTATCCCAGCCTTAGCGGGAGACTGGGGAAAATCGATCAAAAATCGTCCTTCTTTAGAACAACAAATGGTTAATATTTACACAACAATTCCTCAAATTAATGCCTTCAGTCATTATGGCTATGATTGGCAAGATTTGGAAGAAACAAGACAACGAAAATTTTGTAAACGATAAATAGACTCAAAGGCTATTAAGAAAAGGATTAACAGTTCCTTCAATCTGTGAAATCCGTATAATCCGTTAAAATCCGTGTTCAAGATTTGTTGTAATGTTATGATACTGATCAGCTTAGTTCATGTTTTGTCAATACCGCTATAATAGGGTTATCAATTGGAGTTAGTCAAATGAAAAGTGCAGAACCTCAAGTGGGCTTAACAAGTATTATTTTGGGAATTGCCTTAGCAGTATTAGCATTAATATCGATCAATTCCTTTGTAATTATTAATCCCGGTCAAGCGGGAGTGTTGAGTATTTTAGGAAAAGCTCAAGATTGGGTATTATTAGAAGGAATTCACTTTAAGCCCCCCTTAGTTTCTAATGTTGACATTTATGATTTAACCGTGCAGAAATTTGAAGTTCCAGCCCAAAGTTCTACGAAAGATTTACAACAATTATCAGCGAGTTTTGCCATTAACTTTAGACTTGACCCGGTACAAGTGGTCAGAATTAGACGGGAACAGGGAACGTTACAAAATGTTGTTTCTAAAGTGGTTGCTCCCCAAACTCAAGAATGCTTTAAAATTGCGGCAGCAAAACGAACGATTGAAGAAGCAATTACGCAACGGGAATTATTAAAATCAGACTTTGATGAAGCCTTGAATGAACGATTAGATAAATATGGAATTATTGTCTTAGATACAAGTGTTGTTGATTTAGCCTTTTCTCCTGAATTTGCCAAAGCAGTTGAAGAGAAACAAATTGCTGAACAACGAGCAAGACGGGCGGTTTATATTGCTAAAGAAGCAGAACAACAGGCTCAAGCTGATATTAATCGGGCAAAAGGAACGGCGGAAGCTCAACGTTTATTGGCAGAAACTTTGAAAGCAACGGGAGGGCAATTAGTGTTACAAAAAGAAGCGATTGAAGCATGGAAACAGGGAGGTTCTGAAATGCCAAAAGTATTAATTATGAATGGAGATAATAAAAGCATGGTTCCCTTCTTATTTAATTTAGGAAATCTTGCAGAAACGAGTTATGAATAACCACAATTCCTGAATAATTAGAGGGTTTATATCGGCAAAAATTACTAAACCCTCTAATTATTCAGCGTCATAAGCAATACAAGCTAGAATATCTTCACGTTCTATTCCAGGGTACTCTTCTAAGAGGGATTCAATGGTAACTCCACTGGCTAAAAAATCTAAGATGAGAGAAACCCAAATTCGATGACCCCGAATGCAGGGTTTTCCAAAACAAATGTTAGGATCAATGGAAATTCGAGACAGTAAACTTGCGGGTGTCATACTTCACCTATTATACTTGGTTTCAGTTCGACTATTTCATAGTATAATTATACTAGATTCCTGTGAATTAATTTATTCGGCTACAATCATCTATTTTTAATCCTTTAACGCTTATGTCTATTTTTACATTACAATCTGTCAAAAAAGAATTTGGAACCAAAGAAATTTTGCGGGACGCATCCTTTAGTTTAGATGCGGCGGATAAAGTAGGTTTAATTGGCATCAACGGGTCGGGAAAATCGACCTTATTAAAAATGATTGCGGGACAAGAATCCATTGATTCTGGACAACTGTGGGTTAATCCTAGAGCAAAAGTCATCTATTTACCCCAACAACCAAATTTAGATGAAAATCGCACGGTTTTAGAACAAATTTTCGCCGATAGTGGCGAACAAATGCACTTAATTCAAGAGTATGAAGACCTCTCCCACAAATTAGCAAAACATCCTGAAGATTCCCAACTGTTAACGCGATTTTCCCAGGTGACTCAAAGAATGGATGCTACTAATGCTTGGGAATTAGAGAACCGGGCTAAAATTATTTTAACAAAATTAGGCATTGAAGATTTTGATACTCCCATTCGACAGTTATCCGGGGGATACCGAAAACGAATTGCTTTAGCAACAGCGTTATTAGTAGAACCCGATGTTTTATTAATGGATGAACCCACAAACCATTTAGATGCAATGTCCGTTGAATGGTTACAAGATTATTTGAAAAATTATCGCGGTGCTTTATTATTAATTACCCATGACCGCTATTTTTTAGACCAAGTAACTAACCGAATTGTAGAATTAGACCGAGGGGATTTATTTAGTTATGCAGGAAATTATTCTTATTATTTAGAAAAGAAAGCAGAAGCCGAGGATATTGCTGTTAGTCAACAACGCAAACATCGGGGAGTTTTGCGTCGAGAATTAGAATGGTTAAGACGAGGGCCAAAAGCGAGAAGTACAAAACAAAAAGCCCGAATTCAAAGGGTTGAAGGGATGCAAGATATGGAGTTTAAACAAATACAGGGGAAAGTGGAAATTTCAACTCCGGGTCGTCGCATTGGTAAAAAAGTCATTGAATTAAAGCAGGTGTCTAAATCTTATGATAATCGCGTTTTAATTCAAGATTTTACCTATAGTTTTAATCCCGATGACCGTTTAGGAATTATTGGGGGAAATGGGGTCGGGAAATCAACTCTAGTGGATATAATTACGGGTCGAGTCCAACCAGATTCAGGATTATTAGAAATTGGGTCAACAATTCATATCGGTTATTTTGACCAACATTCGGAAGATTTGTTAGCGGCGATGAATGAAAATCAGCGTGTGATTGATTATTTAAAAGAAGTGGCAGAATATGTTAAAACAGCAGATGGAACCCAAATTACCGCCTCTCAAATGTTAGAACGGTTTTTGTTTCCTCCTAATCAACAATATGCGCCGTTAAATAAACTTTCGGGAGGCGAAAAACGACGGTTATTTTTATTACGAGTCTTAATGAGTGCGCCGAATGTATTGATTTTGGATGAACCGACAAATGATTTAGATGTACAAACCCTATCGGTTTTAGAAGATTATTTAGAGGATTTTAATGGTTGTGTAATTGTAGTTTCCCATGACCGCTATTTTTTAGACCGGACAGTAGAAACGATTTTTTCCTTTGAAGCTGGGGGAGTTTTACGACAATATCCGGGGAATTATTCGGTTTATTTAGATTATAAAAAAGCGGAGGAGTTAGAGTTAAGTCGTCAAACGGTGAAAGCCGAAGAAAAAACCACTGCTTCGGGTACAGAGTTGGAGAAGTCTCAACGGTATTCTTGGGATAAAAGCGGACAACGAAAATTATCGTCTAAAGAAAAGCGAGAATATGAAAAATTAGAGACAAAAATTGCTGAGTTAGAAGCAAAAAAAATCGACTTAGAACAACAATTATATTACGCACCTCCGGGGGCTGTGTCTAAAGTTCAAGACTTACATCACCAGGTAGAAACGATTACTCAAGAGATTGATAACGCCACAGAAAGGTGGTTAGAATTAGCAGAAATTGCCTCTTCTAGTTAGTCAAGAGTTAGGATGAGAAGGAATCTCAACAGAACGTAAAAACTCAGCACTTTCTTCAGGTAAAGCAGTATTAATATACATTCCACTTCCGAGTTCAAATCCGGCGGATAAAGAGACTCTGGGAATTAAAGCAATATACCAATGGGAGTAATCAGTGCGTTGTTCTGCGGTGGGAATGGAACGAATTGTATAGTTATAATCGGGATTATTTAACCCATAGTAAAGTTTGGCGAGGACAGTTTTTAAGGTTTTAGCTAAATCTAAAATTTCTACTTCGGTAATTTCATCAAAGGAGGAAGCATGACGACGGGGAAAAATCCAAGTATGGAAGGGGGAAAGAGCAGCATAAGGAATAAAAGCAACGAAATGTTCACTGGTAAAAATAATGCGTTCTTTCGCTTGTAATTCCTCTGCTAAAGTTCGACAAAAAATACATTCTCCGGTATCATCATAATAGCGAATTGCTTCCCGTGCGCGGTCACGCCATTGATAGGGAACAATAGGAATGGCGGCAATTTGCGAGTGAGGATGTTCTAAAGAAGTTCCTGCCCCTTGACCATGATTTTTAAAGATAATAATCGTTTCTACGCGAGAATCTTGGCGAATATCAACATATCGTTTGCGATAGACACGAATAATATTTGCTAAATCTTTGATTTCCATTAATGCCATTGTTAAATCATGGCGAGGGTGTTCAATCACAACTTCATGAAATCCAAACCCTGATAAAGCTCGAAAAATTCCATCGGTTTCTCGGACTCGTTCACCTTCAGGAGATAAGGCGGGATATTTATTAGAAACAACACGGACTCGCCATTCTAAATCATCCGATAACCGTAACATTTCTCGACCTCCCGTTAACAGTTCATTCCCAGCACAAAAGGGACAATTAGAACGATAATGAGGAATAGGAATGAGTGACGTTTCAAGCTTAGAAAATTCATCAGGTCGTTTAGCTCGTTCAGTGGCAATAATTACCCAATCTCTTGTAATTAGATTCTGTCTGAGTTCAGTCATAGCATATAAGATTTAATTAGTCTAGTAAAATCAGAATTGTCAATAATTTTTGAGAGTTATTCCTCGTTTTGTTCCCAGATAAACAGCAAAACTTCCTAACCAATGACTTCCCCCATAAAAATTGCCCGATACAGGATTTAAACCCTCTTGGCGATGAAGATTTGCTACTACTTCTAAGGCTGGAATTCGGTTATCTCCTGGAGATAAACCTGAGATGATTCCATCTAACATCCAGGCTCGACTTAAGTTTAACCCATCAAAATGAGATTGTCCGTAATCTTCAGGATTATTAACAGTAATTGCAGGAAACCAATCGGTTTTAGATTCTTGAGGAAGTTCAGGTAAAAAAATAGTTAACCATTCTGCAAATTCAGAAGCCGAAAGCACCCGTCGCATTAAGTCAGCTTCCGCTAAACAAGGAGAGAGAAAATCATAACCCAAGGGTTCATAATGGAGGGAATAATTGCAATCCTGACGATAAAATTTTCGGGCTTTATATTCAACTTCATCTAAGAACTGTTGATTATGGGTAATTTTTGCCCAATCCCAAATTAATCCTAAAGCAAAAGCAGTTTGATTGTGTAATCCTGTACGATTAGGATGGGATAGGGTTAATAACCAGTTGTGGAGATTATTAACAACAACGGTTTGTAAGGGGTGTAAATTCTCTAATAAGCGTTGAGCTTGTTCGTCCTGCCATTCAGTGAGTTCTGCCATCAATTGTAAGAACCAAGCCAACCCATAAGGACATTCAAATCGAGGCTGAGATTGTAAGAATTCTGCTTCAGCCCTAATATTTTTAGGGGTTAGATTTTGGTTAAAAATCTCCCTAGCAGAGCAGACAAAATCCGCCTCTGGAAAGTAGCGAATTAAGCGAGTCAACATCCAATGATTGTGAACCGCAGAATGCCAATCTAAACAGCCATAAAAGGCAGGATTCAGTTGTCGATGGGGAATTAAATCGGCGGGAGTTTCTAACCAATAGCAATGAACATGAGGATATTCTTGAAAAACACATTGTAAGCCAAACTGAGCAAATCGATTGGCGACTGCCACTGAAAAGGTTTCAGGTTCTAAATGCACGGTTTTTAAAGTTGATTTTTGTCTGAATTAAGTTCTATTTTAACATAGGTTATACTTGAAATCGGGGTTGGTATGAGTCAGTATGGTTCTTAAGTTTCTTAGAATATTTGATGTTGAACTTTTAATAACATGAAAATAATAATCGTTAGAGTGCGATCGCTCCCAAGAAATTCAGCAAGCGATCGCTATCTAAATGATTAATTTAAAAAGGGATAAACTAGCTCTAGTTGATTACTTTGGTTGTGAGCTAATCACTGAGTTTTGATAATGTATATTAATAAATATAAACAGCTTAAAAACAGGCTACAAAATCGAACCTCTTCACTTTAAATCGAGAACATTGTAGCATAAAATAGGCTACAATCAGCAGAAAAAGGTAACAATGAATAGGCAAAAGGTAAAATCAACCCGTTTTGAGGTAATTTCTGATTGAGGTACAGGAATGAACTGGCGTAAAAACAAGGATTAAAAAGCAGGCTTTTTTTAAATCTAAATTTTTGTAACAGGATCAAAAACTTTTAACCCGATGAGCCTAGATTAAGAAAATAATATTTAGGGCTTAATCATGGATACAGTTGTTATCGTTTATCAAGATGCTGACTACGAGGGAGCTAGTCAAGAACTCAGCGAAGGCAGTTATGATATCGATAGTTTGGAATTTGGTAATGATCAGTTAAGTTCATTAAAAGTGCCTCCGGGATTTAAAGTCACTCTCTATGAACACGCAAACTTTGAGGGTCAAAGCATAAGTTTTACGGAAGATACTCCCTGGGTTGGTGATGATTTCAATGATATTACCTCTGGTATTGTCGTTGAGTTCATCGGCTGATCCGTCCTGTCAATCTTAGAGTATTTTTGGCTCTTCCGTACTGAGTCTGCTCAATAGAAAAACCCTATTAGTACGGAAGAACCGGGAGCTTTAATTTCCCTCTCTGTTAATTATTTGGGTGTTGCTGACGGGTTGGAAGTAGGAGTTGGAGTCGGACTTTGTTTAGGCTTTTCGGGAGGTTCTGGGGGAAGTTTCCACTCCTCCGACGAACGATTCATCGCGGATAAAATCTCATCAGAAATCACTAAAACTGTCACGTCTTTTGTGGTAGTTTGAGGGGAGTTAATTTGAGCATATAAAGACTCTCCGCGAAAATCTTTTTTCCCTAAGTGTAATTGATAAGTTGTATTATTTTTGAGTTTGACTTCTATTTTATCCGTTACCGTATCTAACCCATAATCCTTAAGTTTATCCGGTGAGACGGTTAGCTTCTGAATTCCCGAATTAGGGTCAGAGGGAATACTTTGATTTTTCAATAATTCCATCAACAGATAATCCACCGAAGCGGGATTTGCTAAAAATGGCAGTGGTGCTGTAATTTTCCAAGGAGATTTTTTTAACTCATCCGCATTGGTTACTCGTTCCACTGTAACCATTTGTTGAGGAGTTGTCACCGTAAAAGATTGAATCTCATCCTTACCAAAGGAGAAAATTTGCTGTTGTTTGGCTTGAATTTCTTGCTGTTGTGTTTTTCCCTGAATTTCAAACACATAAACAAACCCCGCCAAACCCAAGGCTAAACTCATTAAAATTAAGGTTGAACGTTGAAATTTCATACACAATTAAGCATTTAAACTGCACTTTAAAACAAGGAGTTAGTTAAATTACGAATTCCCAATTCGTAATTCGTAATTCGTAATTCGTAATTCGTAATTCGTAATTCGTAATTCGTAAATTACCGTCTTTTCCACCATAAAAACACCGCCATTCCAAACCCGAATAGGGGTAAAACCACTAACCCTAACCAACTGAGAGTTTGTCCTAAAGTTAGAGTAATTGCTAGACGGCGACTGGTGGGTAATTTAGGACGAATAGATAAAGTTTCTTGGTCAGAATGACTCAACCAACTGACAGAATTGAGAAACACATCTCCATTCAATTGTTGACCAAACCATCCATTAGTGGCAAATTGTGAATTTCCGAATACCACTAACCGGGCTTCCGGTTTCTCTGGGGTCGGTGACGGTTTATTATCTGAATTCTCGGCTGTTTTCCCCGTGCGAGCCACTGCCACCCCCAGGGATAGGGGGCCTTGTCGGTCTACGCCGGGGTTAAGCTGAAGTTCAGGACTTTTGAGGTCACTTTCCGCCCAGGTTTGATCATTTGTCCAAATTAACGGACTTTCGGTTATCCCATCCAGAGTGCGACTTTCAACGGGACTGGCATAGGGATAAATTGAAATTCCATTACCAAAATCTTGAGTAATTGGATGTTGACCATATTCTCGCACAATCGGAACTGTCGGCCCTAACCCCACTAAACGGCCACTTCCTGAGCCATCAATAGCCAGACGAGTATCAACTTTTATTCCCCATTTTTCTAATAGATTATCTAAACCATGATTCGTTTGCGGGTCTAATAGGAATAGAACCCCACCTCCTTGATCTAAATAGGCTTCTAAAGCTTTAACTTCCCCCTCAAACAATTTACGTTGAGGACTAGCAACAATAATCACATCCGCATCCGCCGGAACAGCCGTTTGTTCTGCTAAATTCAACGGTTCTGGCATAAAATTCTTGTCTTTTAAACTCTTTAACGCTTCCGATAATCCTCCTTGTCCTTCGCTTAAAGGCCGTTCTCCATGACCTTGCAGAAAATACACTTTGGGGATACGGTTACTGACTAACTGTTGCAGATTATTAGTTAGTTTTAATTCTGTTAACGGTTCTAAGGCTTCTTTCCGCAGCCGTTGCCGTTTGTCTCCCAACTCTAAATAAATTTCTCCAAATTCTTTTACCCCAAATTGTTGAGCCAGTCCCGGAGTTGCTTGGGGGTCTACAAATTCATACTGAAAATTTTTGCCCCCAATACGTTCATAGTTCGCTAACAATTCTTGGGTTTGGGGATTTTCTCCTCGGTCAAAAACCCAAACTTTTACGGGTTGTTTGAAGGTCTTGACTAAGGTTTGAGTTTGGGGAGATAGGGTAAATTGTTGATTTTCGGTTAAATCAATTCGCAGGTTATTTCTAATCGCAATAAAATTAATCAATCCTAAAATAATCAAGACTGATACCGTAGAGGCTAAAGCATTTGTTCCCGCTTGAGTAGAACGGCGGCTCCAATAGGGAGTTTGAGAGGAATTATGGGGTTTAAAATAAGCTTGGAACAAAAACCATAACCCTAAAACCACAACTCCTGTCATGATTAAAATTAAGGGAATGGGTTCCCAACTTCCCATGACTATACCCGCCGATAACCCCATTACCATTAAACAGGGGCCAAGCCAGAATAGGAATTGAAGAAATTGACGATTGATTCTAAATTGGGTTTTTGTCATAAATTAATTAGGAGTTAGGAGTGATCAGAATTAACAGTTCCTCTTAAGACCGTTGGAAACGTAAGGCATCAATAGATTGGGCTGTTAGAAATATCCCTAAAATAATATAACTGACTAACATAACCATGCTACTACTATCAAAAATTCCTCGAATAAAATTGGTGTAACTGGAAATCAGAGATAACTGTTTTAACCCTTCTCCTAAAATTCCCCCCACACCCGTACCAATTAAATCGATTAACCACAGAAATAAAATCAGAGCAAAGGTAAACACCGCCGATAAAATTGTACTATCGGTTAGGGAAGAAATAAACATTCCCAAGGATAAAACCGCCGCCGCAAATAGAATTAATCCTAGATGAGCGAGGAAAAATACTTCGGGAGAAAGGGGTGGATTAGAAACACTCAAGGCTAAGACTTGTAATCCCATCAACGGTAAAATCATCGTGAAGTAAAACGTTAGTACCCCTAATAATTTTCCCGTTGCTACTGACCAATTTGTTAGGGGAGAAGTTGCTAAAAGTTCTAAGGTTCCCCGTTTGCGTTCTTCCGCATATAACCCCATCGACAACATCGGTAATATAAATAACGATAGCGTTCCAATCAAACGCAAATAGACTTGTAAAAATTCGTAGGGTAAATCAATCGGCGGGTCAGTCATTCCCATTTGATCTCGGTAAGCAACTTGCTGAATTAACCCCTCTGGCCCTAATAAAAGCGCAATAAAAAAGTATCCGGTAATCAGCCAAAAGACTCCCGCAATTGAGTATGCTAAGGGAGAGGCAAAATATCCCTGTAACTCCTTACGATAAATTGCCAGAATATTATTCAGAATCATTAACATAATTATTGATCCTCCAAGTCGGATGTTGAGTTTTCAGGTTGAGAGTCAGTCGCTTCTATACTTTCAGATTCCTCATTTTCAGGTTCTGAAGTCAGGTCTTCCTCTGTTTCAGTATTTGTTATGCTTTCCGAGTCTGTTTGCGTAGCCGGGTTTTGGGTTGTTAACTCTAAAAATACATCTTCTAAACTGGCACGAGTCCGTCGCAGTTCATAGACGTTTAAATCCGATGCCATTAACCTCGCTAAAATTTCCGGTGCAGGTTCTTGATCGGGTTCACAACTCAACCGCAACCAACAGCGATGTAGAGACGTGCCATGGCACGTCTCTACCGAAGTTTTTAGTTGTTCAACGGCTTTCACCCCAGATATTTGCTTTAACATGACTAATGTTTCCGCAGTGATTTCTCCCTCAACTTCCACTTCATATCCCGACCCCCCCGTTAACTCTTCCATCAGGGTTTCCGGTGTCCCAGTTGCCACAATTTGACCTCGATTAATAATCGCTACTTGGCTACAAGTCATACTAACTTCCGGTAAAATATGCGTTGACAAAACCACCGTATGACTGCCCGCTAAACTTTTAATTAAATTCCGCACTTCAATAATTTGTCGGGGGTCTAAGCCTACGGTGGGTTCATCTAATACAATTACAGGCGGATCATGGACAATCGCTTGAGCAATTCCGACCCGTTGACGGTAGCCTTTCGATAATTTCCGAATTAAAGATTTTCGTCGTTCTAATAATCCGCATTTTGCCATCGCTGTTTCGACGTTTGTTTTGCGATCGCCTGCGACAACTTGTTTAATCTGTGCCACAAAATGCAAATATCCTTCCACGGTCATATCAGGATACAACGGCGGATTTTCGGGTAAATATCCAATTCGTTGTCGCACATCCATTGATTGTTCATGCACATCAAACCCGGCAATTCTTGCAGTTCCACTCGTTGCCGGAAGATAGGCTGATAAAATTCTCAGGGTGGTTGTTTTTCCCGCCCCATTAGGCCCTAAAAATCCTAAAATTGCCCCCGGTTCCACCGCAAAGGAAACATCCCGCAGCGCTACAGTAGAACCGTAGGTTTTACACAACTTTTCGACTTCAATCATGCTGACCAATAGAGCAACATCTCTTACTTTAGCTTGAAATGGGCATTCTCAAAACCCAAAATCGAATTTATCAGAAAACTTTCATCTCTCTCCTCCCTAATCCTGGGAGATTTAAGGTTAATAATTCTTCCCAGATTCATTCAGGGCGATCGCATTTCTCTATCCTCATCATCCGCTATTATTTTTAAATAGTATAATCTTCCCTGCCTCAACGCTGATAGATAAGTAAAATCAATATTTTTGAGTGGACTATTTTAAAATTTAAAACATTCACAGATTGTAACCAACTGTAAAGCACCCCATTATTGCCAATTATTCTCAAATTTTTCACGAAAAATCAGGGGGTTGACAGGTTGAGATCGAAGATGTAAAATTTTTGTCAAGATCTCAAAATGGTTGTTTTTTGTAAAAAATTGGAGAAAGGGGCTACAATTCTCAATTTGCTGTTAATTTAGCTAATTCTACCGTGAATTTAGGGATAATATCTGCCCAAATACCCTTACTGATTCCTCCTCAAAGAACATTTCAGATTATTACGGAGTATTAAGATTTGTAATCACAATTGACAAAAATAAAATAATGTGCATATTGCCAGAGATAGATTTTAACGTAATCAATTCTGGTAAATTAGAACAGTGGATTCATTAAATTTAGTTGATTTAGTAGTTACATCCCCACCTTATTCTGCCCATCTTCTCAATAAATTCGTATAGGTTTTAGACACTAAATCAAACTCAATCGTTTTCCCTTCCTTGGCAAAGATAGAACGGCGAGTGGTATCTAAATCAAATAAAACTTCTCGATTTGCGGGGTCACGAACTAAACTTTGTACCCATCCCACAATCGCTAATCTTACCCCTTGAGTAACGGGTTCAACTCGGTGTAACGTTGTAGATGGATAAACAATCATTGAACCTGCTTTTAATTTATAGCTGCGTTCTTCATCACTATTTTCAATCACTAATTCTCCGCCTGTATAAGTATCTGGATTAGTTAAAAACAACGTAAACGAAACATCAACACGCCAAAATTCTTGATCTCCCATCAAGGCATTATCCGTATGGGTTCCATAGGACATCCCATCTTCGTAGCGACTGACTAAAATCGAGTGAACAATTTTCGGTAAAACCGCACTTTGAAATAGGGCATTTTTTTTCAGAATAGACTGAACTTGTTCTCGCAAAGCTTGAGCTTCTGGCGATTTCTTGTCAAGCTGCTGATTATTCTTAACGAGTTTTGCGTGCCAACCTGCGGTTGTTTTGCCATCAATAAAGGTGGCTTGACTGAGACAGTCAATAAAAAATTTTAATTCCTCTGATGTCAAAATATCATCAATCGAGAACAGCATAGGAGATAGAATCCCAACATTAGATAACGTCTAGCCTTTGTACCTCTGTCTTCCTGCGAATTTCAGCAAAACAAGCTTGACAGTGTGCAAATGAGTCAGCTTGACGGTATAGTGAAAGACGGCTTAATCTTACCTTAATTTTCATTGGTGTAGTCAAGGAGTGTCCAAATGCAATCCAGAACAATTCAGTTATTTCTCACAGTCGGTTTAGCTGCTACTTTAGGAGCTTGTACCGCAGCCAATGAAGGAGGGGGTACTCCAACTACCTCACCCACCCCAACAGCAACTTCTAGCCCGGAAGTCTCACCCACCCCAGCAGCAACTTCTAGCCCGGAAGTCTCACCTAGCCCGGAAGCCACTTCTAGCCCATCTACATCTCCAAAAGAGGGTGGCGAAGGTGACGAAGGCTAAAACCCTTGTTTGGTGGAGATGTTCGAGAGAATATCTCTACGGTTACGACTAATTACCAGAGGGGAATTGCCCCTCCCGAACTTCGGTACAGAACTGTTGAACTGCTTGGGTAATCGTTTGTTGTAAATTAGTGTATTTTTTGGCAAAGGGGGGTTGCCATGCCGATAATCCCAAAATATCAGAGGTCACTAACACCTGACCATCACAATTAGCCCCCGCCCCAATACCAATTGTTGGGATGGTTAGTTGTTGGGTAATCTGTTGGGCTAAACTTGAGGGAATATGTTCTAACACAATTGTAAACGCCCCGGCTTGCTCCAATGCGATCGCTTCTGAAAGAATCCGTTCTGCTGCATCGGATGTTTTGCCTTGTTTACGATAACCGCCAAATTGATGAACAGACTGGGGCGTTAACCCAACGTGACCCATCACCGGAATTCCGACTTGTACTAACTGACTGACCGTTTCTACCATTGCTGGATATCCCCCCTCTAGTTTAACGCCTTGAGCACCTGTTTCTTTGAGAATTCGTCCGGCTGAATGAATCGCTTGTTGAGGACTTTCTTGATAGGTTAAAAAGGGTAAATCAACAATTAATAACGCCTGTTTTACCCCCCGTCGCACCGCTTTAGCATGATGAATCATTTCATCTAAAGTTAGGGGTAAAGTCGTGTCATATCCTAACCCAACCATTGCCAGAGAATCTCCTACTAATATAATATCGATTCCGGCTTGATCGAGCAATTGAGCGATCGCATATTCATAGGCCGTTAACACTGTAATCCGTCGCCCTTGCTGTTTCCATTGAATTAATTGTTGGGTTGTAACTGCCATAATCAGTTATCAGTTATCAGTTATCAGTTATCAGTCATCAGTCATCAGTCATCAGTCATCAGTAATTGGTCATCAGTAATTATATCAAGTATGACATAAATGCAGTCTAATCAGACATCCAACCTTTTCTATTGCTTTAAACCTTAACCTAATTCCAAACTCGTAACTGCAAAAATATTTTTCCAATTGATATTCGGTTGATCGCCAGTATACATTCTAACACATTCAAACATGGATTGCATTTGATAACGTTCAACTAAGGAAATTCCTAAATTATTAATATTAGGAACATCGATATAAATAGGATTTCCTTCTGCATAACTCGCTAAAGCCAAAAATAGCTTTTCTGCAAGTTCTACATTTTCCGCAAATACAGGCCCAATTCTAAATCCATCCGTTGCTTTTCTAATCACTCCATAACCGACTAAATTATCTTGATTTAGAATAGCATAACCTTGTCCCTGGGGTTGATTTATCCATTGAGAAAGAAAATTAGGACGATCACCCGGAAAATATCGACGATCATAATCACAAAGTTTGGCAAAATTAATCGTTTTTAAGTCTACTATATCGTCCGCTATTTTTCCTGAAATTATCCCTTGATAACGCAGATGGGAATGAGTTGGTTTAAAGCCGAATTTTTGATAAGTATTAACTTGTGCTAAAACGGCATCTAAGGCGGCATTTTGACCCGGAATTAACTTAAACGCTTCCTGCCAAGTTTTCAAACCATATCCTTGTTTACGATATTCCGGTTTAACAATATAAATGCCAATAAAGTTAAAATTAGTGTTATATCTAACCACTGAAATACAACTAATTGGTTCACCGTTTAATTCCCCAATTAAAAATCCACCAGGATCAGCACTATAAAAATTATTAACATCATCAATACCGGGGTTCCAACCTTCAGATGCAGCCCAACTTAAGGCTAATTTTAGATCATCTGGGGTCATCTGACGGACTCTGAAATTATCTTCTGTGATTGTCATTTTTTTCTCCTGATCAAAATTTTGATAAAAGTTATTCCTATTTTATTGTATGTAGGGGTTTGGTCTCCAAACCCTATTTGTTCCTGGGTTTGGAGACCAAACCCCTACAGGATTTTTTCACCCATCATTTAGGATTGCTATATTGTGCTTTAGCACGACTTAATGGAGTCCAAGCGCAACAACGGGAATTATCATTTTAACCAGCGAAACACGGGAAGAATGAAATAGTGAGTGATTCCTAGAGAGAACGCAGTTGTGGCACTGAGTAAAGCCATGAAACCCAAACTTTGCCAAAATTGAGATAAATTAGGCTGTTGCATTCCTGTAGGAAACTGTAACATTTCTGGAGGCAAAAGATCAAATTGAGTGAAACCGAAAAATAGGGTAGTAACCGTTAATAAAACGAATAGTCCCTGAAAGAGTTGTTCACTGCGTAACCCTAAACCTAACGTTACTAATGCCGCAGCTATTCCGAAAGGGAGTTGATTTAAAAGGTCTAATTCCCATCCTTGTAACCCTAAATTTCCGAACTGATTGATCAATTGTCCACTCGCTCCTCCCACAATATAACCCAATATTCCCATAATTCCTGCTAGGGCATAACGACGGCGTTGATCAAACCCTCCCGCATCCGTTAAGCCAATTCCAGTTCCTAATCCAGCTAATCCCCAAACTAACACTTCCGCACCTAAAGTTAGGGGAACATTTGGCAAAAGTCGCGGTAATTCTTGCGCTAAGAAAAGTGTAATAATTTCTCCTAAACCAGAGAAATAAACTAACATTGAACCGATCACCGTGCCAATAATAGAGCCAATGACTCCTAATGTTATTTCCCAACTCGTTTCCACAACCCCCCGAACACAATGCAAGGTCAATTTTCCCAGTCCAAAGACCAGTTGAATTAACCCTCTATCCCATTGAATTAAAGTTTTTTTCAGGCTGTCTAGTAACTGTTGATGAGAAGATATCATCCGTCGAGGATGTTTTTTCTGTCGAATAATTCTAAAAATGTCTGTTTGAATTTCCGTAGAACTTTGAGGTCGTTGACGGGGATCGAGTTGCACCATCCGATCCAATAAACTGGCAAACCCAGGACTCACTTGAGCTTTTTCTCGCCACCGTAATTCCGCCGTAAACGCATCATCTAAGTCCCCTGGAAATTGACCCGTTAACAAATGAATACAAGTGCGCCCCAAGGCATAAAAATCCGTTGCTGGCCCCACCATTGCCCCCATCACCTGTTCGGGAGGACTGTATCCGACGGAAACGAGACGGGTGGTACTGCGGGGGGTATTTTCCCGATCGCCATGAGCAATGGAGCCAATTTGTTTCGCCCCCCCAAAATCAATCATCACCAGTTGAGTGTCCCAAACTTGAGTGGTGTTTAGGGGGAGATGGGGGGTCATGCGTAACATTAAATTTGAGGGTTTGATGTCTCGATGAATAATTTGATAACCATGTAACTCGCGTAAAATATCCAACGCTTGGGATAACCAACTGATCACCCAGTCTTCGGGACAGCCTTGGGGATATTGGTTCAAAATTTCTTGTAACGTTGGGCCATGAATTTTTTCCATCACCAAACAGGGGAGATGACCCTCGGTCGCGTTGCGTTTTTTTAAATAAAAATAGCCCTCTGCTTCGACTCTGGGAACTCCTGGATGGCGTAACTGGGATAAAACCGCAGCCTCCTGTTCAAACAGTTCTAAGGCTTTGGGAGAAGGTTCAACCAGAACTTTTAGGACTTTTTCGGTTTGGGTTTTGAGATCCCAAACGGTATACAACCGGGAAAAACCGCCACTGCCTAAACTGTGCAAGGGAATATAGCGTTGGTTGAGTTGTAGCGGGGCTCCACAACTCTGACAAAATTTGTTCCCCCAAGGTTGATGGGAGGGATGGGAACATTGGGGATTGATACAGTGGATGGTGGGTGAATTCACAGTTATCAGTAATCAGTTATCAGTAATCAGTGTAGAGACGTGCCATGGCGCGTCTCTACCAGTAATCAGTAATCAGCCAACAGCTATAACAACAATCTTAACGAACAGTCCTACGCAAAACCCAGTTTTAAATTAATAGAGTAAAATCAATTATTAAAAAATAAACCATAGATTAAATACTATTTAATACCCAGCCCAGATCACTAATTCAGACTCAAGAAAGCCAAAGCTAGAGGTTAGGGGAGGATCTGAATTTGAACAGGGGAAAAAGATTGGGGTGCAGACTGGCAACTCAGGGGAGACTGCCGTTAAAATTCTGGAGTAAACCGGGAAATACTTTTGTGATTTTCCCTTCCCGAAAATCTTCAGACTCAAAATCGGGGATCATGAGGTTTTGCTTGACAGTCGGCTTCAACTGTGCAGTCTGAATCCAAAAAAGTTTAAGTAAGTTTAAGTAAAATCACTTATTATATCTGACAGAAATTATTTAATAAGACTTAATATAAAAAGTGTCAATTTAATGGTAATACAGTCCAAAGATGAACCGGGTTCTGAGGAAAATGTCGCTAATTTAGAAGAAATATAAACAAATGTTATGAAAATATTAAAAAGATTCAACGTTGCAATGACTCATTTCTTGATACTATTTTGATCAATTGCCAATCAGCGCATAAAATAAGCGATTCCTCACGAAGGGAGATTTTAGGGAGATATGTCTTACTCTCAAACACAAAGCAAGTCTAAATCTGGCTATAAAGCTGGTGTACAGGACTATAAACTGACCTATTACACGCCCGACTATACACCAAAAGATACAGATGTTCTGGCTGCCTTTCGGGTCACACCTCAACCTGGAGTTCCCCCCGAAGAAGCTGGTGCTGCGGTAGCCGCCGAATCTTCCACCGGAACCTGGACAACGGTGTGGACGGACTTGCTGACTGACCTAGATCGTTACAAAGGTCGTTGCTATGAAGTCGAGCCCGTTCCCGGCGAAGATAACCAATATATTTGCTACATCGCCTATCCTCTGGATCTGTTTGAAGAAGGTTCTGTCACCAACTTACTGACCTCTTTGGTTGGTAACGTTTTTGGTTTCAAAGCTCTGCGGGCACTGCGTTTAGAAGATTTACGCATTCCCATTGCTTACCTGAAAACCTTCCAAGGCCCTCCTCACGGGATTACCGTTGAGCGCGATAAATTAAACAAATACGGTCGTCCTCTGCTGGGTTGCACAATTAAGCCCAAACTCGGTCTGTCTGCCAAAAACTATGGCCGCGCCGTTTATGAATGCTTACGCGGTGGCTTAGACTTCACCAAAGACGACGAAAACATCAACTCTCAGCCCTTCATGCGCTGGCGCGATCGCTTCCTGTTCGTTCAAGAAGCCATCGAAAAAGCCCAAGCTGAAACCGGGGAAATCAAAGGCCACTACTTAAACGTGACCGCCCCCACCTGCGAAGAAATGATGGAACGGGCCGAATTCGCTAAAGAAATCAAAACCCCGATCATCATGCACGACTACCTGACCGGTGGTTTCACAGCCAACACCACCTTAGCGAAATGGTGTCGTCGTAATGGCGTGTTACTTCACATCCACCGTGCCATGCACGCGGTGATCGACCGTCAGAAAAATCACGGGATTCACTTCCGCGTGTTAGCCAAATGCTTACGGATGTCTGGTGGTGACCACCTGCACTCCGGTACCGTCGTCGGTAAACTCGAAGGCGAAAAAGGCATCACCATGGGCTTCGTTGACCTGATGCGCGAAGATCACGTGGAACTTGATCGCGCTCGTGGGATCTACTTTACCCAAGATTGGGCTTCTATGCCCGGTGTTATGCCCGTTGCGTCCGGTGGGATTCACGTTTGGCATATGCCCGCCCTGGTGGAAATCTTCGGCGATGACTCTTGCTTACAGTTCGGTGGTGGAACCCTCGGACACCCCTGGGGTAATGCTCCCGGTGCAACTGCAAACCGTGTGGCTCTGGAAGCTTGTATCCAAGCTCGTAACGAAGGCCGTAACCTGTTCCGTGAAGGCGGCGACGTTATTCGTGAAGCTTGCAAATGGTCTCCTGAACTGGCTGTTGCTTGCGAACTCTGGAAAGAAATCAAGTTTGAGTTCGAGTCCATGGATACCGTCTAAATTGATTTAAGATTTTGAATTTTGGATTTTGGATTTGTGCGATTCATCTGTAGCTTGACAAATTAAGTCAGTTATGGCTAAAACTCAATCCAAAATCTAAAATAAACAAATCTTAAGTTGTGAGGGTTGGGTTCAGCCTATGGACATCAAACAAGTTGCGAAAGAAACATCAAAGGTGCTGGCAAGTTACCTGACCTATCAGGCTGTAAGGATTATTACGAATCAACTACGGGAAACGAACCCTGGACAAGCGATCTGGCTGAGTGAATTTTCCTCAACGGGTAAAATTCAGGACGGAGAAGTCTATCTGGGAGAAATGCTCCAAGAAAATCAGGAGATAGCCTTTCGCATTATGACGGTGCGAGACCATCTGGTGCAGGAAGTCGCTGATTATTTACCGGAAATGGTTCGTGACAATATTCAAAAAGCCAATATGGATTATCGGCGTCAGTATTTAGAACGAATAACGCAACTGAGTAGCGTTGAACTTAACCCAGAGACTCAATTGCAAACCGACTCAGAACCAAACCCCGATGCTTCGGTGAGTTAAGGCTTGATTGCCTTTGCCTGTAAACCTTTAGTGGACTGAACTTCAGAAACAACAATGCGGACATTACCAAAAGAACGTCGTTTTGAAACTTTATCCTATCTGCCCCCCTTGACCGATGCTCAAATCGTCAAGCAAGTCCAATATATTCTGGATCAAGGATATATCCCTGGTGTGGAATTTAGCGAATCTTCTGAACCCACCCAGCGCTATTGGACACTGTGGAAACTGCCTTTATTCAATGCTTCTACCTCCCAAGAAGTCTTAGCTGAAGTTCAAGCTTGTCGCCAAGAAAATTCCAAATCCTTTATTCGGGTGATGGGTTTTGACAACGTGAAACAGTGCCAAGTGTTAAGCTTCATTGTTCACAAACCTACTACTTCTCTGTATTAAGGTCAAGTCTTGAGACTGGATGAGTTAGGAGGCGATTAATCTTGCCCTAACTCGCCAATTACTTAAAACTGTTTAGAATTTGAGCCAAATTTGGGCAGGGAAATTCCCTGCTTTTTTGTTCAAAAGCTTTAAGATTAAATTTTGTACAGTAAAAAATATTAAACTTAACTCAAACGGATGTTATGTTCCATCCCCGAAAAATTTTCAAAAGAATTCGCCCTCACGTTCTCACGTTATTTTTAATTGTTGCCATTGTTGTTGGTATTGCCTTTCGGTTTGTGGCTTTAGATGGAAAAATCTATTGGCATGATGAGGTCTATACTAACCTGCGGGCTGCGGGATACACCAGTCAAGAATTCGCCCAGGAATTTTACCAAAATCGCATGGTTTCCCCCGTTGATCTCCTAAAATATCAACAACTTAAACCGGGGAGTACCCCCCAAGATACCCTTAATTCTTTAGCCACAGAAGATCCTCAACATTCTCCCTTTTACTTTTTGTTAGCACGAGGATGGATGTTTGTAGGCGGTAATTCTATTCTGGCTTCTCGGATTTTACCCGCTTTTATTAGTTTAATCTCTCTACCTTTAATGTATTTATTGGCTTGGGAACTCTTTCAATCTTCCCAAACCGCTTTGCTGGCTACGGCTTTTTTAGCTTTATCTCCCTTTGATATTCTATTTGCTCAAACTGCCCGACAATATAGTTTACTCACCTTAACGGTGATTGTTAGTAGTTATTGTTTACTCAAAGCAGTTCGTTGGCGACATCCTTTATTGTGGGTTGGTTATAGTTTAGCTTGTATTTTAGGACTCTATACCCATGTTTTATTCGGGTTAACAATCATGGGTCATGGGGCTTATATTCTATTACTGAGTCTTCAACCCTCCCGATCTTTTAAAAAACGAAAACGGTTTCCTTTTTCTATTTTATTGTTAGAATTTTTAGCTGCCGTTGCGATCGCTATCCTGGCTTATAGTCCTTGGTTAATAATTTTAATTAATAATTTACAACGGGCTGTAAATGTTACTAACTGGTCAAGTTTTTCAATTAGCTTAATGAATTTAATTAAGTTGTGGATTCTGAGTTTCACATCTCTATTTGTTGATATCAACTTTGACTTCAATAGTATTCAAATGTATTTACTCAGACTGCCATTCCTTCTGTTAATTTTGGCAGCATTATTTCAAATTAGCCAACAAACGAATCGACAAACTCGCCTATTTATTTTGACATCTATTTTAGTTCCCTTTTTAATTTTAGCGTTACCCGATGTGCTTTTAGGGGGAGGACGTTCAGGGGTAACACGCTTTTTAATTCCCTGTTTTCCAGCCATTCAATTAGCCGTTGCTTATCTGTTTTCTACTCATATTCAAAGTAACAAAATTTCTTTAATGGATGGAGAAATATTCTGGCGAGGACTGTTAGCAACAGTATTTACCTTTAGTATTATTTCCATTAGTATCAGTGCCAATTCCCTAACCTGGTGGCATCAAGTTCCGAGTCATGAAATTCCCCAAATAGCTCGTTATTTCAATCAAAATCCATCTGCTACCCTGATTGTTGATCAAGGGATGGATCATACAAATTTGGGAAATATTATTTCACTGAGTTATGAATTAAACCCTAAGATCAAACTATTTATGGTCAATTCTCAACCCAATTTATTATTACTTCCCATCGGGCCTAAAATTTTTGCCCTCAACCCCTCTCAAGAATTACGCCAAAGGATTAAAACTGATCACTATCAGCTAGAACTCGTTAATCAACAAACCCAACTCTGGGAACTGAAGTAACAAAATTTTGCGATTTTTCTTGAAACCTCTATGGGATTGATCCTCTGAACTAAGATGGTGATATCGGGTTCAACAGGTTAGGGTTATGGCTGAATTTTATCACTCAGATGAAAACACGGTGCAACGGTTTCGAGAATTGCAAATTCAACTTCGCCAACGCTTTCAAACCTCAAGCCATCAGGAACTACAGGATCAGGATGTCGTTGTCATTCCGTCTTTGAGTTTGGATAGTCATCAGTTAGAAAAAGTTCAGGGTGCCCATCAATATGAAGAACGATTACTTTTTTCTTTAATTCGGTTACGAAATCCTAGAATGCGGTTAATTTATGTATCTTCCCAACCCATTCATCCCACCGTAATTGATTATTATTTAAACTTAATGCCTGGAATTCCCCTCAGTCATGTTCGGGAGCGTTTACTCTTATTTTCAACCTATGATACCTCTCCCAAACCCTTAACCCAAAAAATTTTAGAACGTCCCCGTTTAATCTCTCGCATTCATCAAGTTTTAAGACCGAATAAATCTTATATGGTTTGTTTTAATTCCACACCCCTAGAACGGGAATTATCGGTACAATTAAATATACCTTTATTTGGGGTTGATCCTGACTTAAATTATTGGGGAACTAAAAGCGGAAGTCGGCAAATATTTGCTGAAACTGGAATTCCTCATCCCGATGGTAGTCCGTTAGTTTGGAATTCCGAAGATTTAACAGAAGTTGCTCTTAAATTATGGGATCGTCAACCCAACTTAAAACGGATGGTAATTAAACTCAATCAGGGATTTTCTGGAGAAGGAAATGCCCTGTTAGACTTAAGACCGTTGCAAGATTTAACGCCTCATGAACGAGAAAAAGTTCTGAAAACCTACTGGTGTAATTTAAGGTTTCAAGCCCCTAATGAAACCTGGGAAACCTTTAGCGATCGCATTTCTGAATTAGGGGCAATTGTAGAAGCCTTTATTGAAGGAGAGTTAAAAGAATCTCCTAGTGTTCAATGTGAAATTTATCCCAATGGAAAGATTGAAGTTCTTTCCACCCATGATCAAATTTTAGGTGGCCCCGATGGTCAAGTCTTTCAAGGATGTCGATTTCCTGCCCAGGAAGCCTATCGATTACAATTGCAGGAAATGGGGGAAAAAATTGGTCAAAATTTAGCCCATAAAGGGGCATTAGAACGGTTCAGTGTAGATTTTATTGCGGTGCATCAACCCGACAGTTTAGATTGGGATTTACAGGCGATAGAAATCAACTTACGCCGAGGAGGAACGACCCATCCGTTTATGACCTTAAAGTTATTAACAAATGGGTCTTATGATTTAAAAACAGGGCTGTTTTATAGTCAAAAATCTCATCCTAAGTTTTATATGGCTTCTGATAATTTACAAAACGAACAATATCATGGATTATTACCTAATGATTTAATGGATATTATTGTTAATCATCAGTTACACTTTGATAATAGTACGGAAACGGGAACGGTTTTTCACTTAATGGGATGTTTATCTCGCTATGGAAAATTGGGATTAACTTGTATTGGAAATTCTCCTCAACACGCCCAAGAAATTTATGATCGAGTGGTGATGATTCTCAACGAAGAAACCCAAATTCAACCCTTTAGAAGTTGGGAGAATTATTCTTTATCAACGGCTATACCAATTATTCCATGAGGGTTAAGGGATTAAGAAACCACAAAGGTACGAAGACACGAAGAAAGAGAAAAGGATCAGATCAGGGGATTCTATGTCAAAATAAAGACTAGCAATTTTAGTTCAATCCCCAATGTTGACTCCCCGAATTCATCCAGAAACGATCGAAGATGTTAAGGAACGCGCTGATATTTATGATGTCGTTTCAGAGAAAGTGGTCTTGAAACGACGGGGAAAAGATTTTGTGGGGTTGTGTCCCTTTCATGATGAAAAAACCCCTAGTTTTACGGTTAGTCCGACTAAACAAATGTTTTATTGTTTTGGATGTGGGGCGGCTGGAAATGCCATGAAATTTATCATGGATTTAGAGAAACGTTCCTTTAGTGAAGTGGTTTTAGAGTTAGCCAAACGCTATCAAATTCCGGTGAAAACTGTAGAACCCGAAAAACGAGAGGAATTACAAAGACAGATTTCTTTACGAGAACAATTATATGAGATTTTAGCGATCGCTACCAGCTTTTATCAACACGTTTTAAGACAATCGGAAGGATTACCCGCTTTAGATTATTTAAAATTAAAACGCCATCTTAAAGAAGATACAATTCAACAGTTTCAATTAGGATATGCGCCCCAAGGATGGGAAACTCTCTATGATTATCTAGTTGAACAAAAACATTTTCCGGCGGAATTAGTCGAACAAGCGGGGTTAATTGTGCCTCGAAAAACGGGAAATGGGTATTATGATCGGTTTAGAGATCGGTTAATGATTCCAATTCATGATAGTCAGGGAAAAATTATTGGATTTGGGGGCAGAAGTTTAGGAGATGAACTCCCGAAATATCTCAATTCTCCCGAAACCGAATTATTTGATAAAGGTAAAACCTTATTTGCTTTAGATAAGGCTAAAAATGCGATTAGTAAGCAAGATCAAGCGATTGTTGTTGAAGGCTATTTTGATGTCATTGCTTTACATACGGCTGGAATTCAAAACGTTGTTGCTTCTTTAGGTACAGCCTTAAGTTTAAATCAAGTTCGGCAGTTAGTTCGTTATACTGAATCTAAACAAATTATTCTGAATTTTGATGCCGATGTTGCTGGAAATAAAGCCGCCGAACGCGCCATCGGCGAAATTGAAGATCTTGCTTATCAAGGTTATATTAACTTACGGATTTTAAATATTCCCTCTGGGAAAGATCCTGATGAATTTTTAATCCATAATTCTGCCGAAGATTATCAAAAATTATTGTTAAATTCTCCGTTGTGGATTGAGTGGCAAATTCAGCGATTATTAATGGGAAAAAACCTAGAAACTATTGCCCAATCTCAACAAGTCTCTCATCAGATGGTAGAATTATTAAGAAAAATTGACAATGGAATGCAACGCACTCATTATATTGAATATTGTGCTGAACTTCTGAGTCAAGGACAATCTCGGTTAATTCCGCTTTTAGCTAAAAATTTACAAACCCAAGTCAATAAACCCCAAGTAGAAACAGGAAAAGAAAAACTATCTTCTAATACTTTAGTTACAGTTAATTCTGAACGCAGTTTATTAGAAGAAGCCGAAGTTAAACTGCTGAGAATTTATTTACATTGTCCTGAATATCGTCTTACCATTTTTGATGCTTTAGAAGCTAGAGATTTACAATTTAGTTTAGCTCATCATCGGTTTTTATGGCGAGAAATTACTAAAATTGAAGAAAAGCATCAAAAAAGTTTAGATTCCGTTGATTTAATTTTAGAATTGCAACAAGTTTGCTTAGAGGAAAATCAACAAACAAAGCAATTTTATCATTTATTTTATCTGGATGAACATACAGAAATTGATATTTGTCGCGCCCGCTTAATTATTCGCAGTTCTGTTGCTTCTATTGAAACTGTAATTTGTCAAAAAAGACGAGATATGGCGTTAAAATTATGGCAAGAAACAGATGTCTCAAAAGAGCAGAACTTGGCTCAAAAATATTATCAACAAATTGATGCAGAAACAAAATGGATATGGGAATTAAAACGAATTCGGGATACCCAATTTCATGATTTAATTTCTGTTCCTTTAGGAGGAATGAATTTTAATTAATAGTCCTGTAAATGTGCCAATATTGTAACTGAAACACAAGACTTAAGCAAAAACCAGGTTTATTCACAAAAAATCTGGTTTTCAGTCAAGAGACCACCGCCCAAAACCGGGTTTCTGGGAGCGTGTTTTTACAAAATTTTTGTAGTATAAAAGTAGCATAAAAAAACAAGCCTGACGCTAGAGAAAGTGGAATAACCTACCCGAACAATACAGACCAGTTCACTATACTAGGACATAGAGAGGAAAAAATCAAGCCTCTCTCCTTAGATGTAATCAATCATAAGAAATTACTCATCAATTAGCACTATTCCTGATCAACAAAATCTCAATAGTAAAGTAGATTGTTAAGACTGGAAAACCGAATCATTCATGAATTTGATGATTTTTCTGTTAGTCAATAACATCCCGCACATCTTAGAGAAATAAAATCCGTTTATTAACCCCCTAAACCAAAGATTTAAAGCAAGCTTAAACCCTTATTTTTGTGCCTTAATTCATGGGTTTTCTAAACGGATTTACGTTTTAATTATACCGAAAGGAGTCTAATTATGTTACACAAAAGTCTGATCCCTTTAACCTTAATGATGTTATCTGTGATCACAGCAACTCAAGCTCAAGCTTCGCCGTTCACTATTCCCAGTTCTTCTGTGAATTCTCCCTGTAACGTTCACAACAATACGACCCTAAAACAACAGCATTTACCCTCTATTTGTTCTCAAGCTAGAGAGGAAAGTCAAGACATAATTGAAGATACGGGTAGACCTCCACGAGATTAATATTAATCAATAGTTGTAGGGTTCTTCAGCATCGCGCACGCACCTCCTCATATTTAATCTACATTAAATAAACTCTTTTGTAGAGACGTTGCATACAACGTCTCTACTTGCTATTTTAGCGAGAATGATTAAACTCATCACAAATTTTTTTGTTTCTATCACTAATATTAGGGTTAGTTTCTAAATAATTAGAAAGCTGATCACAAGCCTGATCTAGTAAAATATCAGGATATTTATTCACTTTATTAGTATCAATATTCCAAATACTAATTCGACTAATTTGATTTGGATCGGTTTTTTGAATCCCTACTAATTTTTTCCCATCAGGGCTAAAATTAACTGATAAAATGGGTTCTAAACTTGGCTTTAAAGTCGTAATTAAACTTCCATTAACATCCCAAAGCTTAATTGTACCATCTGCACTTGCAGAAGCCAAAAATTTACTATTAGGGCTAAAATTAACCTCATAAATTGCTTTCCAGTGTTTTCCTAAAACAACAGAAGTTTGCAGAGGTTTCCAGGTGGAATTTTGCTTTTTCCAAATTGAAATAGATTCTCCGTCTTTAGTGGCTGCAATTAATTGACCATCGGGACTAAAACTCAAGGAATTAAATCGAACTTGAGCGCCCGTTAACTGTGAAATTTGACTCCCCTGAGTCACATTCCATAATTTCATAGTTTTATCATTACTTGCTGAAGCTAAAATTTTACCATCGGGACTAAAACTCAAATCATTAATTTGGTTTTGATGCTCGTCAAATGTTCGCTTTAAAGTTCCATTAATATCCCAAATTCTAATTTTATTGTCATTACTTGCTGTGGCAATTAACTGACCATTCGGACTAAAAACCACACTCCAAACAGCCGATGGATGAACGATAGATTTAATTTCTTTACCCTCTAAATTCCAGATTTTAACTGTTCGGTCATCACTGGCTGATGCAATCATTTTTCCATCAGGACTAAAACTGACATTATTAACAGTATCACGATGACCTTGGAAAGTTTTTTGTACTGTTCCATTTAAAGTCCATAATACAACGACATCATCTTTTTTATCATCTTTGATGCGTAAATCCCGGCCCGGAGAAGCAACCAAATTACTATTTTGACGAGAAAAACTACTACTATAGATTTTATAGTCTTTCAGTTCAATCATTTCAGGTAATGCTTGTAAACTCCAGATTCTCACAATCCCATCTTTACTGGCAGAAACCAACTTTTCTTCCTGCTTAGAAAAAATCACTTGATTAATACTATCCTTATGTCCTTGCAGAGTAGAAATTAATGCACCTTCTTTTGTCCATATTTTAATCATTTCATCAGCACTTCCCGTTGCAATTAAATGACCATCTCGACTAAAAGCCACGCTATTAACAGGTTGTTGATACCCGTCTAAAGTTCTAATAAATTGACCTTCACGACTCCATAATTTAACGGTTTTATCATCACTAGCTGATGCAATCATTTGACTATCAGGACTAAAACTAATACTCCAAATTGGTTTAGAATGAGCCTTAATTGTTTTAATCAGTTTCCCTTGACGAGTCCAGAGATTAATAATTCCATCTTCACTCGATGAAGCAATCTGTTGACCGTCGGGACTAAAAACCACACTAAGAACTGTTTTTTGATGTCCATTTAAAGTTTGAATTAATCGACCATCCAAGCTCCAAATTTTAACCGTTTTATCTTTACTCGCGGAAGCAATTTGTTGTCCATCAGGACTAAAACTAACCCATTTGACTTCATCTTTATGTCCTTCCAATGTTCTGATAATTGTTCCATCTTTTGTCCAAAGTTTTATTATCTTATCCTTACTTGCAGAGGCAATAAGTTGACTATTCGGACTAAAGGTAACAAACCAAACAGACTTTTTATGTCCTTTTAAAGTTTGAATAACTTTACCCTCACGAGTCCATAATTTAATGGTTTTATCATCACTCGCAGAAGCAATCAGTTGATTATCAGGACTGACACTAACACTTAAAACACTATTTTTTTGGTGTCCATCTAAAATATTTTGTTCTTGAATTATTTGAGTTGCAATACTTAATTTGCTCTGAGTTTCTTGCTCAATATCAGATTGAGGCGTTTTATGAGATAAAATTTTCCCGGCGGTGACTAAAGTTAATAAGGCTTCAAGCTGATTATTTTCCGTTGTCAGAGCCGTATATTTAGTATTTTCTAAGGCTAAACTCACTTGTTTATTTTTGTCTTCTGCAATTCTCCAAAATCCTAATGCTAGAGTGAATAAAAGTGCCATGCTACCACCAACAATAATCGAACGAATAAACAGTCGCCACAGTTCTTTATTTTTTGCTTCCGCTTGTTTGCGTTTGTTCCGTTCTATGTCTAACTCCTCTAAAATAAAAGAACTACGATTTTGACGAATTAAACCGACTAAATAATCATGTACCAGTTGATAACGTTCCATCGGAATTTCAGGTAATAGGAATACTAAACCGGAAAGGACAAAAATCTTCAGAACTGTATCCAAATTCTCATTAATATTTTCAAAATAGTTTGCTAGTTCTTTAATTTCTCGGACTAAATCAGCACGAGTTTTTAAGGGACGAGTATTATTTTCATCCGTCAGTAAATAAAGCACTAACTCTGCTAAACTTTTATTGCTTGAACCACAATCTCGAATCACTTCATCTAAATAGTCTTCAACTAACTGTTTCTTTTGTCCCGCTTGTTGATATTGTTTTAAAGTGGTAATTTTTTGAGTTTGTAACTGAGAACCAACGACTTGTAATTCTATCGGTCGAATTTCTCCTAAGTCTTCTGCTAAATCTTCAACTAATTGATGAATTAGAGCAGGTTCGAGAACAAATTGCGTTTTTTCCGTTAAACTCTGAATTACAGACTTGGCTTCTTCCCGTGTAAAATTCCCAATATAAGCCAAAATATTGCGATCTAAAATATTATTCCCAATAATCTCTAAATAGCCTTGACGAGTACATTCTAATAAATAGTGCAAATAATCTTCTCGCAAAGATAAAACAATTTTAACATAGGGAATATTTAAACAATCTTTGATAAATTGATAACAAATTTGTCGTTGTTGATTCTCTTTACAAGCAAAGAAAAATTCCTCAAACTGGTCAAAAATAATCACAACCCAGAAATTTTGATTAACTAACGTTCTAATTTGTTCTAAAATCACTTCTTGGTTATTCAGTTCGGAAGAGTTTAATTCGATATTTTTAACGTCTCTAATTCCTTTAGCTAAAGCACGAGAAAACTCCTGATTCAAATTCGTATAAACTTGAAGTAATACCGGGATAAAGTGACGAGTATCAATGGCAGTTTTTTGTAACTCTGGAATAAAACCGGCTTGCAAAATTGAACTTTTACCGACTCCTGACTGTCCATAAACCACCGTTAATCGACAATCATTTCGTCTAATGCGTTCACCTAACCAATTCACAACAGATAAACGCCCGGATGCGGTAATTTCAGGATTAATTATTTGAGGATGGTTAATCGGAGGTAAACTAGGGTTAGTAATGCTTTGAATATGTCCGAGTCGTCCGGCTCCGATAAACGCTCTTAATCTAAATTGTTGTTCAATTTCCCGACGTTTTTGCTTAATTTCATAAGCAATTAAATATTCGCCTTTTTGGAAATATAAATCCTGTAAAAGTTGTAAAATCCGAATATAAAGTTCTGGGTCATAGTGAGGTTTGGTTCGAGCTTTAGCTTTTTCTAGGATTTTAATCGCATCTTGATATTGGTGTAGTTCTTGATGCGCTTGAGCCAGAGTTACCAAATACCATCCCTGATGATAGGAAGTCTCCCAATCTAAAATTAACTGTTCATCAGAGGTTTGGGGGTGATAAGTTGATAGGGTTTTAATTAATAAATTTTGAGCCTTTTCTGCTAAAGTTTTTGCTTTATATGGAGAACCTTTAGCCAAAGCAACTTCAGCTAAAAAATGATAGCCACGCGCTTCTCGAAAAGCATGAGCATAAATTTGATTATAATGAATCGATTCCTTCGCTACTTTTTCTAATTCTTGCCATTCTTTTAGTCCCAATAATACATCCGCCAACGCATTAATAAACTTAGCCACTAAATCCCAACGCTTTGCTTGTTTAAACGTTTGAATTGATTGAGCATAATAACTTTTAGCACGATAATAAGCAGATTCTTTTTCGGTTCGATGTAAAATCCCATAACTGTGCCACCAAAATCCCACATAAAATAATAATTGACTATAGCGAATTAAATTATTTGTTTGTTGCCAAAGCTCTAAACTTCGTTCATAATGTTGTAACGCCACTTGATTAGAATGATCAGAAACTCGACCTAATACAAATTCTAAACCCGCTTCTAGTTCAGTCCCTAATGGTTCTCCTCGTTTCTGTAATTCTTGACGAGCTACTTCTAATTCTTCTCTTAAGGGAGAACCTAACTCTAAATTTAAACAAGAATTCGTTAAAAAAATACCAGCACCACTATCTAATACTGTAGCAGAAACTTGATCTGCTGTTTGTTGAATAAACTGGAGTAAATCTTCTGTCATAATTTCAAAAGTAATGGCTGTTGACCAACTATAAAAATCAGGAGCCAAACGAATTAAAGCGTGTAAAAGAGAATCCGTCACCCATAGCACCAAAGGACAGTGAAATTTCCGTCGAAATTCCTCCCGCATCTGGTTCATAATCTTAATCAAAATATCAAGTTGTTCGTTTGACTCTAAACCAGATACGATTAAAGCTTGCGGTGGACTTTGCTCGGTTTCAATTGCTTCAACCAAGGCATTATAAATATTAGTGACCTGGGCATCCAGAGTCACAATTTTAATTGCACTAGGGTATTTTTGTTGTAATTGCTGAATTATTTTTTTTCTAACAATTCTATAATTAGAATGCGCTAAAATTAGGGAAAAATCACCATTAAATCTTTCAAAAATTCGATTTAAAGTTTTTAAAGAATCTTGATTAGTTTGTTGTATTTCCTTCATAAAATTTGGGTGTATTCCTCCTCATAATAATAATGACTGTACTAGACGCTCTAAATCAGTAAGTAAAACTCTCCGTCAACATTGCTGCGGGTGTGCCTGTAGACTTTTACACCCTAGAATCGTTGATTCTTTTAAGTTGATTGATACCCACTTACTGAGTACAGTGATTGATTCTTCAATTCAGGAACTCGAATGCACCCAAAACTGCGGTCTTAGTTTGTTACTTTTGCAGTTTTTTTAATTTCTCCATTCTAACTTGACAGAGAGGATAATGGCATCCCCTAGCTGTCCCCTGTCTTCTCCTGACTCGATATTTTCCCATTTTACTAGAATTGATCTAATTCGTCTGCAACAACACGACGAATGATTTCCGTGACTTCTGCCGCCATTCGAGCATCTAATTCCAATGCTTCTTGAGTAGTATCTCCCATGTTTTTCACCGGAATTACACCTCTTAAAGTTAGTGCTAAAGTTCGGAATTGAGCCGATTTTCCGTTAGCCTTGGGTAAAGGGTCAATAAACTGCACAAATGCCATATAACAAGCTTCTACAGTTTGCCGAATTTCACTATCTCCATAACCCATTTTCGAGAGAATAACTGGAGCCGTAATCACCTGTTCAATTCCCAAGGTTTCTAATGCAACATCCACATAACGAGCCGTATCTTGACCCAGCGCTAAAATTAAACTATTCAACGTTTTTTGTTGAAGGTTTGGCAACTGACATCCTGATGGTAGATAAGCGTGCCATCCTATCAAAGAAATCAGACGAGTCAGATCATAAGCTGACACTAAATTATCGCCTTTGGGACTATCTGAAACTGCTTTAATTATAATATTTCGAGTTTCTCGATTGAAAATAATAGGATTCTGAATTGCAGAAATTTCTCCATAATCTCCTTGAAATTGTAAGGTTGAATTCCCAGTCAATTTTTGAAACCAAATTTCTAAATTAGATCGAGTTTCAAATCGTTTAAAAAGGGTGGCTAAGGCATTAGAACTAGCCAGATTTTCTTGATAATTAACAATATCTTTAATTGCTAAATCTAGAGGAAACTTAACGGTTGCATTTTCGGGATCTTTTAAGTCTAAATTTTTAATATCTCCTTGAGGAAATAGTTGATCAATTTTACTTAAAGTATGAAGAACCGGAATAATTTTAGTCGTACTCCAAAATTGTGTGGTTTTGAGTGGATTTCTCCCCAGCCAAATCGTTTTGAGTTCTCCGGCTTCAAATTTCCCTAGACTAATACAAGCTTCCTCAATTTGAGGATGAAGAAAATCTAAACCTTGTTCATCAATATAAGGAATTTTCCCTAAAGACGGATAGGAACTATATTGTAACGGTTTGCGGGTTAAATATTCAGGATAATCAGGAATCGTATCTTGATAGGGAGACTGTTCAATTCCTCGATCTAAAAAGGCAAGTTTGTCAGAATTAGCTCCGACTTTATGCTCAATTTGCAGAAAATTATCAAACACTTGTTTTCTGTTTTTAGCTTGCTCTAAACGATAGTTATTCATCGGTGATGCTTCCTTAATCAGTTATCAGTTATCAGTTATCAGTTATCAGTGGGTAATAGGAATGGGCAACCGTCAACCGTCAACCGTCAACAAATTCATGAGTTTGGAATTGATCGAACTCTAATTCGGATTTAGCCCAGAATCGAGTTTTTTAGGGGTTCACTTTTCATAATATCCAGATTATCCTTTGATTTTTCAAAGATTTCAGGGTATTAACTTAGATCTTATTGATCAATTCCCTAAATTGACCATAAAAAAACCCCCGACGGGGTTTGAGCATCAAGTTGATTTGATGAAGATTTACAACAAGTACAACAGAATAAACAAAAGAATCCAAACCACATCAACAAAGTGCCAATATAATTCAGCCGCTTCCGGGCCAAAATGGGATTCTTTGCTGTAGTGAGTCCCTTTGCGTCCCCGCCAGAGAACCCCTAAAATTAACAAGACTCCAAAGGTAACGTGCAACCCGTGAAACCCCGTTAACACATAGAAGGAACTGGCATATAAATTAGTTGTTAATCCAAAGCCTAACTGACTATATTCATAAGCTTGACCGCTTAAGAAAGTTAACCCCATAATCACCGTAGCAATAAACCAATTCCGTAAACCCGCAGTATCATTTTTCTTAATAGCGATTGTCCCTTGGTTGATGACAAAACTACTCGAAATCAGAACTACTGTATTAATCGCCGGAAGCAATAATTCTCGTTCCGTACCTTCGGGGGGCCAAACGGGTGACATGGCTCGATAAATCAGATAGGCAGAGAATAATCCTAAAAAGATCATACTCTCTGCAATCAGGAAAACAACCACGCCCAACATTCGCAGATCGGGGTGTTCTGCGTGTTCATGTCCAGAGGCGGTGGCCTCTTGTTCGTATCCAAGAACAGTTTGAGACTCGTTAATTGCTGAACCTTGCATGAATTTGTTGATGGTTGATGGTTGATACCCCCCAACCCCCCGTGCACGCAGGGTTGGGGGGGACGGTTAACAGATGAGCGGTGTAGAGACGTGCCATGGCACGTCTCTACAATCACCCTAACTATTACTAGAAGAATCGTTAATGTTTTTTTCCGGTTCCACAACAGTCGTAGAACGGTCGTCTGTAAACACGGTGGAAGATTTAGCTTCAGAGAGGGGAACGCCGACTTCTTTAGGACGGCTTCCGGTCATTTGTTTTAACCGTTGACGAATCGCCAGGGTTTTACGACTTCCGTAGTCATAGGGCCCGGTTTTGAGAACGGGAGTAACGAGGAAGTTTTCAATCGGGGGAGGAGAAGATGTCATCCATTCTAGGGTTAAAGCTTCCCAAGGATTATCAGGAGCTTTAGGCCCTTTGAACCAACTCCAAGCCGCATTAATCAGGAAAGGAATAGTCGAAACGGCCAGAATATAACTGCCTACGGTACAGACCTGATTTAACGTTGTAAATTGGGGGTCATACATAGCCACCCGACGAGGCATTCCTTGTAATCCTAAAGCGTGCATGGGCATAAAGGTCATATTCGTGCCCACGAACGTTAGGACAAAGTGAACAATTCCCCAGGGTTCGTTCATCATCCGTCCCGTCATTTTTGGGAACCAATGATAAATGGCGGCAAACACCCCAAACACCGCACCCCCAAATAGAACATAGTGGAAGTGCGCCACGATGAAATAGGTATCGTGAACGTGAATATCAAAGGGAACCGACGCCACCATAATTCCGGTGACACCGCCCATAACGAAGGTAGAAATAAACCCCATCGCAAATAGCATGGCGCTATTCAGACGCAGTTTACCGCCCCAAATTGTGGCTAACCAACCAAAAACTTTGATTCCAGTCGGTACAGCAATGATCATCGTTGTGATCATAAAGAACATCCGTAACCAACCCGGAGTTCCACTGGTAAACATATGGTGTGCCCAAACAATTAAGCCTAAAAAACTAATGGCTAAACTGGAATAGGCGATCGCTTGATAACCAAAAATCGGTTTCCGAGCATGAACAGGCAGAACATCGGAAATCACCCCAAAAAAGGGCAACACCATGATGTACACCGCCGGATGGGAATAAAACCAGAATAAGTGCTGATAAACAACGGGATCACCGCCCCCGGTGGGGTTAAAGAAACTGGTTCCAGCGAGTAAATCAAAAGACAGCAGAATTAACGCCGCAGCGAGTACCGGAGTAGACAGAAGAATTAAAGCGGAGGTAGCGATCATTGCCCAACACAATAGAGGCATATCGTTAAGCCCCATGGTGGGAATCCGCATTTTGAAAATCGTCACCGCGAAGTTTAATCCGCCCAAAATCGAAGAAGTTCCCAACAATAAAACGCTGAGAATCCAAATTTCTTCCCCAACTTGGCCCGACAATAAACTCAGAGGCGGATAAGATGTCCAACCTGCTTTGGGAGCTTCAAATAAGAAACTCGCCAATAACAAAGTCCCACCAAGGGGGATTAACCAAAAGGCAACGGCATTCAAACGCGGAAACGCCATGTCCCTTGCCCCAATCATTAAGGGGATCAAATAGTTGGCTAATCCAGCACCCGCAGGAACGATCCACAGAAAGATCATCACGGTGCCGTGAACCGTAAATAAGCTGTTGTAGAGTTCGGGCGTGACAAAATCAGGATCGGGGGTTGCCAGTTCTGTACGAACGGCCGTTGCTAAGGCCCCACCGACCAAATAAAAGAAAAATGCTGTCACCAGATATTGAATCCCGATGACTTTGTGATCGGTACTAAAACCAAAAAAATCTTGCCAACGCCGTTCTCCCTGATGATTAGGTTTAGGAACATTAGCTGCGAGATCCAGTTGTGCTTGTGCCATAACAATTCAGTAATCAGTTATCAGTAATCAGTTATCAGTGTCAGAAATAAAATCAAGATTTTGTTGACTCAAAGCAACAGTCAACTGTCTCATCACTGATAACTGTTCACTGTTGACTGATAACTGATTTTCGTTGGCGTAGGGTGCTAGAAATTCACCATCGGGTAATTCTGCGGGATTGATGGCAACGGCTTGTTGCAGGTTCGTTGCACTCGCAACGGCATTTTCAGCCACCCAAGCAGCATAATCTTCCGGGGTATCGACAATCATTTGCGATCGCATTGCCCCATGATAGCTTCCACACAATTCGGCACAGACAATAGGATAGGTTCCGAGCTTACTGGGTGTAAATCGTAGTTCTGTGATCCGACCAGGGATTGTATCTTGCTTTAAGCGTAATTGCGGAATCCAGAAGGCATGGATCACATCTTGGGCGCTCATGTTTAACTGTACTTCTTGACCTACTGGTACATGAAGTTCCCCGGCGGTGATGCCTGTTTCTTTGTAGTTGAAAATCCAGGCAAACTGTAACCCGGTAACATCCACATTAACGGCGGCGGGTTTTCCTTCTTTATCAGGAGAAGCACCGATTCCCAAGGCAATTTGGGTAAATTCTGGGGGCTGCTGGCCGTCAATTAATGGGGCTGCGATCGCCGATCCATTCATTTTGCCGTGGGCGTGCATGGAATGTTGACCCGCCGCCATCGGATCAAGTCCTCCCATGTTGTTATAGATTTCAAAACTATAAATACCAATCCCCAAAACGATAACCGCCGGGATTGCTGTCCAGACAATTTCTAGGGGAATATTGCCGTGAATGGGAGTCGCATCGGTTGTGTCATCTTTACTGCGACGAAATTTAATTAAAGAGACCAGTAACACTCCTTCCACTAGAAGCACTAGGCCAAAGCTGATGGTCATCATTAAGTTAAACAACCCATCCACTTCAGATGCTTCTGCGGAGGCTGCAACAGGTAATAAATTATGGTTTTGACCATACCAGAGACTAACGAGAGTAATCCCGATCCCCACCAGCAGAGTCAAAATTGAACTCGGAATTTTCACACCTCTTCCTCCTGATTGAGCATTCCCAACACCAAGATCGGATGGGAAGATGCTGTCTTATGTACGCTTGCTTAATCTTAGTAGCTAGTTTAGAAACCTGAACACCAGGGTTTATTGTCCGCCTAAAACCCTACTTCTACCGTAAAACAGATCACAAATCCCTGTTCAAATACCCCTTAATGACAATCTTCGGGTTAGTAGTGCGAGCGTCCTCGCTCGCTGTCAACCGTCAACCGTCAATCGTCCCCCCCAACCCCCCGTACACGGGGGGCAAGGGGGGCACCAACCGTCAACAATTAAAGCGAAATCAGAAAACTTTCTAAAAGTCTGTTCATCTTGGGATTGCATCGTTAACTTATATAAGTACAATCAACCATCATGCTTTAATCATTGCAGTCTCAAGTTAAATGGGTGGAACTCATGGCCAATAATGTCCTTAACGATGCCAGTTTATCAACCGTAGAGACGCAACAGAGCGGATCTCTACCGCAGGATAGAATCCGGCGTTTAGTTTGGAAACTGAGTATTGCCACATTACTGCTAATGGCCGTTGGTAGTGCTACGCGAGTTATGAATGCTGGACTAGCTTGTCCTGACTGGCCGTTATGTTATGGGGAGTTGATCCCAACCGCACAAATGAATTTTCAAGTCTTCTTAGAGTGGTTTCATCGTCTGGATGCTGCCGCAATTGGACTGGGTGCGATCGCCCTTGTGGGGTTATCCTGGTGGTACAGACGGGAATTACCGACATGGTTGCCTTGGGCTTCCCTTTTTGCCTTAGCTTTAATTGTGTTTCAAGGCGTTTTAGGAGGACTGACAGTAACGCAACTGTTACGTTTTGATATTGTTACCGCCCATTTAGGAACTGCATTATTATTTTTCTCAACCTTGCTGATTATCGGTTGTCTTCTCTTACCCTATCAAGGTACGGGTAACGTTGGAAAGCTAACTGGGATGAGTATTACCGGAGCAATTTTAGTTTACTTTCAAAGTATTTTAGGGGCGTTAGTCGGTTCTCAATGGGCTTTACATCAATGTTTGGGGTCTTCTCAACTCTGTACCGTGATGAATAGTCATATTATTGGGGTAGTTCCTCCAACTCTAGCTACATTAACTCTAGTTGTTTTCGTTTGGCGAACTTCTGCTTTGCATCCCCGACTTAGAAAATTAGCAAATATCGCAGGAGCTTGTTTAGTGGCTCAAATTCTTTTAGGGGTGGCAACGTTTTACTTGCATTTACAAGTCGAACCCCTCACCGTTGCCCATCAAGCGATGGGAGCGACACTTCTCGGAACTCTAGTCTGTTTTAGCACTTTAGCACTGCGAGATCGACAGTTATCCGTAATTAGTAATCAGTAATCAGTGAGGAATTTTTTCATGCAAGAAGTGATTCAAACTAACGTCTCTCGACACCATGAGAATGTTTTACAAGTGGTGCAAAGTTATTATCAATTGACGAAGCCTAGAATTATTCTATTGTTGTTAATTACAACGGCTGCCGGAATGTGGTTAGCTGCCAAAGGAGAGGTTGATCCCTTATTGTTATTGGTAACATTAACTGGAGGGGCTTTAGCGTCGGGTTCTGCCAATACAATTAACTGTTTGTATGACCGAGATATTGATTACATTATGGAACGGACTCGCTGGCGTCCGCTACCATCGGGGCGTATTAAACCCGTAGATGCTTTGATTTTTGCGATCGCTCTTGCCATTACTTCTTTTACCTTATTGACGGTTTTTGCTAACTTGTTAACAGCGTTATTAGCTTTATCAGGAATTGTTTTTTATGTCCTGATCTATACCCATTGGTTAAAACGTCATAGTGTTCAAAATATCGTAATTGGGGGAGCCGCCGGAGCTATTCCTCCTTTAGTCGGATGGGCGGCTGTTACCGGGGATTTAAGTTGGGCAGCTTGGCTTTTATTTACGATTATTTTTCTATGGACACCGCCTCATTTTTGGGCATTAGCGATGATGATTCGAGATGAATATCAGGAAGTCGGTGTTCCGATGTTACCTGTAATTAAAGGCGATGAAATTACTGCCAAACAAATCTGGATTTATAGCTTAATTCTGGTTCCTTCTACCTTATTGTTGGTTTATCCGTTGCATACGAGTGGTTTTGTTTATGCTGCGATCGCCTTAATTTTAGGAGGGATTTTTTTACAAAAAGCATGGCAATTATTACAATCTCCCTCGGAACGAAATACGGCGCGGTCACTGTTTAAATATTCCATTCTCTATTTGATGCTATTGTGTGCGGCAATGGTTGTTGATAGTTTACCCATTACCCGTGAGATGGTAATGGCATTGAGTCAATCTTTGTCTCTGGGACTGATGTAAATTACCCATCTGTTCAAACCATAAATTGCCCGCACCCTGCGGGCTAAAAATTCTCAAAAAGACTTTAAATTTTAAACTGAAATCAAAAATATAGTATCTATCTTTTGACATATTTTTACGAAAAAAATTATCCTAATTATCTCTAAAATTCAAAGTCATTAGATAGGACAAATTTCAAAAAAATATGTTATTATCAGAGATAAGTGTTGAGATATTTTCCGTGCAAATACTTTTATTGCGCCTGTTTATCGGAATTTTATTTGCGGTATTTGGGCTAGTCAGTTAGCACTTTGCTCAAATTGTTGGTTCTCGCTGATCCAATATGCACATTGTTGAGGTGAAGAAATATGAATTATTGGATTCTCTATTGGGTTGTAATTGCAGTCATGGTGATTGGGGTAATTGGAACAGTTGTACCTTTATTACCCGGAACCAGTTTAATTTTAGGGGCGATTTTAGTTTGGGGAATTGCTACCAAATTCACAGGCATTGTTTGGCCGATGGTGGTGATATTTTTTATTTTAATTTTAAGTACAGTTATTGAATATTTAGCCACCTATTGGGGCTTGCAGCAGTCTGGGGCGAGTAAATGGGCGCAGTTTGGAGCCATTATTGGATTAGTGGTGGGGGTATTAGGACTGTTACCTGCTTTACCACTGGGCGGGCCGTTATTGGGGCTTTTATTGGGGCCGATTTTGGGGGCTTTTATTGGAGAATTTCTTTATCAACGGGATCTCAAATTTGGTGAACGAATTAAGCCTTCTCTAAAAGCGAGTATTGGGGTTTTTATTGGTTCAATTTTGGGGAATGTGATTGAACTGGTGTTATCAATTGTTGCAGTGATTATTTTTGTGGTTACAACTTGGCCATTGGTTTCGACATTGCAACCTTGAATAGACAACAGGCAATCTTGCTATAGGCAATAATAATTAGTTGTCAGTGTACCGAAGTTCCAGAAGAGGAATTAGGGATTAACTTTGACCGTAGCGTTAATTTGAAGTAATTGGGCACATAAAATTAAATCTTGAATTTTAATATCTGATCCCAAATCAATGGTATAATGACTAAATTGAAATTCAGTATTCAGAGTTTGAATTTCAACTTGAGGCTGGACAAACATCAGTTCATGGGAACTGGCAAGTTCTAATCCTGTTTTTAATTGAAAAGGTAATAATTCACCTGGGGAGAAAAGCAGCTGGGCTGTTAAAATTAGATGATTGGTTTCTAAGGTAATTTGGGTATCTTGAATCTGTTGAACCGAGTTAATCCAAGACTGATCTTGATCCGGTTTGAGATCAGAGGAAGACATCGATGGGTTTTCCATCATGGATCTCAACAGGGACAAAACAAACTCGTTTAATGCCGGGACTAATATCGGAGCCTGTAGGGACGCATTCAGATCCGATTGATTCAACTTTAGATTCCCTGTGACAAAAAAAGGTTCGAGCAGATGTAGGGGTTGACCTTTTAAAACTTGACCTAAATTAAACCGAATACCTGAGCCTTGTAATTGTACCTGAGTTAGATGTAACCCTTGATAGACAGCATTCTCAGTAGATACTGACACTTGAGGAATATGGCCTGTCAGCAGAGAACGATTACTCCCCTCGATACTCAAGTGTAAATGATCCATTTTGTCAACTTGCGATCGCAACCAAAGCTGAATGGCCTTTGACAACAGAGTTCCAACTAAAGGTTGACGCGAAGCTTGAATCAATGCCATAGCCACTCCAATTTTTGCATCCCCATTATTTCACACCGAACTCAGATTGATAGTAGGATTAATTGCGGATTGCTGTAATATTTGTACATAGTCTTTAGACTTGTGGCACAATTGAGCGTGGTTTTAACAGATTTAGAGCAGTATAGGACGTTCACCCCAATCATGGATGAAAGGCTACAAAAAATTATGGCTCAATGGGGCATTGCCTCGCGCCGTCATGCGGAAGAAATGATCCAAGCTGGACGGGTGCGAGTTAATGGCAATATCGCCCATTTGGGACAAAAAGCCGATCCAAACCGTGATCAAATTGAGGTAGATGGGAAACTCATTCATTCCTCAAGACGACCTGTGCCGATCTATTTACTGCTCAATAAACCTATAGGAGTTGTATCTACTTGTTTAGACCCTAACGGACGACCTTCCGTTTTGGATCTACTTCCCCGTAAACTGCGGGTGGGTGAAGGCATTCATCCGGTTGGACGGTTGGATGTAGATTCTACAGGTGCATTATTGCTGACCAACGATGGAGAATTAACATTTCGTTTAACTCATCCTCGTCATTTCATTCCTAAAACTTATCAAGTCTGGGTGCAGGGAAATCCATTGGATTCAATATTACAGGCTTGGCGTCAGGGTGTCATATTAGCAGGAAGAAAAACCCTCCCTGCTCAAATCCGGTGTATCGAGCAAATTCCAGGCGATAAGGCGTTATTAGAAGTGATTTTATACGAGGGTAGAAATCGGCAAATTCGCCGAGTTGCCGAGCAATTGGGTTATCCGGTTGTACAACTGCACCGGACAGCCATTGGCTCAATTCAACTCCAACCTCCCGGACAGCCTGCATTGCCTGAAGGTCAGTATCGTTCTCTCAGTGCCTCGGAAATTGAGTTTTTACGAAATCCCGTTTCCTCACCATTGGTTAGTGTGCCAGTTAACCCTGTAGAAAACAAGGAGTAAAAGATTATGAAAACTGATTTATTTGTCTTACCATTTAAAGTGACTAAACATCCTCGTCAAACGCTTAATTCCTATGATGCTGAACGAATTCAGCGATTAGTAGAAATCGGAGAACAACTGCGAGAAACGCGGATTAATCACTCCTTATCTTTAGATATGGTTGCTGCTTATACCCGAATTCGTTCTCATTTATTACAAGCACTAGAAGAAGGTAGGATAGAACAGCTACCGGAACCTGTTTATACTCAAGGGTTAATCCGTCGTTATGCGGATGCTTTGGGTTTAAATGGAGCAGAATTAGCTAACTTTTTTCTTCCTGAACCCCCACAAGCGGGAATTAAATCTAAACTCAGTTCCTTAGCCCTTCCTCAATTAAGACCAACCCATCTTTACCTAACTTATATCCTATTAATTATTTGTGCCATTAATGGGGTTTCCTATCTGAATAAAACCACTAATTTTGCAGGTGTATCGGGTGAACAGGGGGCTACACCCAAACCTTCGGAAGTCAATCCTCAACTCCGTCAGGCGGTAGTTCAGTCCAAAACCTTACCTGAAAGTCGCTTAGTGTCTTCTCCCCTAGCTACCCCAACAACATCGACGGTGACAACAACGGTTGAGAAAGCCTCGGAAACGAAGCCCTCCCCTAAATCAACAACTGAAAAGGCGGTAGAAGTGGGAATTGTTGTTAAAGATGCTTCTTGGGTTTTGATTGAAGTCGATGGTAAAACCGAATTTGAAGGAACTTTAGAGGGAGGAACACAACGCAGTTGGAAAGCAAAGGATAAAGTTGTTGTTGTCGCTGGGAATGCCGGAGGTGTTCTAGTTACAGTCAATAATGGAGAAGCGAAACGCCTGGGTGAACCCGGTCGGGTAGAAGAAGCGGTTTTCAAAGCTGAAGATTTAGATAAATCTTAAATCAGTTATCAGTTATTAGTAAACAGTTATCAGTGTAAGAGTTAATATTTAGGAGTTAGTAGTTGTTAGCTAAAAACTCAAAACTGATAACTGATAACTGATAACTGTTTACTGATTACGGGGTTGACGACCGTAGGTTTCCGTGAAAAATTTGAGGCGTTCTCCCAGTTCTTCTGTTAACACTCCCGGTTGAAAACGCCAAGCCCAGTTTCCTTCGGCTTCCCCTGGCATATTCATTTTAGCTTCACTGCCTAATCCTAGAATATCCTGAAGGGGGAAAATTGCTTGATTAGCGACACAGGACATGGCTAACCGAATTAAATCCCAATGAATGCCATAACCGGAGGTACAGCCTAAATAACGGGTAACTCTGGCTTGTTCCTGTAAACTGCGACGGTTAAACCATCCCAGGGTTGTATCGTTATCATGGGTTCCGGTATAAACGACCCAATTCGCCGAACTATAATTATAGGGTAAATAGGGATTATCTGGCCCGGAATCAAAGGCAAAATGTAGAATTTTCATTCCGGGAAAACCATATTTATCGCGCAATTCTTCGACTTCTGGGGTGATAATTCCCAAGTCTTCGGCAATAATCGGTAATGTGCCTAATTTCTCATTTAATAAGCTAAAAAAGGCATCTCCAGGCGCGTCTACCCAATGACCATTCATGGCAGTTGTTTCTCCTTGGGGAACCGCCCAAAATGATTCTATGCCGCGAAAATGATCAATCCGAATTAAATCTAAATAGCCTAATAAAGACTCAACTCGTTGTATCCACCAATGGAATCCTTCTTGTTGTAAACGTTCCCAATTATAAACCGGATTTCCCCACAATTGACCTGTTGCACTAAAATAATCCGGTGGAACACCCGCCATTAATGAGGCTTCTCCGGTTTCTCCATCTAAACAAAAGATTTCAGGATGTGACCAAACATCAGCACTATCATGGGCAACATAAATCGCTAAATCTCCAAACATTTGTATGCCTTGTTCGTTCGCATACTGTTTAAGTTTTCCCCATTGTTTAAAGAATTGAAATTGTAGGAATTTATGATAATAAATGGGTTCAGATAATTTTTCTCCCCATTTGTGTAGAGATTCCTGTTTCCGTCGAGCAAGATCTTCATCCCATTGATTCCAGCTTTCCCCGTTTAAGGCTTCTTTGATAGCCATAAAAATAGCATAATCATCTAACCAATAGTTACTGCGAGAACAAAAGTGATTAAATTCCTGTTCTTGTTCGGGTGTCGCGTTTTCTTTAAAGGTTTCACAAGCTTTTTGAAAGAGTTTTTCTTTAAAGGCTTTGACAGCATCAAAATCAACAATATGGCTGGGAAATTTTGGAGGATTAACTAAGTCTTCGTCGGTTAATAATTCCTCCTCTTTTAAGAGTTCTAAACTAATTAATAAGGGATTTCCCGCAAAAGCAGAATAGGATAAATAAGGAGAATTGCCAAATCCGGTTGGGCCAAGGGGTAACACTTGCCACAATTGTTGGGCACTATTTTTTAAGAAATCAACAAATTGATAGGCGACGGGGCCAATGTCTCCCACGCCAAATGGACTCGGTAAGGATGTGGGGTGCAGCAGAATACCGCTAGAACGGGGAAATGGCATAAGGATTAATGATAGAAGAGGATAGAAATGGGTCAGGGATCAAGTTAAGTTGGAAATGGAAATCACATCAACTTATTAAATCCATCTTCTGATCTTACGACTAAGGGGAAGTCCTGTTTGATAAATTTTGTCAGGGAAAGGATGGATTCGCTGCTCATTTTAGCAACCTCTAGGGATAAAGGGTTTAAGGATTGAATTTTTAAAATATTTTTATTAAAATTTTATGGGTTAAATAAAAATGAATTGATTATGAAAATATTGTGATTCATTTATGAATAAAATCAGAATTTTAAATCTATAAAAATACTTAAATATTCAGGGATTTTCTGATAAACTAATCAGAACGAAAGCCTAATCCTGTGCTTTCAACTATCCTATTTCTTGATATTAAAATTATGCTCACTGCTTTTACGGCTGCACTCTTACTGATTACTATTTCGGAACTTGGGGATAAAACCTTTTTTATCGCGGTTATTTTATCATTAAAAAATGATAGGAAATTGGTTTTTATCGGGGTAGTAGCTGCATTGGCAACAATGACAGTTCTTTCGGTTTGTGTGGGGCGGATATTTTCTTTCTTACCTCAGATTTATATTCATTATGCTGAGATTATTCTGTTTGCCTTATTTGGGTTTAAGTTATTATATGATGCCAGTAAAATGCCGAAAGGTGCGGGGGTTAGTGATGAACAAGAAGAAGCGTTAGAAGTAGTAGAAAAAGCCGAAAATCAGTTTCCAAAACGGAAAAGTAAATGGGGGGTTTTATTAGAAGCTTTTGTGTTAACATTTGTGGCAGAATGGGGCGATCGCACCCAAATTGCTACGATTGCATTAGCTACATTTTATAACCCGGTTGGGGTAATTCTTGGGGGAATTGTCGGACATACAATTTGTGCTGCAATTGCGGTATTAGGAGGGAAATTAATTGAGGGAAGAATTTCAGAACGGACTATTACGGCTATTGGAGGTTTTCTATTCCTTATTTTCAGTGCGATCGCATTATTTGAAGGAGTGAGAATTACCGCCGCTTGATGTTAACAGGACTTACGCAAGCACGCTATATATAGCGTGTCAAAAGTAGGCAATCGCCCTAAAAAGTCCTAATTATTTATTTTCCCCCCAATGTTGGGGGCTAGGGGGCTAGATGGCTTGAAATGTATACTGTTTAGGATGCTAAGGTTATGAAGGATTGATCAGCAGTTTTAGAACAGATTTCTCAAGCAGCA
>CAITND010000190.1 GCA_903893625.1 uncultured Oscillatoriales cyanobacterium
AAAAGTGGTTTGAATAAATCAATGCTTGATGCTGCTCATGGTCAATTTTCTATTGTTCTCAAATATGTGGCTGGGAAATTAGGCAAAAGCGTTCTATTTGTTGAGCCAAAAGGAACTTCTCAACACTGTTGGAATTGCCTCAACAAAGTACCTAAAGAACTGTCAGACCGATGGCATTCTTGTCAATGCGGGGAGTCTTTAGATCGAGATGAAAATTCAGCCAAACTTATCAAAAAAATTGGCCTAAATTACGAAAGTGGCGGGGGAACTCCGTCACTCAAAAAAGCTCTTGAACAAAGAGAAAAAGAAGCTTGCGGTCTAACTGTACCCAGTTGACCGTCAGGTTCGTTCACAGAGAAATAATACTAGAAATTCCCCGAATATGCAACTCAACCCTCGGCTTTTCATCTCGATAGAAAACAATCCCCCGATAATCCCCAGTGGTACTATTAAAGGATAATTGATGACCGTCCGCGACTTCTAACATTAACTCTCCAATTCTGACTTTCCCCTGTTTACCATCCACATCAATTTGTAAGGCTTTAGAACTATAAATATCAGTTAAGAGTACCCATAAACTATTGTTCCGTTTAGCCCGTTTGACTTGGATATGGCCAATTTGGAAACTAAACGCATCGGCTTCTGGCCCCAAAAGGCGAATTTTTGTACCCGGAGGTAAACCTTGAATGGCATTATCGGGTAAGCTCTCGGAAGCATTAGAGGGGTCGGGGGGATAAAGTTGCAGTAATTCGGGACTTTCGATTAAATCTAAACGGGGAGGGTCGGCGTTGAGAGTGGCGGGATTGATGTTCCAATCATTGGCTTTTCTAATAATATCTTGATGAATTTCTTCCGCTCGAATTGGTTCAGAAATTAACGCATAATCTTTTTGTTTGAGTTTCGTGGCTAACCATCGTTCTTTAGCAAAGCGTTGTAAGGCGGATTCACTATTATTAATAAATCGTTCATAAAATTTGAGCGTAGGAACTAATTCCCCAATTTTTTCTAAGGCAATTCCCACTTCCAACACTGCTAACTTTTGTCGCCAGTTAGAGACAGATAAGGCTTTTTCAATTAAAGCTAAATAGCGACTGCGAAATTCGCGGGCTTGTTCGGGGGTTAAATTGGAGCGGGAAATTTGACGAATTAGTTCAAACCGAAATAGCACCGCTTCTAGTTTACTACATTTTTCAATCGCTGCGATCGCATCAATCCAGTGTTTAATTTTAATTAAATAATCAATCCAATCTCGCAGACGATTTTGTCGTTCTAAGGCACGTCCAAGACAATCTAAATGTTTCATCCATTGTTGACTTCCCGACTTTCCTGATTTTTCCCATTCCACAATAATTCGTTCAAAATCCAAGGCTTTTTCTAAATAGGGTAATCCTTCGGGAAAGCCTGATAATTCCGCTTGAGCAATATTATATTCTCGTTTTTGCGTAGCGTCACTTTCTTGCCAACAACGTACCGCCCGACGTAAATTTCTAGCTCGATAATAACAATCTCCAGCTAATTCCAATACCCCGTTATATTTGGCTTCATCTAATCCTTCTAAAACTTCTGCAAACCGTTGCCATTCTTCGGGGTCTAAGATTTTCTCCCGCATTAACATCCGAATTTGACGGGTATAATCTTGCACCGCAGCTTTCCAGGCTTTCACTAAACGGTTTTCGGTTGAAATTTGACTGCTTAAACTCTCTTCTAAAAATTGGGTAAATTGTCGAATATGAGGTAAGGTTTTTGAGGTTTGGGCCATGAATTCAACTAAGGGTTGTTCAACAGTTTTTTTCTGAGGAAATTCACCATACCATTCTGCTAAAGCTTGCCAACACATTCCATCCCAAAAACATTCCCAAGCCTCTAATTCTTGACCTCTTTTCAGGAATAAACGCCCAGCTTCTCGAAAGCGTTTATCGAATTTTAACGCGAAGGCTTCACAGACATCAGCTTTTTCTAAAAAACCTAATTCTCGATAAAATTGTTTCGCCCGTCGCATCGAAGTTGCATCTTTTTGATTACGACCATTTTCTTCAAATTTTTGCGCTTGGGAATTGCGGTTATCTCGTTGTAATCCTCCTAAATTATCCCCCCAACGGACTCCCCCAATATAGGCTTGCCAATTCTCTCGAATGTCAACTTGATTTAACCAATATTCATCATAATGGAGAGACTGATCAGGATCTGTTTCAACCGTAGCATATTGCCATAAACAGCGATCGCCGATTTCTGTATCAATTATTACTAAATCTGACATTCCTCGACTAGCAGCGACATAAAGTTTATTAAAAAAGTATTCTAATTCTAAGGGATGATTTCCGGTTCCTTGAACATAATCAATTAACGGACGTTGATTAAATTCCTTAGCAAATTGATCGCCAAATTTATATAAAATCACTAAGGGAAATTCTAATCCTTTCGCTTGAATAGCACTTAAAATATTCTTGGGGGGATGTTCTTCGGTGGCATCGGGGAATAAAGGAGATAAAAATTCATCTCGTCGAATATAGTCTAATTCCCCTCCAGCTTCACAGGGAACAATAAAAATCGGAGATTTCTCAATATGTTGTTTTAACGCTTCTGCGGAGAAGTTATTCTCTCCGAAAATAAACTTTTGAGGAATTGGAGACTCAAGATAAGATTGCCAAGAATCTTGAGGTTTTAACTCTTGAATTTTAAATAAAATATGTCTCCAAAGGTGAATTAAATTTGTGACTTTAACAATAGAAGGACTCGATCTATAATTGGATTCAAGTTCATAAAACGTTATGGTTAAATTCAGTTGTCGCGTGGGGTCAAGGGCTGCTATAACTTGATCAAAAAAGGTCGCCTTAACACTTTCCCAGCGAAACCCAGTGGGGTTTAAAGTTTGAAAGGGATCACCAGCAAAAGCAAAGGGTAAACACCACACAGGCGGATATAAATCACAATGGGAAAAAATTGATAACTGCATAATTAATCGCAGTTCTAAACTGGTAAAATCCTGAGCTTCATCACAAAAAATAGCTGTATAAACGGGTAACTGATCTCGACGGACTTCTAACACTTTTCTAATTAAATCTTGATCATCCCAATAGCCCTCTCTTGTGGTTAATTGATAATACCAGGGCCAAACTTGTTTATAAATAGCTTTAAAAATATCATCGGATAAACTGCGTTCCCTTCGGGGAACTTCTTGATAATCATCGGGGGTCATATACCCTTCATTTTGTCCCGTTAGGGTATAACCTTTAATAAACGTTCTAATAATATGCCAACAGAGTTCGGGAGAATAGCGACTATAACGGCGACTACAGCGTTGTCTAAATTCATGAAAACAAATATATTTGTCGGGATCAAATTTATCGCTTTCTTCGGGAGGTAATAAACTCAATAGAAATTGCTGAAAGGATTTAAAACAAAGATCAATCGAGGGTTTATTCACTTGTCCATTGGTTTCTAATAAAAACTTATGGTGACTTTTAAGAAGTTTTTCGACTCCTTCCTTGGCTTTTCCTAATAATTGTTCATTGTAAGTTAAAAATAAAGGATGGGGAACTTGGGTTAATTTTTGACGATGTTGTAAATAATATTTTTGATATCGATAACAATAATCAGCAAACAAATAAAATAACATGGTTGATTTGCCACTTCCCGCCCGTCCATTAATAAAAACCGGGAGGGAACTGCTACTAATTTCCGGTGTAGACAATTCATGGAGAATTTTTTCTTCTTCCATCGATAAAGCCCAATTAATCCCGAATTCCTGTTCAATTTCTAACCAAATTTCCGAATCTCCTAATAAATAATCAGGATAGGATCGGCGGGTATACCGGGATAAATCTTCTAAGGTTAATTCTTGAGCTAAAATATTAATTTGCTTGGGATTTTTAAGAGAATCTGTTAATAACAATTCTGCTGAACCTGTTTCTACAGGCGTTACATTAAAAAGGCGAGTAATTTGACCCACTTCCAGGATATCGTCTGAGTTAGGATAATGATCAAAGGTGGATAGGAGAAATAAAACGCTGCGGTTGGGAGTATCGGACGTGAGAATCCAACTATAGAGAATATAGCGATTTTGATCGGGTTTCCCGGCAATTTCAATATTAAAAAAGTCCGTTTTTGTAGTTTCAATACTCTGTTTATCTTCAACTAAACTATCTACAATGTCATAATAAGTTCGCCAATGCAGTTGAGTGTCTCGTTGTTTAAACTGTGTCAGCCAAATTTCACTTTCACAAATGACCGCATCGGTAGTATTTTTAATCCAATCTGGCCCTTTTAACCAAATCTGACGTAAATCTTCCGGTAAACTGGGGCGACGGGGAAAGGATTTTTGTTCCTCCCGTTGAGCGTTAATACTATTTTCTAATTCTTTTTGATCAATTAATGGATCGAGATAATCTCTGCCATAGTCGTCAGGATTTCTCAAAAATGCCTCATATTCTTTTCCTCCTCTTGGAAAAACCACCAATAAACATAAAATGGGATCATTTTTGACCCAAAGAATTTTTCCGAGCAAACGCAAATTCCGCACAGGTCGCTTTAAGTAGGGATAATTCCACTCAAACAAAGCCTGTACCGCCACCGTCCCTTGAGTCTTGAGGGTGACGAGTAATTCTGCCACTTGACTCTGAATGCCCTGGTGTTTCGCTTGTACGTCGAATGTCGGGGTTGTGTAAATTAGCATGACTCCGATTTTGACACAATTCAATCAGTGTCGCTCTAAAGCCATTGTGCGTTATTTAATGGGGAAATATCAAATCGAGGTGAGGATCAATCGTCAACCGTTAATGGTGATCCCTGCAATCCTGGATATTCTAGGATATTTTGGGAGATCAAACCCCCTAAAAATGCCAGAATCAGCGGCAACCAATGTATTATTTTTGAAGTATGGGTGTTTCCTCTATGAACACCACAGAAAAACGCCTATAGCTCCCCTCTAAACCCTCATTAAAAATGAAATTTAGGGGGGAGGATTTAACCATTAAGATGTCAATTAACTCAAGGAATTATTTAGAAAGGTTGTCCATAAATAAATCCATTTCCACCTGTTCCTAAAAATACCCGACCAAATACCTTCATATCTCCCGTTAAAACTCTTGAGCCTCCCCAATATCCCAGAGGATAGTCGGCTATTCTTAACCAGGTTGTACCGGAGTCTGTAGAGCGAAATACCCCTGACTGATTAGCGATTTTACCATGAACAAACAGCGTCAGATTCTGACTATTGGGGGCAGCTTTACCAAAACCAATGGTTTGACTCTCCTCAACCTGGGGAATTTTAATAAAATCTTGACCAAAATTGCCGGAGTAATACAGTCCTTGGTCTTGTAAACTCACCCAAACTTCTCCCGCTTGACCGGGAACGCTTTTTACCCTAGCCCCTTGCCAAATACCTCCAGGTAGCTTGTCATTAACAATTTTCCAGGTTTTCCCCCCATCATCACTGCGAAATAATCTTCCCTTAACGTGATGATAAAGATAAAATGTTCCACCTTTAACCCCATCTGCCGCTAAAATTTGTTGACTATTCCATAAATGGGTATGGGCACCTCCGCCAATATCAGGTTGTTCAAAAGCATCAATTTTCTGCCAAGTTTTGCCTCGATCTTGAGTAAAATAGGGCGGTTTATTATCACTTGGTTGCCAGACAATATTATTAACATCTGTAGCGGAAACCGCCACATTTCCAAAAACTAAACTAGGCGGATGGGTTTTTTGGGTAATAGAAGCAAAATTTTGCCAAGTTTTGCCATTATCTTCGGAAAATCTCGCTCGAATTGCACTCGGATACTGATGATTCCCACCAACGGAAACAATAAAGTTAGGATGACCTGCACTATAGGCAAGACTGGTAGTAGTGATAAATTCTCCGTTTCCGTGAGTATTTTGTGGAAAGGTGTCTAAATTTTGATGACGAAATCCATCAAAATCAGCGATCGCAGTAATTAAATTCGCTTCTCCAGGGGGACTGATGGCATCAAAAGTAACGGTTTCTTCAATGCCATTAACTTGGACTGACCAACTAACTGTTCGATTGCGGTTATTTTCTGTTTTTAAAACTCCTAGTCCAGTTGTAAGCCAAAGATGCTCACGATGGAAGGGATCAATGGCAATTCCTCCGGGTAATGTCCACAAATTCCAGGTCGGCCACCAAGGAATTCGCTCCAAATCATTCTTGAATTTTATCCAAGTTTTTCCCCCATCTTGTGAGCGATAAATTCCCTTGGGAGTCACGGGATAAGTTGTAACAAATAGGGAATTACTATCTTGGGGATCAACAGTAATTGCAGTATAATTTTTCTTCAATTCGGGAGTAATATCTTGCCATTCCTCGGTTGTGAATTTCCAAACTGCACCCTGGGGATCTTTTTCACGCAAATACAAAGTGACGAATAATTCTCCCTTGGAGTTGATCACAGCTTGCTGTGGAACTAAATCAGAATTCGATAATTTTTTTAAAACTTGCCAAGTTTTTCCGGCGTCGTTGCTGTGATAAATTCCTTCCCCGGATACTCCAGCATAAATACTTTTTGTTTTACCCTCTAATATTCCTGATCTGGGATTAAAAATAACAAAGCTAACTCCGGCTTGATTTTGAGTTTCAGAATGGGGTTTTCCTAGAGGTAATTGTTGGGGATCTATTTGCTTCCAATTATTCCCTCCATTTTCAGTATGCCATAATCCATTTAATCGAGATCCAAAGTAAACAATATTGCTATTATTGGGATCAATGGCTAACCGTTCTCCTGTCCAACGCCAAAGTTCATTTCCTCCCATCGGTAAAGAAAAAGGCAGAATTTGCCAAGATTTTCCCTGATCTTCTGATTTTAAAAATTTCCCAGAAGGTGGTTCTCCTGAATTCGTTTGAGTATAAGCTCCTGCTGCTAGATAAATCAGATTGGGATTGTTTGGGGTAATTGCTAGACTTTCAATATTCAGGGAAACGGGTTGAGAAATTGTTTCTGCACTTAACAATTGTTCCCAACGTTGCTCGTTTTCAAGCCAACGAAAAGCTCCACCAGCATCAGTTCTAACATAGATCAGATTGGGAACCTTTGGATGAATCACAATTCCGGTAACAAATCCGCCGCCGCCAATTTTAACCGGACTCCAAATGTATTTTTCTCCCGTTTGGGTTGTGAAGTAGGATTTATGGGGGGTTTGGGGTGTTGTATTGGAGGATGTCAGGGATATTGAGGATTGACAAGCAATAACTATCAACAAAGTCCCAACTGCCAATACCAGGGTAATTGAGCGTAAGGAATAGGGTATTTTCACGGAGTTACTGACCTTTCCGGCACGATCTGAACTCAGTGTAATCCACAATTGATAGATAATTTCAATCAGACCCACATTTATCATCTTAAATCAAACTGTTGTCATTTAAGCTAATCAAAGATAATATTGTGGAAAAGGAATTTTTTTAGAGTGCATCCATCGAATGATTGACTCAGAAATCCACCTGAGCAACCTCTTAGCATGGGCTTGATTTTGGATACAACGGTATTAATCCTATCAGCTTCTGTCTAGTTATCACCACTAATTAATAGGACAAAGGAATTTTACAATGATCTTTTATGTAGTGACGGAAAAGCACGCTTTTACCATTAACCGGTATTTAGAGTCCTGGGGAAGAAACCTCTTACCTCAAGTGCGCCCGGTTTTTTATGAACAATTAGATAAAATCAAAAGTCTTCCGGCGGGAACCTATATTTTTTCGGATTTAGAGCGTTTAAGTCCTGAAGAATCGGAAATGGCGGCTCAAGTCTGGGAACAACTTGCGAATTCGGGTCAAGAAATTCGTCTGCTGAATCATCCAACTCGCTCCATGCGACGTTATGAACTGTTAAGAACTTTGTATGAGAAAGGTTGGAATAAGTTCAATATCTATCGCATTATTGAAGAGCGTCAACCGGAACGATTTCCTGTATTTTTACGCGGAGAAACAGATCATGCTGGGAATCGGACAGGATTATTAAAAACTCCTGAAGACATGAAAAAAGCGATCGCGGAAATGTTAGAAGCCGGGGATAGTCGAGAAGACAAAATTATTACGGAATTTTGTGATACCTCAGACGAAACCGGACGATTCAGAAAATATGGTGCGTTTGTTGTGGGAGATCGAATTTTTCATGATCATCTATTTTTTAGTGATAATTGGATGTTAAAGTTTACGGATTTAGAGGAGAAGGAGATGATATTAGAGGAACGGGAGTATATGAAAATCAATCCTCATCCTCTTGAATCCCAATTAAAAGAAGTTGCTAAAATCGCCCGCATAGAATATGGACGGATCGACTATAGTATGCTCGATGGCGTTCCTCAAATTTGGGAAATTAATACCAATCCTCACATTTTAGAACGGCATTATTTAGCGGATATTAACTTTAATCATCCCTTAATTGATCAGAGTTTCTTTACCCGAAGACCGGAATGCTGGACAAAAGTGCGGATTTCTCCCGAAAATTTACCCGCCTATCAAAAAAAATATCAGTCTCTAGCCATAGCCCGAATTACCACACAAGAATACTTTTCTCAGCAGTATGAGGATGCCTTGAAAAGTCTGGATACTCATCAAGATTCAACCTCACAAATTCCTATTTCAGCAATGAAACGCACCGATGAAAAACCCTCACCCAACAAATTATTATTCTCAGCGCTTAAGTTTCTTCCCTATCCTCTACAAATCAAATTGTTTGAGAAAATTAAAGGTCTTTCCTATAAAATTTTGGACATCGACCTAAGCCATTGAGGTTAACACCCTCAGAATTTCTTTTCTGAGGGTGTCTACATTAATTGTTAGGTTATGAAATTGATTAGTAAAATGTTCAACGGCGATCGCCTCATCGAAAATACAAGCATAATCTAACCCTAAGACTTTACAAAAATAGTAAAAACCTGCTTTGGTATAACCACTATAAAACAATTCAATTACTTTTGTTCCGGGATCGCACCAGAGGAGATTAGTTAATCCAGCACCATGAACGCCAACAATTACAGAAGCTTGTTGAAAAATAGCGATTTGTTCTTCAACGGTGCGGGGAATATCTTCAATTACTTCAAAATCAAACTCTTGCAGCAGTTGTCGAATTTCAGTTTCATTTTCTAAGACTCGTTTACTGCGTCTGGGGAAAAAAATTCGTTTCTTAGGTAAGTTAACCACCGGGGACAAAAACTTTTTCCTCAACAGTTGAATATCCGATGGACTAACTCGATTAATATTACTTTGATTATTAGCAATAATTAAAGATTGAGCTTTAATTTTATAATCAATATTGGCGGTATCAATAATATGATCTTGATCAATGCCCAATTTTTGCAAATATTCCGTTTCAAATTGAGTTTTAAACAAGGGATAACAAACTTTTGCTTCCTGCCAAATTTCTTCACCAAAAGCCTGTTCAATCCGACACAGTTTGATAATTACTAAGGAAACAAAACTAAAATAGCCTCCAAAGAAATGTGACCAGGGTGCAACCACTAACGGATATTCAACTTCTTGGGCTTTAAATTGCCCTTTAAGTTTCAACCCGGCGGCGGTTCCATAGTCTAAATCTAATAATAGGTTTTGATTGACTAAAACCGTTCCTGATGGACAAAGATGGAGTGTTTTAAACTTGTCATTAACATCAACTTTCCAAACATATTCTGGTTCAAAAATAATATCATCTTTATATAAATCCTCTTGATTATTTAAACTATTCCAGGGAATTGTTCTTTTTCCATCTATGGATTGAAAAACAAAATCTGTAATCGGTTCTTGCTGTCGTTGATCAACAATATTATCCTTGAGCAGTTCCGCCGTAGCTTGATGATCTAAAGATTTTCTCCAAAATCCCATCAGATACACGAACCAATTAGAAAGTCGATTTTTAACTTGAAACTGAATTATTTTCCAGAAAATTTTAAACTTCATAGTCTATCCTAAAACAATAGAATTAATAGTGATTATTTTCCCCAGCTTCCCGATGCCACCCAATTGCCATATCCTTTCTTTTGTTGCATTTCCTGATTAACTTGAATTGCTAATACTAGATCAATTAAAAACGCAGTTAAGGCTAAAGGAAAAAACAAAATGGCTTTAGGTAGGGGCTTTTTTACTAAACTTTTAAACCGACGAATTAAAATAAAATCGGGAATTAACCAACCTGGTTTTTCCTCTATTTTTTGCTGAATTAGTTGATTTAACCACAGAGGATCTTGCTGATTTCTTTGCTGAATTAATGCCCCAATATTCTGTTCTTCAGTTTGATCAGCTTTTAAATCAGCATATAGCAATTGATTGACAGCTTGACCAAAAATCAACCACTTTTCATGACGTAACAGACGACTAATATCTGTGTAGGCTTCAAAAACATGGGATGCAGAGGGCGCTAAAATTACACGATTGGGGTTTTCTGGAGATGTTAATCCATCGGTGACAATCATTGTATACAAAAAGGCGTCATCCGTCGGTAAAGTTGTCGGTAGCCAGATGGATCTTAACACTGAAGAACGAGCGCAGTAAAGTTGACCACTAATCCAAGCCGCGCCACCTTCTACGGGATTATTTCCTGATAACCCTGAAATTAAAGTTGACAGACGATCTTTTAAATTCTGAGCGGGTTTGACAGCTACATCTTTAATCCGTTTATCAACCGTTACAAATACTTCAGATTGGGTTTCTAAAACTTGAATCATGGAGTACAGAGTTTGAACTTCAAGAAACTGAATATCTGCCGCCATAACAATCAGATAGTCACTTTGGAAACCGGAAAAATCATGGACATAACGATTGAAAGCATTAGCTAAACCGGGTTCGGGAATCTCACAAATTTTACCCGTGATTTGAGGGCTACTAGAAGATTGAAGCCATTTTTCTAGTAAGGTTTGAGACACTAAAGCCGTATCATCTTTACAACCATTGGGAATCACAAGAATTTCAATTTCCCAATCAGGATTAGGTTTGGTGAATAAAGTTTGTTTAAATAGAGATTCTAAGGTAGTTGGGATGACAAGGGCTTCGTTATAAGCTAAGATCCCTAGACTGATTTTACGCTTCATCTTGATTAACTCAATAATTGTTGAGAACAGAATTTAACCTAAGTTTACCCCTGTAGAGATGTTTTGTAACGTCTCTACTCTTTGCACCTTGACGACTAAAAGTTTAGATCAATTCTCTAAGGAAATTTCTTTTTTGATCCCATGATCAGCACCCAGAATCACAAAATCTTGGGAACCTTCATAACTAATAATTTTAGCCGGAATCCCCACCGCAACGGCTTGATCGGGTAAATCTTTCGTAACAACAATTTCTGAATCTGGGAATTCTTCTGAAATATACTTGTTTGAAGATGATCGGGTAATAACGTGATCATGTTATGGGTTTAGCTGGAAATAACAGGAAAATCAAATAACAGTTAAAGACACAATTGTTGATATTGGTCAAGAGCATTTTCTAGGGAAAACACTTGCGCCCGTTCTCGAAGCATCTGGGAGTCTGGGGGAGTTGCTAGGGTGGAAGCGATCGCCTCGGCCATAGCTTGGGGATTCCCAACGGTCACTAACTGACCATAACGACCATCGGCTAAAATCTCCGACGGGCCACTGTCACAGTTAGTGGAAACAACGGGAGTTCCTGCCACCATTGCTTCAACTAAAACATTCCCAAACCCTTCCCAAGCCGAAGATAGAACTAAAATAGCCGATGCAGCCATATAAGAGTATGGATTTGATACAAATCCTAACAAAGCCACATCAGTTTCCAGACCCAAAGTTTCAATTAAAGATTGTAGAGCGGAACGTTCCTCCCCTTCCCCTAAAATGATCAGGCGGGCGGGTTGCTGTTGACGCAGTTGAGCAAAGGCTAAAATTAGCGTCCGAAAATCTTTTTGGGCGTGTAAGCGACCCACACCTAAAATAACCGGAGGTTGGTTAGGAGCGAACCAAGGATGATCAGCCCTGGCGTGCAGGTTTTGTAGCAGTTCTGGGGTGATAATCGGGTTATAAATGGACTGAACTTTGTGAGCAGGAACCCCGAGTTGAATCAAATTATTGGCGACTCCTTGGGATACAGCAATAACGTGATCAGCCCAAGGATAGAACCATCCCACTAATTGAGGAGTAAGTCGTCGCTTGAATTGTGTAGCATTTTCCGCTTCACGGGAGAGATGATTGTGAACGGTGACGGCAACTTTTGTGGAAACACCCGCTAATTTTTTAGCCCAGAGCGCAACAAAATTGGTATCTTCTAAGGCTGAAAATAAAACTTTGGGTTGTTTTTCTTTTAAGTAATTGATTAAACGGGGAAGGCTAGAAATTAATCGGGAACTTTCCAATTTCACGACATTAATTTGGGGGTGAAGTTGGGAGAGATAGGGGCCTTCGGCTTTGACTAAAACCAGATCCACACTTTTTTGGCGTTGAGCAAAGCCTTGGGCTAAGTTGATCATTACCCGTTCGGCACCTCCGCCTCCTAAATCCATCAGAAAAATTGCGATATCGGTCATTATTATTGAAATTCCAGAACGTTAAATAGGGCTTGAGTTATTTGACGCAGATAAGAAAGTGACAAAAAAAGCAGGCCAGAGTTCGATGCTTGTTTTTCCAGCTTTTAACCAAATAATAGCCCGATATCCATGTCACAAAGATGATTAACAAAAATAAAAACAAACCCACTAAACCCAAATCAATAGCGGTATTAATAAGTATGTAAACAAAATTAATTACACACTGGGTTGACCTAAAGCCATTGAAACACATAGAGAGCAAGAAATCGGTCGTGCAAATAATTTTGTGCAGGTACTTAGATACCCCAACAATTATTTGATCCTCGGTTTGATCAAATTTAAAGTCATCGCCTGAGTCATAATTCTACCAAACTTTCGAGCAGGTGGATAGAGAAAGCACATCACATAGTCAGCAAAGCCGTAGGAAATCACCGTAGCAATAGCAGCACCCATGCCTTGATACTTGGGAATTAACCAAAAGTTTAAGGCCACATTCATCAAAGCACCCGCCGTACTAAAAACAAAAGCAAATCCGGTTAATTCTTCTGTTGTGATCCAGATCTCTTTGACGTAACTGAGAAAACAGAACATTGAAGACCAAATATGAACCGCTAAAATCGGGCCAGCTAGAGCATAGTCCTTACCAAATACTAACACAGTGAATGGTGTTGCTAAAAATGTCATCGGAATCGCAATAATGTAAACCAGTAAAGCTTGTGAGTTACTCAGCTTTTGCAGTTTTTCATAATATAGTTCTTCACTAACTTTTTTAGCGGCAATTATTGAAGGAGCAATGGATTGAACAATAATCGTAGAAGTAAAAGGCCATAATTCCGAAAGTCGAACAGCAGCCGAATAAATCCCAACACTTTTAGAATCCGCTAATTGACCCAACATCACCTGATCAATTCGCATATAAATTACAATAGATAGACTAGAAAAAATTAAGGGGAAACTGATTTTAATCAATTTTTTGGCTCTTTCCCAGTTGGCTCGCCATTCTAAAATCTCGTTCCCAGTGATTTTGTAGGTAAAAATTAACGCCACCGTATTCAGACTATTTTCAATCATCACTAACCAAGCAAAAGCAATTAGAGGAGCCTGAATTTGAAGCAGAAAAATTCTAGCTAACGTGATTCCCATGTATAAGCCATTTCGGATCAAGACGTTGTACTTCATTTCTAGTTGGGATCTAAACCAACATTCAATGGCATTAAATCCTCGTAAGAATGAAGGAATAGATAGGATAACAACCAGCTTGATCGTTAAAATATCATCAGGTTTTAGAATAAAAATTGTGATCGCTGTTAACATAAAAACAACAACTCCCGTGATTGATTTTATCCAAAAATAAGTTCCTAAAATTTCTGATTTTAAGAAGGGTTGAGTCACTAAGTCTCGAATAATAAATTGAGATGATGCCAGTTCAAATAGAGGAGAAAACATTTCACAAAATGCCAGGGCATAATTCAGTTCTCCAAACTCTTTGACTCCTAAATAACGAGCTATCCAAGCCACCATGAAAAAAGCAATACCCAAGCGGAAAACTCTTTCCCCTAGTAGCAAGATAATATTTACGACAACTTTACGCTGATCGGGTTGCAGTTTTTTCTGAAGGGTTTGAGTGATTTTTTTTAGCATTTACTCTCAGATCAATGTAAGTTTTTATAATTCGAGCATTACTCTGATTTTAATAGAACTTCTCCTACATTGTTTATTTTTGCAAAGAATTTGATTCCCGGTTTTCTGGATCAGCCTGTTGAGTTCTGTTTTGTTCAATAATCTCATCATAGAGATTAAATAAAGTATGGCTGTAATTCTCCATAGATAGAGGTTCCACTTTTTTCCGTGCGGCACAACCTAAAGATAATCTCAAGGATGGATTTTCAATTAAAGACTGCATTGCTTCTGTTAACTCTTGGATATTACCAGGGTTAACTAATAATCCGGTTTCTCCATGTTCAATGACTTCAGGAATACCCCCCACTGGAGTAGTAATTACTGGAAGTCCCCAACTCATGGCTTCTAAAATTGCCATAGGCAGTCCTTCATTATAAGAGGGGAGCAACATCACATCGCTTTGGGCTAATAATTCATCTCGTTGCTGTTGGTCAAGCCAGCCGGGAAAACTAATTTGATCTTGAATTCCTAATTGGGTGGCTAAATCTTGCGTTTGCTCAATCTCTCCGGCTCCAGCTAACACTAATTCAACTTGATTTCTGCAATCCGGTTTCAGGTTAGCAAAGGCTGTCAGTAAATCAAAAATTCCTTTACGTTTGTTAATTTTTCCTAAGAAAACAAATTTGAGTTTTTCAGGATGAGGATCTTTTTGCCATTCATCAGGTAGTGTTACAGGGTTATTCAGAACAATCACTTTTTCTGGCGAAAGGTGACAAGTCTCAATATAATAGTTTCTCCAACTTTCAGACAAAGCAATCAAACAAGCAGAACGTTGAAATAGCGCAGTAATGAGTTTCTGAATCAGTCGAGGAAGTGCTTCATAAAATTCATGAAATTCACAGCCATGAGCATGGAGAATAAAAGGTTTCCCGACGACAACACAGGCTAAAGCGATGATTCCTTTACGAACAATACTCCCCCGTTCTGAGATGTGTAAATGAACAAGATCAACTTCATTTTGAGATAAATATCCCAACAAAGTTAAAAAAGCCATAGTAAAAACTTTGACCTGATTGAGTTTAGCGAAAGAACTCGATTTCCCCTTCCAAGTCGTGATATGCTTGATGGTGAACCCAGTACATTCTGTGTTCATAATCAGCGTTTCTACAGTCCCCATTCCCCCTTGCTCTGACAGAGAAGGGCCGATCATAATTACTTTATTGTCTTTTTCCATTCTGAAATCAATCCCTAGATCTGCGTATTTGTTCGAGGGTTTTAGGTAAGTCTACTATCCTGATGGTTCGAGACGTGCTTTGCTTATTTTAACCCAATATCATTCTTCTGGTAGATGACGATTTTCTTGACCTTCATTATAACTTTTTTCGAGAGTTTTGGCTATACCCACAGGCAAAGATATTATATTTTCTGTTGCCAGGAGTTGAGAAACCGGGTTTTTAACTAAGATTGTGATAATTAATATTAGGTTAAGGCAAAAACCCGGTTTATGGATTAGTTAACTGCGTATTCGGTATAGGGGCGAATTTCCAGGGGGTGAAAGCCTAAAACAATATCTTCTTTAGAGATACCAGCCCCAACTAATTCTTCAGCAATACCGTCTTCTGTGCCATCCCGTTGAATCCAAATTTTATCATTTTTTATCTCTAAATGAACTAAACAGCCATGTACTCGTTGATCTCCTTGCCATCCTAACGTCATTAATAAATAACTATTTTTATCTTCACTAATAATAAATCTCCTTTCTAACTCTCCATAGGAATAGGGAATTTGAGCATATTCGTTTAAAATTTGATAAATAATGGTTTGATATTTTGTTAAAGTATCCATTGTATAACCTCCTGATTTTGAGGATCGAAAACAATTAAATGCAGTTGATTTTTTCTTAAAACCAGACTACCTAACGGTTCGATAAAAATATCTCGGAACGCCTTTTGGGAAATTGCTAAATATAAAACTCTATCAGTTTCAATTTCTTCTAAAATATTTCGATAAACAATATACTGACCTACGGCTTTTTCTAAATCATTGACTTGGGAACTACCCACAAAACTTTTAATCTCAACAGCAATTTTTTCATGATCTCTTTGGGCGGCTAGTAATTTTTCTGCTCCTAAGTCCACAAACAAATCCTTAGCCCCCCATTGCAGGACTAGGGGATCTTTGGTAATTGTCCAGCCATCTTTTTCTAAGGCTATTTTAACATCATCATGATAGATATCTTTCGCAAGCATTATTTTAATATCTCTCAGTACAAAATTATACTTTTCCTGTTGGAGTAAAAAATAACCTTTCTTGACGGCTCTTAGTCTCAGAATGCGATCGCTATTTTTAATTATACCCTACCCGCAGGGCTGTTTCATGTTTGAAAATTATAGCTTACTTTTCAGCCATAATTCTCAAACATGATAGCTATTTTCCGAAGAATTAATATTTCATATATCTGAAAATATTCAGTCCTAGGGTGTTGAGCAGTGCCAAATTATGGGAAAAAAATTCTGCCTTTTCCCAGATACTACTTATATAATAAACCGTTTCTCTTGATTAA
>CAITND010000191.1 GCA_903893625.1 uncultured Oscillatoriales cyanobacterium
AATTGCGGTTGCACCCCATTACACTTCGCAGAAATGTAGTAATTGTGGGGTAATCGTGAAAAAATCTCTATCAACCCGCACCCATATTTGTACTTGTGGATGTGAGTTGCATAGAGATATAAATGCTGCAATTAATATTCTGAATTTGGGTAAACAAACTAGGGATGGGCAATCCCAAAGTAACGCTAATGGACTAGAAACCTCTACTCCTCTTGATGAAAGTCTGGTTGAGCAAGTATCTAGGTTGAAGTTAGAATCTCAGCGTCTTCAGACCTGAGAGTGTCAACTCAATCAGCCAGTTTTCATCAGAGTTTCTCCAACTTCTCCGTAATTCAAGCTAAAATTTAGGCACAATAAGATTAGCTTTATCATTTAGATTCTTGTGTCCTACTCTACCCAAAACGATCCCCAACTGGATCTCAACACCCTATTTCCGTTTCCCCTGGATGATTTTCAGTACAATGCCATTCAGGCGTTGAATGGAGGGAAATCCGTTGTCGTCTGTGCACCAACGGGGTCGGGAAAAACGTTAGTGGGGGAATATGCCATCCATCGGGCGTTACAGGGCGGGCGTCGGGTCTTCTACACTACACCCCTGAAAGCCTTATCTAATCAGAAATTTAGGGACTTTCGAGAGCAGTTTGGACTAGAAAAAGTGGGGTTACTGACGGGGGATATTTCCGTAAACCGTGACGCCCCGGTGGTGGTGATGACGACCGAGATTTTCCGCAATATGCTCTATGGTACGCCGATTGGAGAGGTGGGAACCTCGATGGAAGCAGTGGAGGCGGTGGTTTTGGATGAGTGTCATTATATGAATGATCGCCAACGGGGGACAGTTTGGGAAGAATCTATTATTTATTGTCCCCGTGAAATTCAATTAGTGGCGTTATCAGCAACGGTGGCCAATAGTGAACAGTTAACGCACTGGATTTCCCAAGTTCATGGCCCGACGGAGTTAATTTATTCTGACTTTCGGCCCGTGCCATTACAATATCATTTTTGCAATAATAAAGGCTTATTTCCCCTATTAGATGATGCCCTCAAAAGAATTAATCCTCGCCTCAAAGAGAAAAAAGGCATCCCACAACGGGGGAGACGAAATGATGTTCCGAATTTAACCGCAGTTTTATCCCACTTACAAGAACGGGATATGTTACCTGCAATTTATTTTATCTTTAGTCGTAAAGGATGCGATCGCTCTGTCGGCGAAGCCCGTCATTTATCCTTAGTAAATGAAGCCGAAACAGCCCTATTAAAAAAACGAATTGATGCGTTTTTAGCCTCCAGTCCTGAAGGCGTTCGCCCGGAACAAGTTGAAGTCTTATATCGAGGAATTGCTGCTCATCATGCGGGATTATTACCCACTTGGAAAGGGTTAGTCGAAGAGTTATTTCAACAAGGGTTAATTAAAGTGGTATTTGCCACAGAAACCCTGGCCGCCGGAATTAATATGCCCGCTCGAACTACGGTAATTTCTAGTTTATCTAAACGCACCGATGATGGTCATCGCTTATTAAAACCCTCCGAATTTTTGCAAATGTCAGGACGAGCGGGACGGCGAGGGATGGATATTGAAGGCTATGTGGTCACGGTACAAACTCCCTTTGAAGGATCAAAGGAAGCCGCCTATTTAGCAACATCTAAACCCGACCCGTTAGTGAGTCAATTCACACCCAGTTATGGCATGGTGTTGAATTTATTACAACGCCATTCTTTAGAACAAGCTAAAGAATTAATTGAACGCAGTTTCGGACAATATCTATCTACCATTAATTTAATTCCCGCCCAACGGGAAATCGAAATCATGCAAGCCGAATTGGCATTAATTGAAGTCCAATTTGGCTTTCGTGGGGAACAAAATATGGCACTTTTGGAGGAAACCTTAGCCAGTTTTGAAAAAGTTTATGAACGGTTGCGAGAAGAACGCCGTTTATTAAAGCTATTATACCATCAAGCCGAAGATAGCCGAATGCAACGGATGGCTCAGACGATGGATTTGACCCCATTAGGCACAATTGTCGGGTTACGCGGAAAGCACGTCCCCACAGCCCGGAGTTTGGAAGCTGACCCCATGGCGGCGGTGTTAGTGGCAAAAACCCCCAGTTCGGGACAGGCTCCCTATTTCCTCTGTTTAGGACGGGATAATCGTTGGTATGTGGTGAGTGCGGCGGATATTGTGATTTTGCAAACGGAATCTAAACGGTTAAATGTGGATTATTTGGAAATTCCGAATATTCCGTTTAAATTAGGGCAATGTCGCAAAGGCGATGAGTTGACGGTGGCGATGGCTCAACAAATTCCCAATTTAAGTTTATCAGAATCGCCCTCAGAAATCATCGCCCAAAAAGAACAAGTAGAACGGTTAGAATTAGAATTAGATGCTCATCCGATTCATGAGTGGGGTAAACCGAATAAACTATTAAAACGGTGGCAACGGTGGGCAGAATTAGATGAAATTATTCAAGAACGTCGCACAGAATTAGAGGATGATTTAGCCCGTCATTGGCAAGAATTTTTAGCTTTAATTTCAATTTTGCAATACTTTGAAGCTTTAGATGAGTTAAAACCAACGGATTTAGGACAAGCAACGGCGGCTTTACGCGGTGATAATGAATTGTGGTTAGGATTAGCGTTAAAGTCAGGGATTTTTGATGATCTCGACCCCCATCATTTAGCAGCAGCTTGTGCGGCGTTGGTGACGGAGGTTTCTCGTCCCGATAGTTGGACACGCTATGAGTTATCGGAGAATGTGGAAAACGCTCTGGGACGGTTGCGGGGGGTTCGTCAGGAATTGTTTAAACAGCAACGACGTTATCGAGTGGCGTTACCGATTTGGTTAGAACGAGATTTAACAGGTTTAATTGAACAATGGGCCTTAGAAACCGATTGGGTAGAGTTAGTTTCTAATACCAGTTTAGATGAAGGGGATATTGTGCGAATGTTCCGGCGGACGTTGGATTTTCTATCACAAATTCCCCATGTTCCTCATTTAAGTGAATCTCTCAAACAAAATGCCATTCGTGCCCGTCATTTAATTGATCGATTCCCAATTAATGAAGCGGTGGATTAAGGGGGAATTAAACACCCGGTTTCGTTGAAGTTACCGGGTGTACAATAAATAGGACTAAAACCCTTTGTTGATAGGCATTATAGCATTAAGCTTTTTATATAGAATATTGTGTGATTTGTTCTTGGTTTAAGAACATTGATTAAGAGAATGCTTAGTACATATTAAACAGGCAAGGCTTTAGCCCGTTTTTGAAAGCTGTTAAAGTTTATTACTTTTGACTTCTCAGCAGCTTCCCAAATATCATTAACAATATCAGTTAATGGCGGTATCACCAGTAACATATACTGACCCACTGTTCTATTCCTTTTATCAGAAACTTTTACAATTTTGGGTATATTATCACTAAAGTCAGACCAATCCTGCTTCATCCAAAAAACTTCATCTCCAACAACAACTAACTGCTTATCTCTAAGGCTATTGTCGTAACCACTTTCATCTAAAAAATTGATTATTTTTCTGACTGTTTGTAGAGAAATATCTTTTCTTAAATTTTTAATTGCCCGAATTTCTAGTAGCTGCTCCCAACTAAAAACTACAGTTGGTCTTCCATTATTTCCAAATCTGTAAGGAATAATTAAGCCTACTTTTTCTAAATAAGCCAATCGGCTAGAAGTGCAGCCAGCCAGATGTATTGTTTCTTGTCGTGTAAAGCCTGACATCTGGTTCATCGTTGTTTGCTTCTCCTATTGCTTCCTAAAATTTTAGTTTTAATCTTTAAAGGCTAGAGTCTGTCTGTATGGTGTCTAGCCTTAAAAAGTATAACTTAATCCTATCTTATCTAGCTTATTAAAACATTGTTCTACAAATTTGACTTTTTGTAGAATAATGTGCTAATATTGAGAAATTTAGAAAATACAGTGTCCAAGGGACAACTTTTGTAGTAAAGATAACTTTGATATGGCTGGCTCACCGGGACTTAATTATGTAGTTGAAACCGCAACACGAGTGTGGCAAATGAAGCCATGCCACAACGTGCGTATCCCGGTAGCAGACAATGATCGAGAACCTGTCACTGTCGATGCTATATGGACAGATTATGGGCTTCGCCCTAGTGCTACTAATCTGGCGTTTATGGTTCAGGCTGTCCCTCAGCAGAATATTGGCCAGTGGAAGCGGTGGCTAAGTGATTGGCCTATGCGTGCAGGGCTGTTAGTGTCAGATGAAATGTACCTACTCCAGTATTACGAACCATCTGGCAAGTTGGAGGAACGAGAAATAGAGCCTGAATCTCTGGCTGTGGAGCTTACTGCACCCAGAAGTCGCCTGTTTGCACCAAAGGTATTGGCAGAGTTTCGTACTGGTCAACTTTCACTGGCAGATTTGGAAGAATCGATTTCCAAAAATAGCTTTTCCTTTATACTTCGACAACGAGCCGAGCTTGATAAAGCATTTCAGGAGGCAATTCGGGGAGCGTTGGAAGAGATTGGTATTCCAAATCAGCGAAAACATCCACAAAGCATTATCTCTTCTCGTGGAGAGATAGCAGGTCACGCAATTCGTGTGGCGATCGCATATTTGGCAGCACGAATCTTAGAGGATAAAGGCTTTTTTGGTTCCGATTTAATACCAACCAACGATCCTCGAACTTTGCTTAACCGTACAGTACCTCGTGCGAATGGTTTTTTTAAGAAGGCACTTGAGGAATCAATACCCTATTTAGGGGATAGAGTCTTGCAGCGTTTAGCTTCTAACTTGGGAAGCCGAGTTAGCTTTGCGCTGGTCGATCATAAGGATGTTGGCTTGCTATACGAGCGAGCCATAAAGGAATTACCCAGCTATATTGAGGGTGAAAAATGGACGGGTTTACGGCGACACTACACACCTGTGGCGATCGCTGAACGTATGCTTGAATTGCTTCCTTTAGAACGTTTACGTCCAGAGGAAAGAATAATTTTTGATCCAGCCGCAGGTTCCGGTAGTCTCCTTTTAGCTGCTACATCCCGGCTTGCTGGGATGTCTGATATTCCTGAAGATATCAACCAGCGAAACTTATATCTTGAAAGCCATGTAGCGGGTAACGATTTAGACCAATATGCACATTTAGTAACACAACTCCGATACACTTTGGCAAGAGAATCGCTGGGTGAAGCTGTTACTTTTCCCTTTCCTTCTCACTTTTCTCATCAGAATTACAACAAACTAAATACGGCAAACATGGGCATCAAGCCCCGTGTTATTGTTGCCAATCCTCCTTTTGGCGAAAAGGGAAATACTCAACTTGCCGCTGAATTCATTGAACGAGCATTAAGCTGGTTAGAAAAAGATGCTCAATTTGCTTTTGTCCTACCTCAATCTTTTTTGACAGCTAAAACTCATAATTTACAAAAAGTTCGGGAGTTACTAAATGAGAATTGTAGAATATTAGAAGTTTGGCAATTTCCAGAAAGAGTAGTAGGAATTGATGCACAGCAAGCTGTCTGTATAATTATTGGTTGTATTGGAAGACCTAAAATTTTACTGCCCACAATTGCAAGAGCAATATTTTCAGGAGCTAAAACGTCTGATATTCGTGAGAGTGGTTTTTTAGGCACTACTTGGATCTCTAAATTAGCCTCTAATGATAAGACTTGGTTATCTGTTACGGCACCACCTGTCAATATTGAAGTTTTAACAGTACCTTTAGGTAATGTTTTTTTCGTATTTAATGGTGTAAATCCTGGAGAGCTTGGGAAGACATTTAAACCAGTAAAAGAATGTCCACCAGGGATTAAGTGTAAACTTAACTGGCAAATGAAATGGCGCGATCAATATAGGCTTTGGGCAGATGTTCAACTTGTGCCAAATGCAGAAAAATGGTTGAGATATGGGCCAGGTTTTTTAGAGCGCCCTCGCCTAGAAAATTCTGAATTATTTGACATTCCCAAAATTTTAGTAGGATGTAGAGTTAATCGTGCTTCTGTTAATCCACTAGCGGCTCAAATGGATACAATAGGTTTGTGTCCAGATAATAATGTGTTTTGCATCCTTCCAGTAAGCCAAGTTGGTAAACATACATATAGATATAAGCCCACCGATGAAATTCCCGAAGGATGGCTTAATTTAAACTACGAAGAGCAACAACTATGGTTATTGGGTCTTCTAGCATCAAAATTAGTCAATACCTTATCGCTAGAAGGTCGTAGCTCTCGTGTAATTACTACCCATATACTTTGCCAGCTACCTCTTCCTGCCAAAATTGACCGTGCGATTATTGATATTACTCGTCAAATCATTGAGCGGGATCAAAATTATTTACCTATTTCGGAACCGGATGAATTACTTCATAAATTAAATGAAGCAGTGGAAAAATTATACGGCAACCCGCAATGGCTAGAAATCAATAGAACGGGAACACCTACAGGATTAGAAGAGTGGAAATCAGAACGAACAAAGCCTACATTAACTGTGATTGGTCAAATTTTAGAATTTTCTAAAGATAATACTCAGATTCGCCTGTATCTGAGCGGATTGTTAGATGATAATCGGGAAGAATGGCTTCCAATTTTACCAGAAATACCTGGTTGGGCGTTGGATGGTACGGTTTTTGAAGCTGAGTTAAGCGAAGATGTAGAGACATTTGAGGAACTTGCTAAACGTCCTTGGGCTATCAGACGTTTTCGCCATACGCCTTATCCATATCTCACTAATGCTGAACTAAAACAGAAACTTAGGGTAGACATTATTGAGAATCACTTATGACCTGCAAGCTTACCTTTTTACCTGTGGGAAATGCTGATAGCATCGTTATTTGTCCAGATGACGATTCGACGGTTGTAATTGATATAGGCAATCCGCGCTTGCTTGACAAGTGGCTTCAGAAAAATCATCAAAACAATATAAGACAGGTCTATATTACTCATGCTCACCGAGATCATTTTCCTCAGTTAGTCAAGCTTGTAGAATTCCTGAAAATTTGGATAAGACGTGGCACAGTTGAAAAGTTTATTCTTCCTCATTCTGTGTACAAAGACGCAGTAGAAAAGCTAGATAATAAAAGGGGGGAAAGCCCTGAGTATCAACAACTGGAAGTAGCACTAAATCAACTGGATGACTGGGATAGAAAGAATATTATTCGTATTCTAACCGTTTCGCGGGATTCAAATCCATTTTCCCATAACCATTTAAATATAAATGTTTTACATCCAAGAGTTCCATTTATTGAAGGGCATTTAGCAAAAACTAGCGCTAAACTTAATGAAATATCTCTTGTATTACGGGTCACTTATGGAAATTTTGCAGCAGTGCTACTTGCAGATATTGAAGGATCTGGACTGAAGGAGTGTGTGGATATTTGCAAACCTGATGAACTTAACGCTAACCTCGTAAAAATTCCCCATCACGGAGCATGGCCTAAGAACGGGGACGATCTTAAGCAATTACTCGAAACTATTAATCCAGAGATAGCAATTCTATCAGTTGGTAGTAAAAATATTCATGGTCATGTAGTTCCAGATCTATTTGCTCTGCTGTTAAATCTCAAAAATGATACTTCTAAGCGATTAGAAAATTTTGTTTGTACTGAAGTTACTCGAACTTGCTTCCACTCAGCAAATGAACGATCTTCAATGGGAAAATCAGGATTATCTAAGCAGGAATTGTGTGCAGGAGAAGTTACTATTATTGCTGAAATTTCTGGTCAATGGGAACCTGAAACAGAGACAGTAAATCATGAAGATAGAATTTTATCGCTTTCATTTCCAGCCTGCAAGGGTAAAGCTGAGTTAGGTTAAGGTAAAGGATAAAGAGTTAATCTTAACAAGTATAAGTTATTTTAGCGTTTCTGATATACACAAAAGTATAAAATAAGCCTTCAACAATAAATTGATGTACCGAACGCTGACGGAAAAAAGTGTTGTTAATGTTAATAATATTCATATTGAAAATCATCAGTTAGTTATTGCTTTTAATTTAAAAATACCCACTACATCCGCTATTTCAGAATCTAAAAACTATTCAGAAGAAATCTCAGAAAATATCTAAACTCCTTCTAGCACTAATTTTTGAAACTCTTTCCTGAGTAGGTTTGATTTTCTAAAAGTATTGGATCTAGCATATTTTCTGTAAATAAAAATCCCTAAAAAATAATTTGAGTTCTTCTACCAGATTTGTTTCTATCATCAATTCCCCAGAAGCAACACTCAATTTTAGCATTCTCTTCTAGGGAACAAAACAGCCCTGGGGGGCTTTTTTAAGGGGGATAATGGGGGATCTAATCTCGGCTATAATCACCAGTTTTCGGCGGTCGTTGACACCGATGACAAGCTCCTAGAGAGAATTAAGTAGAAATTATCCTAGAATAATTCGGGGAATTTATTGATTTAATACCGATAAAACTGTGTCATGAATAATGCCATTACTGACAATAATACCCCGATTATCTAACATCTTAGAATTAGAGGCAAAATCTAAGGGTTTACCCAACATATCACTGACTCGTCCTCCCGCTTCTTCAACAACTATTGCCCCTGCTGCATGATCCCAAATATTCTCTCGATAATTAGGCGTTTTAGGAGAAGGAAGTCGCAAATATAACGCCGCTTTTCCAGACGCAACTGCCCCATATTTTGCCTGAGAATCCATCTTAATAGCCGGAGCAACAATTCCCACCGCTTTTGCTACAGCATCCTGACGATCAAGATCGCCATGACTGGCTTCAACACTACCTACAAATCGGAGATTTTCTGTATCATTGGCAGGTACAACTTGAATGGGAATTTCTTCCCCTGTTGCTAAAATAATCATCGTTGATCCTTGTCCTCTAACCGCCACAAATAACGCCCCAGGTTCGTGATTTTCCACTGGATAAGCCGGACATCCCATCACCCCAATTTTGACTTCTCCATCTTCAATTAAAGCTAAAGCAATAGCATATTGATCTTGTCTTAAAAAGCCTTTTGTTCCATCAATGGGATCTAATGTCCAAAACCGTTTTGCCACCTTTCCATTCCCTTGATTAATCCAATTTGTGACCAATTCTGAGGTCGCATTAGGAATAATTTCTTGTACATATTGAGTAATTTTGGCTAAATTTTCTGCCATTTCTGGGGTTTGCAATTCCGTTGCATCTTCTTCCCCCACAACGGGATCATCAGGGAATGCTTCTGCTAAGGCTTTACAAATAATCGCTTGAGAACCATAATCTGCAACCGTCACCGGACTTTTATCACTTTTCTGCATCGCTGGCGGGATATTTCGACGCACTTTTTCACATAGTTTTCCGGCGGCTAATGTGGCTGCAATGGCAATTTCTTTCTCTTTTTCGTAGGACATAAAAACTCCAATAATGGGGATCACGGATTTAAGAGGATTTCACGGATTTCACGGATTTTAATCTGTGTTATAGCAGGGAACAGCTTAACAGGGAACACCGCAGGAAAAGAGGGGTGTACGGTTTAGGTTTTAGCATCAGTCTATGTCCTAACACCCCAGGCGCGACTGTTATAATCTGTGTTAATCTGCGTAATCCTCTTAAATCCGTGATCAGATTTCACGGATTTTAATCTGTCTTAATCTCCGTAATTCTCTTAAATCCGTATTTATTATTTTAAACAATAAAAGGTTAAAGCACAATTTCCGTAGGTTTTTTCTCGACAAATTTCTAACCCCATAACAGGTTGAATTTGCCAACGATGGGGATGATGTTCTACGGCAATTTCTCCATCAGCAGATAGCAGTTGATATTGGGCGATCACTTCTAAGGTCGGTTGATAAATATTGCTATTATAGGGCGGATCGAAATAAATACAATCAAATTGTTGCCCAGATAACGTTTTTAACTTTCCTAAAATATCCCCTCGAATCACTTTAAACTCTTGGGAAGAATCCGCCATTTTTTGCCAGTTTTCTTGAATAACCTGACAAGCTTTTCCATGTTGTTCAATGCCAATCACAACTGCTGCCCCTCGACATAAAGCTTCAGCCCCCATTGAACCACTTCCCGTGCATAAATCTAACCAGCGACAGCCTTCTATTTTGCCTTGCCAAATATTAAAAACCGCTTCCCTCACCCTAGCTAATGTGGGGCGAGTTTCTTCTCCGGGTAAGGTTTTAAGTAAGCGATTTCCAGAAATTCTTAAACTCAAAGATTGATCCCTCCAATGAATCAGAAACCGGGTTTCTCAAGCCGAAAGATTTATGCAGAAACCGGGTTTCTTATCTCATGATTTTGAGTTTTACCGTGAACTAATTCTACAAAATTATCTAAAATTTTCAATCCGGTAGTGGAGGATTTTTCGGGGTGAAATTGTACAGCCATCACGTTATTTTTAGCAACAGCAGCCGTAATGATTTGACTTCCATGTTGAATCGTAGCGGCGGTTAAATTAATATCAGTTGGATCAACATAATAAGAATGAACAAAATAGACCCAAGGTTGAGAACCAATGGTTTTCCATAGCGGTAAATTAGGTTGAGTAAAAGATAGTTGATTCCAACCGATATGGGGGATAGTTAAGCCGGGTTCTGACTGAAAACGTCGCACTGTTCCTGGGAATATTCCTAACCCGATTTCTTGACCTTCTTCTGAAGATTCAAACAGGATTTGTAAGCCTAAACAAATGCCTAAAAAGGGAACACCTGAAGCAATTACTTCTTGAATGGGTTCTACTAAATGACGGGCTCTCAAATGTTGCATAGCGGGGTCAAAGGAACCCACGCCGGGTAATACAACCGCATCAGCATTTTTAATCACTGTTGCTGAGTCAGTCACTTGAGGGTTTGCACCTGCTTTTTCTAAGCCTTTGCAAACGGAGTGCAAATTCCCCATATCGTAGTCGATAACCGCGATCACAGACATTGATTTACTTCCTTATCCTGTGGTTTGAAACTATTTTAATTTTACCATTTTTTCTGCTTTGTTATATGAAATCTGTAAATGTTTTCTACACATTCCCCCTGTAGAGACGTTGCATGCAACGTCTCTACAGGCAGGGCGTTTTCAAAGTCGGGTGTAAAAAAGAAAATAAAAGTGA